>NZ_LT629779.1:2229539-2548044 GCF_900105535.1 Pseudarthrobacter equi
TATGAGGTCCAGTGTGCGCATGATGGCCAGAGAGTCGCCCAAGGGCATCACGGAACTCTGCGGGCTACCGGATTCGAGCAGCGCGTGGAACTCGAGAATTTCGTACCTGAGTCCGCCGCCAACAATGGGCGCCTGAATGATGTGGGACTGCTGAAGTCCCGGCCCCGAGGGGTTGTAGCGTGAAACAGTCAGCTCGTTGGGGCAATGGTGCGGGGCCGGCAGTTCAATGAGGCCTTCGGTTCCCAGTATCCGTGCGTTGTTGGGAAGCACTGTGGACATTGATGAGCTGATGTATCCGGTTGCGCCGTCACCAAAGGAAAGAAGCGCCGTCGTGTCCAGGTCCACCCCGCTTGTGCTGCTGCGGCCGAATGCGGCGACGGCCGGTTCATCGCCCAGAAGCCAGTGCGACAGTTGTACAGGGTAAACGCCCATCTCCAGGAGGCTTCCGCCGCCCAAGGCGGGATCGTACAACTGCGGCCGCGCCCTCGGCCCAGCCTCCGGAATCGGGAAACCGAAGGACGCTTCAACCTTCCGCACCTCTCCAATTGCACCATCGTCCACCAGCCGCTTCAGCTCAACGTAGGCAGGCAGGAACCGGGACCACATGGCCTCCATCAGCACTGTCCCGGCTCGCTTGGCGGTTCGGGCCAGATCGAGGGCCTCGGCGTGGGTGGCGGTAAAGGGCTTTTCCACCAGGACGTGTTTACCCGCCTCCAGGAATTGCCTGGCATGCTCATGATGCAATCCGGCAGGGGTGGAAACGTAAACCGCGTCAATGGTGGGGTCATGGGCAAGATCCTGAAAGGACGAGTGCTGGGTTGGGATGCCGAAATCGGAACAGAACTTGCCTGAGGCCGCCACGGTCCGGGACGCTGCAGCAGCGAGGAAGGCAGAGGGGACTTCGGCAATGGTCTGCGCGAATTCACGGGCAATGGTTCCCGTACCGGCGAGCCCCCATCTCACAGTGGTTTTGCCGCGCACGTTAATCCTTTCCTTGCAGAGCCAGGTCGGCAGAGCCGTCCAGGGCGGCAGAGTCGGCAGAGTCATCTGCAGGGACCGCGGCATCATCGGAAAGGCGGCCATCGGGCAGCAGCAACGCTGCAATGAAACCCAGGGTGTAGACGCCGGCCAGGGCAAGAAAAACGGGAGAAAAGACGTCGTGGTAGATCGCTGCGATCTCGGCTTGCATCGCGGGGTCGGCGGCGTGGACCAAGGCAGGCGTCAGGGTTTGGGAATCGAGCCCGGTTGGCAAGAGCGATGCGACGCCGAACCCCACCACGCCGCCTACTACCGCTGATCCTACGGTGGATCCGATCTGCCCGCTGAGTCCCGCGGTTGCGGTTGCGGCGCCGAGTTCACTGCGTGGTGCAGCACCTTGCACGATCGCAATGGCGAGGCTCATGAACGCTCCCGTGCCGAGGCCCACGAACGCCATGATCAGCGCCGGGACCCACAGCGGCGCGCCCCGCGGGAGCAGGAACATGGCTCCGAGTCCGAGTGCTCCCATCACTGTTCCGACTATGGGAAACGCGCGGTAGCGGCCCGTTCGCGACGCAAGCCAGCCCGTCACGAGATTGCCTACCAACATTCCCAGCACAGTGGCGATGGGAACCAGTCCTGAGATGGTGGCGCTGACTCCATAGGCCATCTGGAAATACGTTGGCAGGTACGCCGTGGCTGAGATAAGCCCCGCACCCATGACTGCTGAGAGTCCCACGCCTGCACTGAAGGTGCGGTTGCGGAACAAGTGAACCGGGATGATGGGGTTCTGTTGACCGCGCTCGACGACGACGAGCCCGCCTAGCGCTGCTACGCCTGCTCCAAGGGCGATCCACGCTGCGGAGTTTCCGGAGCTGAACCACGCAACTGCCAGCACCACCGCCACAAGGACAGCGGTGAGCAGCACCGCTCCAACGACGTCGAACCGTTTCTTGCCCGCCGGTTCGATGTGTGGAACGGCCACGACCGCCAGGAGAAGTGCGGCAAGCCCCACCGGGACGTTGATCCAAAACACCCAGGGCCATCCCCAATGGTCCGTGATCAGGCCCCCGAGGAGCGGCCCGATCAGAATTGCCACCGGGAAGGCTGCGCCGATCAGTGAGAGGTACGCAGGACGTTGCCTTGGCGTGGTGACCTCGGCAACGATCGTCTGCGACATCAGCTGAAGACCCGCGGCGCTCATGCCCTGGAGGACCCGGGCGACGACGAGCTGGGTCATGTCATGCGCGAGGCCACACACGAAGGACGCTGCAGCAAAGCCGATCAGCGCAATGAGGAAGACCATCCGCGGACCGACCCGATCGCCCAGCCCTCCGAGTACCGGGAGCAGGACAGTACTGGCGAGCGTGTATCCCACTACCACCCAGCTCATGTGCTGGAGGGCTCCGAGTTCGCCGGCGACAGTGGCCAAGGACGTCGAAACGATGGTGTGATCGAGGGCTCCAAGAAATGACACCGCCAGGAGCGCTGCCATGAGGAGCCGGAGCCGGGTGGGAGAGATCCGTCCTGTGTTGCTGTTGCTGCGGCTGTGGTTGCGTACTTGGGTCACGGCGTCCCGGCGATCTCGGCCTCCAGGCTGTGCAGAAGCGCATGCTGCCGGCGGACCTGCTCAATGGATCGGTAAGGCAGCCGATCGCCTTCGTATTCACTGGACAGGTAACCGGACCATCCGTTCTCCTTCAGGGTCTGAAGGATCTCGCGCCAAGGAATCTGGCCGTCAACCAGGTCATCGTCGATGTCGAAGAATTTCGCCTGAATGAACGACACGTAGGGGAGAACATCCGCCAGGTCCGACATGGGAACGGCAAGGGGTTTACGCCATCCTTCTTCCTGGGCTTCTTCGCTGAGGCCGTCATGCTTGGCGGTGGTGATCGCCCTTTGGAAGATACCGGTGTCGATGAGCAGGCGGAAGTTCTTCGATCCGGTTCGCTCGATGAACGCGATGTACTCGTCCACCACCGGGTGCTTGATGGGAGTGGGCGCATGGATTTCCGGGCAAATAATGAGGTTCAGTTCGGCCGCGAGATCGAGGTTGCGCTCAATCACTTCCTCCCAGATCGGGTGGGGGCGCAGGTCCATGGACACTACACCGATCTTGGGGCGGATTGAGGTGAATCCAAGACGATGGGCCAGCCGAAGATCGCGGGCCAGCATTACAGCGCCCTCATCTGCGGTGAGGTCGCGGTCACGCCACATGCTCGAGTCGATCCACGACCCGTAATTGGTAGGCTCCAGCTGGTATTTTTCGAGCAGCCCGAACCATTGGTCAATCCACGCGGCGGACGGTTCCGGGTAGTTGGGCACGTGACCTTCGCCCAGGATCTCAATCCCGGTGGCGCCGATGTCAGCTATGTGTGCCATGGCGTCTTCGAGGGTGAGGACGGTGTTGATATCACCGGTGTAGCTGTAGAGGGAGACGCCGTACTTGAGGTTGCTCATGCGAGGACCGTGACCTTTCGCTGGGACGTGAAAATTGACGGTTGGAATTCAGCCGGAATGTAGGGTGCGTGCAGCGCAATATCAACGCGGACATCGTGGACACCTACCGCCAGGCCGCCTGGGAGCGGCACCATGACGGTGGCCACTTCATCGAGCTGCCAGCGGACATCGGTGGACTGGCGCAGTTCCTGGATGCTGAAAGTGCGTCCCTGGAGCGTCCAGCGCGGTACTTCCCGGCTCCATGCCTGACCATCTACGGTGACAGCGACCCCGTCGATGAGGCTTGCCCAGACACCTCGGTAGTTCGGCATGCGCAGGGCTATCTCGAAGCCGACAGTTTCGGTTCCCTCGTGGACGTTGCGAAAGCCCCGGCTTTGGATCAGTTCTCGTTCGAGGACCATGTTTTCCTCACTTCTCTGTGGACGTGGAGTTGATTGATTCGGCGATCTGGCGGGCCCCGGCGACGGCCAGGGCCACCCCGGTCAACGTGGGGTTGCAGGCTGTAGGGGTAGGGATGACACCGTTGCCGGCAACGAACAACCCCCTGACGTCCCACACCTGTCCGGCGGGATCACATACAGCGGTTCCGTCATTGGATGTCCCCATCCGAAGGGTGCCTTGGTAGTGGAGTGAGGCGCCGGCAGGGAAAGTGAGCGGTTGATCGCCCAGTGGCTCGCCCAAGGACCGGGCGGCGGCAACCACCGATTGGCGTGCTGCGGACAGTGTCTGCTCGTCGCGTTCGGTGAAGGTGTAGTGGATATTCATGGCTGGCAACCCGTAGGCGTCCGTGGTGTTTTCGGAGAAGACAACGCGGTCTGAGGCTTGGAGGTCCTTGGCGCAGAACCACCCCAGGCCCACGATCGAACCAGGGATGACATCCCCTGAGATGGGCACCGGTGATGCGTCCAGTTGCATGACCTGCCCATGAAAAGGCTGCTCATCGGTGAAGGGCACCCAGCTGACCCCGCTTTGGGCGGTGATGGTGGTGTCGCTTGATGAGGCAGCGGGAACATCATCCATGGCACCGGTCAACCGGACAGCGTGGACAATCTGAGGCTGGTCGTTTAGGTACCGGCCGAGTGCTTCGGGGCGGATACCGGATGCGAACAGCAGCTGCGGACCGCGGAGGGCATCGGCGGCAACTACGACGTACCTGGCCGCAATTTCATGCTCGTCTCCTGACTTGGCGTCGCGCACCCGCACACCGCTGACCTCGTCTCCGTCGGTCAGTACCCGCACAACCACGCTTTCGTCGAACAGGCGGGCCCGGGGGTTGTTCCGCGTCTCGTCACCGAACACCACGTCAGCTCCAGACCAGATGAAGCGACCGTCGTCAGTGCGGCGGACCGCCAGCGGCATGGGCTGAACACGCCGGTCATGTGCGCGTCCGTCGTCGAGCGCCGCCGACAAACGCGAGCGGACGAGGTCGGCCAGGGGAGCACCAGCCAAGGCCTCTGAGCTGACCGAGAGGAGGCGTTCGGCCTCGCTCAGAAGCTCGTCCATGTTCGGAAGGAACGCAATACGTTCGCTTCCGCCAGGACGCGGGCACGCGCCGGTCCAGTGCGCAGCCATACCGCCAACATTGCTGGAGAATGCAAGGCCCGGCAGTCCGGTCTCGCCGGGCTGCTGCCAACCGTCGTCGAGGAGGAAGGTCCCGGGCCGCACCGGGCGTGCGACGTCGCGTGCGTACTCTGCGAGGTTCCCGCCGCTTGGCACGGCGCTTACTTTTCCCTCGGAACGGCGCTGGGCAACTTCGCGGTCCTGCACGCTTGCGATGTTCTTCACGTGGGATCCGGGGGGATCACTGATGGTCGGTCCGGCCTCGAAGATGGCAATGCTGGCCTGGGGGCTGAGCTCTGAAAGTATCCGGGCATAGGTGGCTCCGGCAGGGCCGCTGCCGATGATTGCGACGTCAACGACAGCTGGATAAGGGCGCGCTGAAGGTACTGCTGTGGTGATCATGCTGTTCTCCGGGAGTCTGTAGAAGGAGGGCTTCACGCCCTGATGGTTTGCTCAGCGGGCAGCTGTGGACAGTGCGGCTTGAGCGTCAAGGAAAAGTCGTCGTTCCCGGCGCCGGTTGGCCTGCCGGGCCGGGTTGGCGATAGGTGAGGCCAGGAGGAGGGCCTTCGTGTATGCATGTTGCGGCTCGGCGATAACCCGCTCCGTGATGCCTGTCTCCACGATTTCTCCCCGCCGCATCACTGCGACGCGCTCGCTGATGTGCCGCACCACATCCAGATCGTGAGTGACAAAAAGGAGCGAAACCCCGGTCTGCTCTTGAATGTCGGAGAAAAGTTGAAGAACCCGTGCCTGGGTGGACAAGTCCAATGCACTGACGGGCTCATCACACACTATGAGCTTGGGATTCCGGCACAACGAACGGGCGATTGCGATGCGTTGCCGTTGGCCACCGGAGAACTCGCGAGGATAGCGGGTGCTGGCGTTGGAGGGCAGGTTCACAACATCCAGAAGCTCCCGGACCCGTCGTTGTGCATCAACCTTGGACGTCCCGGAAACCTGCATCGGCTCGGACAAAATGTCGCTGATGGTCATTGAAGGATTCAGGGAGGTGTAGGGATCTTGAAAAACCACCTGAACGTCGCTGCTGAGTGCCCGGCGTTCCTTCTTGCTGAGCCTGGTGATTGACCTGCCGTCGAAACGGATGTCGCCGCCGGTCACCGGGGCAAGACCCAGCACGGCTCGGCCAATGGTTGACTTACCGGAACCGGACTCACCCACAAGCCCCAGGGTTTCCCCGGGTTTGATATCCAGGCTCACGCCTTGCAACGCCCGGAATGTCCGTTTTCTGCCGAATCCGCCAATCCTGTAATCAACGGTCAGGTCGGTGATCCGCAGGAGGGGTTCTGCTTCCGGCAAGGCGGTCTGGTTGACGGAAGTCATCGTGCACCTTCTGTCTCGGTGGTCATGTCGGCCTCGACAGGGTGGTCGGCCGGCGTTTTCGAGGTCGAATCGAGGGCAGAGTCCAAGAGGAGCCGTGTGTACTCTTCCCGGGGGTTGGTGAACAACTCAGTGACCTCAGCTACTTCCACAATTTCTCCGTTGCGCATCACGGCCACTTGATCGCACAGATCCGCGACGACGCCGAAGTTGTGGGTCACCAGGACCACACCCATGCCGCGTTCCGCCTGAAGGCTGCGAATGAGATCCAGCACGTCGGCCTGAACCGTGACGTCCAGAGCGGTGGTGGGTTCGTCGGCAATGAGCAGTTCCGGATTGCAGGAAACGGCTCCGGCAATGAGTACGCGCTGCGCCATTCCGCCTGAGACCTGATGCGGGTAGGACTTGAAGACCCGCTCCGGATCAGGAATGCCTACGCGGGCGAGGAGTTTGAGGGCTTCCTCTTTTGCGGTCTTTGCCGAGATTCCCAAGTGGTGTCGCATTGGCTCCGTGAGTTGGGACCCGATGCGGAAGGCGGGATCGAGGTTACTCATGGGCTCCTGGGGGATATAACCGATCCGGGCGCCTCGTAGTCCATTTCGCTCTTTGGGAGTCATCCCGAGCAGATCCACTCCGGCGAAACTCAAGGTTCCCGCAGTCATGTGGGCTTGCCCGGGCAAGAGTCCCAGGACCGAGAAGGCGGTCTGTGACTTACCCGAGCCTGATTCTCCCACCAGGCCAACGATCTGGCCGCGCTCCACCCTCAAGGAAATGCCTTTGACGACGTCGGACTTCTCACCGTTGGGGCGGGGGTAGGAAACCCGGAGATCGTCGATGACCAGAAGTGCGTCTCCTGGATCCACAGGCGCCTTCTTCATAGGCCGTGCAGGTTCAGGAGTTGAACTGGCGTGCTCGGCAGCTTTTACTTTCCTGGCGGGGCCGGCAGATGATCCGTAGTTCGCCAGGGCGTCGCGGAAGCCGTTTCCCACCAAGGTGCAGGCCATGACCGTCAACACCAGTGCAGCGCTTGGCCAGATGAGCAGCCCGGGCGCGTTGAAGATGTTTTGCGATGCGTCATTGAGCATCAGGCCCCAGCTGGCTTTGTCGGAAGAACCAAGACCGAGGAAGGCGATGCCTGCCTCGATTCCAATGCCGGCACCTGCCAGCAGTGCGGCTTGAATGATGGTGGGCGTGATGACTACAGGAAGGATGTGGCGGACCATGATGCGGATATCGCTCAAGCCGGAGACCCGGGCTGCGTCCACGTACAACTCTTCCCGCACCGCCCGGACCGAGCCGCGGATGAGCAGGAACACCGAGGGGGCGATCAATATGCCGAAGACCACCAGTGCAAGTGAGGTGCTGCGTCCTACACGGGCCAAAACCACAAGGAGCACAACTATTGCCGGCAGTGACAGCAGGGCGCCGCTGATCCACATGCTGACGCCGTCGATCCAGCCCTGGCGGTAACCCGCCAGGAGCCCGGTCGGTACTCCAATCAGCAGGCTCACCGCAATGACAATCGCGGCACTGGAAAGGCTGGTTTGGGCGCCGTAGACGAGGTTCGCCAGCACGTCGCGGCCCACTCCATCTGCGCCCAGCGGATGTTCAGCCGTGAAAGGCGGTGCGAGGACATCGGCGAGGCGGGTGGCAGTGGGGTCGTAAGAGGAGATCAAGGGTGCGAGGACCGCCACCACAACGAGCAACGCGAGGAACACGAGCGAGATCACTGCCGCCGGTTCACGAAGGAACTTCTTGATCAGTTTGTCGCCTTGGGGTGCGGAGCTAACCACTTCAAGCGACTTGCGGGTGCCGGTGACAAGGTTATCGGTCATGAGACACGAACTTTCGGATTGATCCAGCCTTGCGCCAGATCGACGAGGAGATTCACGACGACGACGAGCACCACCGTGACAAGGACGATTCCGAGCACCACGGGCAGGTCGCCACGGCCGGCTGAGGTATTGGCCTGGGTGCCGATTCCGGGGATATTGAAGACTTTCTCAACGATCACTGAGCTGGAGATGGCCACGATGAACATCAGGGATACCGTTGTGAGGCTTGGTCCGGCGGCGCTGCGCAAGGCATGCTTCACCACGACGCTTCGCTCGGGGAGGCCACGGCTGCGCAGTGTTCGAACAAAGTCCTGCTGCATCACATCGATCATGGACCCCCGGACCTGCAAAGCGATGGAGGCCAGGGAGCCTAATGCCAACGCAATGACCGGGAGTGAGATGGATGCGAGCCACTTGCCGGGAGAAGCCGCGAAAGCAGTGAATCCGGTAGCCGGAAACATGCGCAGTTGGACTGCGAAAACCAAAGCCAGGACCAGGGCTACCAGGAAGCCGGGAATTGCCTGGACCAGGGTGGATACCACCTGCAGGCCGCGGTCGAGTCGTCCTCGCCGCAAGGCAGCTGTCACACCGATCAAGGTTCCAAAACAGGCAGCGAGGATCAGTGATCCGATCACCATGGAAAGGGTGGGCGGAAGGGTTTGGGAGAGTAGTTCTCCTACTGGCTGGTTGGTGAACCAGGACCGGCCCAAATCTCCACGAACGGCTGATCCGAGCCACTGGAAGTATTGGGTGATCAACGGTTCATCAAGGCCCAGTTGTTGGCGCTTGGTTTCCACCTGTTCGGCTGAGGCTACGGGACCCAGAACCTGACGGACGGGGTCTTGCCCCGTGAGGTTCAGGAGGAAGAACGTCGCAGTGGAGATAACGAACATGAGCACCAGTCCTGAGGCCAGGCGGCGAAGGATAAACATCAACATGGCAGCTCCTTGGGCTTCGGGAAGATGACGGATGCGTAGGGGAGGCCGGCCCTGGGATGGACCGGCCGCCCATCTACTTCTGCGCGGGAGCCAGGCCCCAGAGAGGCGGCAGAGTGGAGTAGCGCTGCGGAGTAACAGTGATGTCGGCGCTGCTGGCGAAGACGTTGTCAGACTGGATGTAGGGAGCGAACCAGGCTTGATCCACCAGATAGGTGTTCAGCTGACGGAACGTTTCGGTTTGGGCCTCACCGGTTTCGCCTTGGGCCTTGTTGATCAGGTCAACCACAGTGGGGTCGGAGACGTGGAACGGGTTCCAGAGTGATTCGGGAGTGAGCGCGATCTGGGCGAAATCCCAGGGGCGCGGGCTGTTGAGTCCGAAAATCGCTGCGGGATACTTTCCTGCCAACAGATCCGAGATGAAGGTCTGGCCGTTCACCGGCTGGTACTGCGGTGTAATGCCGATAGCCGTCAGGGCTTCAGTCACGGCCGCTTGCTGGTCCGGATAGATGGGTGATACATCCGGCATGGGCAGGATGAAGCCGTTTGCATAACCGGCGTCGGAGAGAAGCTTCTTCGCGCCGTCCACATCGAAGGGGTACTTCTTGTCCAACTCAGGGATGTAGGCGTCGCTGGTGGAACTGAAGACCTGGCTGGTGGCCTTACCCTTACCGCCGAAGACTTGCGCGTGGATGGCATCGCGATCCAATGCCATGTTGATTGCCTGGCGTACCTTGGGCTCGGCGAGCGCAGGAACCAGGGAACCCTTGCGGTCGAACAAGTAGAGGCCGCTGGTGGTGTAGGCGGGGTTGGACTGGATGTTCAGGCCTGCGGACTTGAGGCTGTTTGAATCCTTGTCGGTGACCACTGCGAAGTCTGTTTCACCGGCCCGCAATGCGTTGAGGATTGCGTTGTTGTCGTTGAAGACCGTGACTTCGACGGTGTCGAACGGGAAGTCTTTGGCGTTCCAGTAGTCCGGATTTCTGGTGTAGGCGTACTTGATGCCGGTCTGGGACTTTGCGGCATCAAGGATATAGGGGCCGGAACCTACGGGAGTGGTGTCCAGTTCCGGGGTTCCCAAGGCCTTCGGGCTGGCAAGGACGCCGGCGGTTCCCCCCAAGTTCGGCACAAGGGACGGGTCCGGAGCGGAGAGCGTTACCGTGAGATTGGTGGCGTCGGTGACAGCTACCTCTGTGATGAAGCGCAGTTGCCCGCCGGCTTCACCAGTACCCTTGCGGGCGGAATCAAGATTGGCTTTCACCGCGGCGGCATCCAGGGGCGTCCCATCGGTAAATTTGACGCCATCCCTGATCGTGAGCGAAAGCTTGGTCCGGGCGTCGTCGTAAGACCATTTGGTCACGATATTCTCGGCGGGTTCGCCCTCGTTGGTGTTCCGGAAGAGGGAATCGTAGACCGGCTGAAGGAACTGGGTGGTGGGGCCGGTACCGAAATTGCCGGGTGCGAAAGACTCAGGTGTTCCGATAGCTGCGATATCCAATTCCGTGGAGGCGGCGGAACCGCCAGGGGAGGATCCGTTGCAGGCGGTAAGCGCCATGACGGCTGTGACGGCGGCGATGCCGACTAATTTGCGCATGTTTCTCCTAGACAAGGCGTCGAATGCTCAGCTTCGAGTGATCCGACTGTTCTCCGGCGACAACGCTACGGAGATGGATAAGTACTGCGATGAATGGTGGCTTACATGCCTTTGAAAGGCGCCTGGCTTCACAGGAAATCCTTTGGATTCCTTGAATGCATTACTGGCGCAGGGCCGCGGGATGCAGGTGGTGTGCTCCATCTCGGTCTCCCTCGCCATTGAGGTTTATGGTGCTGGTTGAGCGTTTTGTGGCGCCTGTTACAACGATAATCCGGTGACCGGAAGAAGTCAACAACTTCTTCCGGTCTTCGGAATATCAGGCCGAAACACCTTCTTTGGTTTGACTCAGGGGTTGCATCAGCCGCTCCAGGAGCCCGGGCAGGTTGTCTTTGGAGAAGAGCTCGCCCAGAACAAGCTGGGCGGCACCGACGACGCCGCCTACCTGCTCGTCAAGGGCAGATAACTCCACGAGCAGGTCCGGTGCGCCCGTGGAGGGCAGCCGTTCAAGGACGGCTTGCTGTATGGGCTTGAGCACGATGTCTTTGGCACGGGCAATGCCACCGCCGACTACCAGCATGTGAGGAGCGAAGAAACTGACCAAGGTTGCCAGGCTGCTTCCAAGGAGTGCCGCTGTTCGGTGGAGCAGCTCCTTTGCGGCGGCGTCTTGGTGCTCAGCGGCCAGTGTCACGTCGTAGGCGCGAACACGTCCGGTCTCCTTGAGGACTTGTGCGAGGTAGGGGCTGCGTCCCGTTTCAGCCAACATCAAGCCGTCCCGCTCAATCGCCCATCCACTGGTGACCGCCTCAAGGCAGCCTGTGCGCCCGCACCTGCAGGCAACCACTCCGGCCTCCGGGACGGCCACATGGCCAATGGAACCCGCCAGGCCATGGGAGCCCCGGTAGAGCCTGCCATCGGCGATGAGGGCAGCTCCAACCCCGGCGCCGGCCCCGAAATAGAGCAAGTGCTTTGCCTTGGCAGCCCGCGGATTGCTCTCTATTTCAGCGAGCGCCAGAAGATTAACGCGATTGTCCACCCATGCCGGAACCGGCCAGCGAGCCGCGAACTCTTCCCGTACGGGGTAGTCCTCCCAACCCGGCATGACCGGTACGCCAACGGGAGTGCCGGTATCGAAATTGACCGGACCGGAGAGCCCCACGCCGATCCCCAGCAGGTTGTTGCCCCCTTGCTCCCTGATGACGTCATCGACGATCCCATTGACCTGGCCCAGGATCCGCTCGGGCCCTTCGCTGATCTCGCACAGCTCCCGGTGGCGGGTGCCCAGCAGGGAGCCGGCCAGATCGGAAGCACTGACCACCATTTCATTGGACGCAATGTCCACGCCTATGACGTAGCCGGCCTGGGCGTTGAGGGACAGCAGCTTGGCGGTCCGCCCGCCCGTAGAGGGAGCGCGGCCGGGGGAATGGATAAGCCCGATTTGTTCGAGTTCTGCAACCCGCTCGGCAACAACACTGCGCCCCAGCCCTACGTGATCGGTCAGGCTGGCCTGCGTAATGCCGTCCTGCCAACGGATTGTTTCCAGTACGGACGCGAGTCCGGTATACCGCTCTATGGCCATTGAATCTCTTCCTGGGTGCTCGCGCCCACTGCGTCAGCGCTGTGGTGATGGATCCTGTCCGTTTTGTGGAACCATCCGGGCACTCACAGGTGCCATCATGCTCCAACTCCACGTCACCAAACAAGAAAAGTCTAGCAACTTTTGCCGGTCATCGGATAAACTCTTCCAAATTCCCACCTAGCAAGGAGATTTTATGCGACGGCCCACGAGCACGAATGACGACGGCGTCCAGTACCGCGACCTGAACGGCAACGGAGTGATGGACCCCTACGAAGATCCGCGCCTGGACTCCGCGAGCCGCGCGAAGGATCTGCTCGAACGCTTGTCGATAGAAGAAAAAGTCGGGCTGCTATTCAACACGGTGATGGTTGTTGGCGAGCCGGGTGACCACGATACTGCGAGTCCGTTCGGGCCGGAGACTCCTCGCGACTTTGTAGTAGGCCAGTCTATTAACCACTTCAATATTGGCCGCTTCCCTTCGGCAGAGCACATGGCGCGTTGGCAGAACTGCATGCAGGAACTCGCCGAGCTTGCTCCCCACGGGATTCCCATCACCTTTGCCACCGATCCCCGCCATGGTTTCGCGCAGAACGATGGCATGGTCTTCGCAACCGGCTCGTTCTCACAGTGGCCCGAGCCCATGGGCCTCGCAGCCATCGGCGATCCTGCGTTAGTGAGTGAATTCGCCGAGACCGCAAGGAGCGAGTATGTCGCCGTCGGACTTCGTGCAGCTATTCACCCGCAGATCGACTTGGCCTCTGATCCGCGCTGGGCGCGTCAATTGCAGAGCTTCAGTTCAAACTCAGCGGTGACGTCAGAGTACGGGTCGCTGTTGATCGAAGGTCTACAGGGCCAGAAGCTGTCATCCACGAGCGTCGCCTGCACGGCAAAGCACTTCCCGGGAGGCGGGGCGCAAGAAGACGGGGAGGATCCCCACTTCCCACAAGGCAAAGCTCAGGTTTATCCAGGGGGCAACTTCGAAGAGCACCTGGCACCGTTCCGAGCAGCTATCGCCGCCGGAACCAGCGCGATCATGCCTTACTACTCACTGGCGAAAGACCTGCTCATTGACGGCGTAGCCGTGGAGGAAGTGGGCTTCGCCTACAACAAATACCTGATCTCGACACTCCTACGCGAAGATCTTGGGTTCACTGGGGTTGTACTTACTGACTGGCAGCTCGTCACAGACCTTGAAGTCTTTGGCTTGCCGTTCCCTGCCAAGGCGTGGGGTGTGGAGCACCTCAGCCGCATTGAGCGTGTTGAGAAGCTCTTCGACGCCGGCGCAGATCAATTCGGGGGCGAGTCCTGCACGGATTTGGTCCTTGAGTTGCTGGCCAGCGGACGGCTCTCCCAGAAGCGCGTGGACGCGTCAGCGCTGAAAGTCTTGCAGGTCAAGTTCGAACTCGGCCTGTTCGACAATCCGTACGTCGACGAGAACGCGGTTGCAACCATTGTGGGTTCCGAGTCTTTCCGGGCTGCTGGGCACCGCGCCCAAGCGGAGGCCGTCACCGTTCTGAAAAACACTGGTGTATTGCCGCTGCGAGCGGACACCCGGGTATACGTCGAAGGCGTCAACCCGGAAGTCGTCGATGATCGGGTCACCCTTGTGGATGACAAGAAGGACGCCGACGTAGCTCTTGTGCGCCTCACTGTCCCCTACGAGCCGCGCAACGAGTATTTCCTGGACGCTATGACGCATCAGGGTAGCCTCGACTTCCCGGACGAGGAGGTCGCACGGGTGCGAGCACTTGCAGCAGAACTCCCCGTGATCCTCGACGTCTACCTTGAACGAGCAGGGATCCTGACCCCGTTCGATGAGCTCGCAGAGGCCGTCACCGTGAACTTCGGCGCTTCTGACGCTGCCTTGCTCGACGCGTTAACAGGAACTATTCCTCCCCGAGGTCGCCTGCCGATCGAGCTGCCTCGCTCCATGGCCGCCGTCGAAGCATCACATCCTGACGTCCCCAACGACACCAAAGATCCGCTCTACCGCTACGGCGCCGGCCTCAGCCTGCCGTCAACTTCGCGGAGGGAATCCAGGATGCTGACGTGACCGGGATGGACAGGAAATCGAGCGAAGTTCTCTGGAGTGAGTTCGTTGATCCACCGGATTCGGCACGGCCGCGTGCGTGGTGGCACTGGATGGACGGCAACGTGCACCTCGAGGGCATTCGGGCGGATCTTCGTTGGCTCCACTCTGTGGGCGTCCGAGGAGTTCAGGCCTTCGACGGTGCGTTAGCTAATCCGCTTGTAGTGGAGGAAGCTGTGATTCCCGGCAGCGAGCAGTGGCGCGAAGCTATTGCCATTGCTGTCGCGACGGCCCGCGACCTCGGCTTGGACTTCACTGTTGCCACTTCTGCGGGGTGGAGCGCCTCGGGAGCACCGTGGGTTGAAAAGGCCGATGCCATGCGCAAGCTGGTGTGGTCGCAGACTGTGGTCGAAGGTGGCGAACTGACCCAGCTCAACAAGCTCCCTAACGTCGCAGGACCCTATCAAGACATCCCCACATGGGGTGTCGAGCCGCGGGAAGGCTCAGGCGATGTCAAAGACCTCGTCGCACTGGCCATCCCTTTCCACGGCACTCACGATGCTTTGGAGCCCGCGTTGGTCCGGTCCAGTTCACCGATGTAGCCGATATGGCGCGCGTCAAAATCAATGGCGGGGACGCTGGAGTTCTCTGGAAAGCTCCCTACCGGGTGTCCACCAGCGCACTGAGGTCAGGAACGAACCGGATCGAAGTAAGCGTCACCAGTCCGTGGCGCAATCGACTGATTGCTGAGGCCCGCAGCAGCACCGGGACGCTCTACCCGCCAATGACGGGTGTCTTCACCGACGATGCCGAAATCCTGCCTGCAGGTCTACTTGGGCCAATGAGCCTGGTCTACAACCACCGTCCCTGATCTCCGCTAACGAAAGACATGATGCATGAGAAATCAGATAACGCCTCCGGCTGTGAGCCTGGAAGGCCAACGCCGTGCCGACCTCGGCAATGGAACCTACCTGAACCCGGTGTTCGCCGGGGACCACCCGGACCCGGCAATCCTCCGCGACGGGGATGACTACTACCTGACCTTTTCGTCCTTTGAGTCCACGCCCGGCCTCATTATCTGGCACTCGCGTGACCTGTTGAATTGGCAACCGCTGGGGCCCGCCCTTTCCACACCCATCGGCTGCGTGTTTGCCGTCGACATGTGCAAAGTGGACGGCCGGTACTTTATCTACATACCGATCATTCCCACCGCCATCTCGCCGGACCCAACGGCGCCTGTGCTGACCTATGTCATCCACGCCGAGAGCATGGCGGGACCCTGGAGTGAGCCCATCAACCTGGGCATCGAAGGGCATATCGATCCCGGGCACGTGGTGGGAGAGGACGGCAGCCGCTACCTGTTTCTCAGCGGAGTCAGCCGTGTTCGGCTCACCGACGACGGACTGGCTACGAACGGTCCAGTGGAGCACGTCTACGACGGCTGGCGCTATCCCGAGGACTGGGTGGTTGAAGCCTACGCACTGGAAGGGCCCAAGCTGACACGCCGTGGTGAGTGGTTCTACCTCACGACGGCGGTTGGCGGCACGTCTGGTCCGCCCACCGGTCACATGGTCACGGTCGCCCGCTCCCGCTCCGTCAATGGCCCGTGGGAGGACTGTCCCCGCAATCCCATCATCAGGACATGGAGTGCCGACGAGCCTTGGTGGAGCAAGGGCCATGCCACTTTGTTCGAGGGCCCCAACGGCCAGTGGTGGAGCATCTACCACGGCTACGAAAACGGGTTCGCCACCCTTGGCCGGCAAACGCTTTTGGAACCGATCGAGTGGGACGAGGACGGATGGCCCCGGGCAGTCGGGGGGACCCTTTCTGCGGCACTGCCCGCGCCACTGCCAACTGTGTCTGCAACCGGCGAACAACCCCACGGATCGCCGTTGTCCGATAATTTCTCCACCGAACGCTTTGGGACACAATGGTCATTTCATGCCCCGTCAAATGACGAGTATCTTCGGGCATTCTTTGACGGCGGCCTGGTTCTGCAAGCCCAGGGATCAGGCCCGTCAGACAGCTCGGCGCTGACGTGTATCGTCGGCGACCGGCGATACGAGATCACGGTGGAGATGGAAATCGGCGACGGCGCCCAAGGCGGGTTGCTGCTGTACTACAGCGACCGCCTGTTCTGCGGCATGGGCCACGACGGCGGCAGCATGACCAGCTACCGCGCGGGCAGGGCGATTCCGTACTGGCGTGAACCTGCGCCAGCGGCCCGGACCATGCACCTTCGAATAGTCAACGACAACCACATCGTCACGCAGTACTACAGCCTGAACGGAACGGACTGGACCAGGCATGGATTGCGTTTCAACGTGGAGGGTTACAACACAAATACGGCCGACGAACTCCTCAGCCTGCGCCCGGCATTGTTCGCAGTCGGGACAGGGGAAGTGCGGTTCACGAACTTCACTTACCGTGCCTTCTAGGCTGGGCTACAACAAGGCCAGTAGCGCTGGTGGCTCTCCGAACTTCAGGCGAGCGTCCGAACAGCAGGCCGACTGGCAGCGGTGCCGGGCCGGAAGTTCTCCACCACGATGTCAGCGGTGGCGGCGAGCCTATTGACCGCTTCCAGTCCTTGCGCGGTTTTCAGGTCAACGGCGAAGGATCCTGCTGGGATCCGGCACCACGAGTTCTTTAAGGGGCCCTTCTGCCGCTGCCGTGGACGGGTCGGAGCCGGGTTCCGCTGTTGGTGGATGGGGTTGGGTGAGAGTCATGCCTGCGTCGCCATTTCTTTGCTGCCCCTTGAGGCTTCCGTCGCGGAGTTGCGCACGAGGGTGTCAATGTGGAACTTTTTCGGTTTGCTGTTGCTGAGGAACACCCCGCAGTGGTGATTGAGTTCGAGGATGACGACCGGGCTCTGGATGCAGTCGTAGAACGGTTCGTCCTCGCTGTATCCACCGATCCATGAGAACCAGGTGTCCTGGTAGTGGGCGCTGATCTCCCCGCGACGCGCCGCTGCCGGTCCGGCGGGGAGGTATTCGATGAAATCGGCGATGATGACCAGGACGGTGTTGGCGCCATAGGAGCCAACCTCCCGAAGCGGCACGGCCAAGGGGTAGCGTGTGCCCTAGCCGACGAAGGAGTCACGATGAGCTACAAATATCGAACTGTTCGGGTTCGCGGTACCGAGCTAGTTGGAACAATTGCCAGGAAGCACGGGAGTGCGGCTGAAATTTACGAAACCTCCAAAGACCTGAGCACATCAGTCATTCCGGTGTTCTTCGAAGCAACGGGCGAGATCCGTTTCTTCGACAGGTCAGTGCTGGAGGACGTTGTGGCACCCACCACTTAATCCGCCGAGGCATGCCATATGCCAGGGCGACCACGGCGGCCGGCGTGTGGGACCTATTCCACGGCAAATGAGGGTGTGGACACTGTCCGCACTTTCGCCTTCGAAGCGGATCGCATATCGGTTGGACCGGCTCGTATTCCGCATGCTCCCGAGAGTTCCCAGCGTTGGCAAGGCCCGGAAGACAGTTCTAGTCCCACCTCGGGCACAGTTTTTCCCCTGTTCAGGGGCCTGTTGGCCTCCGAGTGTGCACAAACTGTTCACTTATGGGCCCCTTTGGGGCCTATTTTGTTGGTGGTCGTCGCCTCCTCCTGGGTTTGGGCAGCGGTGTCGCTGGTTATCTGTTCATGGCGGGGAGGGTCTTGAACTGCATGACCTTATGCTGGCTGGGCGAACGGAGTCGCCTTGGCTCGCTTGCACTGATTCCGGTCACGACTGTTAAAGGCAAGATTTCCCGATAAGTACATGACTGTCTTCGTCGTAGCGGGTTCCGTTGAGAGTTGGCAGATGCGCATCGAACGGTTTCTTGCCTGTTGGTGTCAAATATTTCTGGCCCTGCCCGGGAAGCTGAAACTGGCTCCACGCTGTGACAATGGTGAGCGACGAAAACCGTGCCACGGCGTCCGGACCGCACACCCATCTTCAGCCGTATGATCCGAATTGACCCAGCTGTGGCGGCCATTGGTGACGTTCCGCCTGCCCACAACCACGTTGTTCAGCAGTCTCCTAGCGGCGGCGGTCCAGGTGAAGCCGGTTCCCCAATTCGGGACCAGCGACGTCGATGCCTCCCTAGACTGGGGCATCATCCCCAGCCGTCGCAGGTTCCATCTTTCTGAAGCCAACTCAATGTAATGGCTCCGCCCCGGCGCTCAGCCGCAGCTCAGCCGGTGCTATCGAGGATCAGGCGCGCCGCTTCGGTTGGTTGGTCCCAGTGCGGGAAGTGACCGCAGTTTTCGAACCAGTGGAGCGTTGCATCCGGGAACAGTTCCGTGGCCCGCGCCGCCTCACTGGGAGCGGTGACCTTGTCCTTCCGCCCCCATCCAATGACCATTTTGCCCTTGAGTGAACCGGCCGGTGCGCCTTCCTGGCGGGGTCCGTGAATCAGCGCGTTGAGGGCCGGGTCCAGACTGGTCGATGTCTTGAACCCGCCAAGCTCATGCAGCACCAGATCCTGCGGCAGCTTCCATGGGTGGGCGGAGAACTGAGCCAACAGGGCCGTGCGGCCCACCGGGTTGCCCGTGAGGAAGGGGAGCGCCGGTTGGATGCGTCGCACCAGTGCGACGGATGCCTTGATGCTTGCACCAAAGATCGCTGCCTGGCGGTCATTCCAGAATCCACCAGGGTCCAGTGCGATCGTGGTGCCAGTGTGCCCTCGCCGTGCCATTTCCATTGCCATCCGGGCGCCCATGGAGTTGCCTACCACATCAATGTCACCCAGTTCCCGGTCGCGGATAAAGGCTTCGACAGCATCGGTCAGTGTGGCAATGGTGGTTTCGCCGGTCAGGGGCGCGGATTCGCCGCAACCGGGGAGGTCGACGGCGATGACATCGCGTTCAGCGGCCAGCGCCGGGATTACCGGGTTCCAGTTACCAATACTGGAACCGAGCCCATGGATCAGGAGGAGTGGCTTACCGGAGCCTTGCCGGGTTGAGTGCAGCATGACTTCACTGTAAGGGGCGGTGCAACATATCTGGCCAGAGTCATCTGGCGAAAGGCTCGACGGCACAGCGATACGCGGTTAGGCAGCGCATCCAACACGCCTCAGGTCGAACACATCTCAGGCAGGAGCGAGGAGTTCATGCGCCACGTTGTCGGGGCCCTGAATTCCAGGATGTAACCGGCGCCGATGCCTTTGACTTCCCCATGCGCAATGCCAAGCTCGTTAGGGTTGACCGATCAGGGATGCACCCGACATGCTCGCGCACGTCATCCAGCAGTTGCGGGATCGCCGCGACCGCGCGGTCGCCCTCGCGGCGCTGACCGCCGTGCTAGAAACAGCAGGGACCACCGTGGTTGAGAGCACCGGATCCGACGGCGACAGTGAGAACGTCCGGGTTTCCTCGGGCCGAACCCGCGTAGGTCGTTTTCTGTCCAGTCCGCGCCGGAGCGGATTTCCAGAATGTGGGCCGCCCCGTAGTGCTGTGCTTGTTCGAAGCCGGTCCGGTTCCGGAGGCCTACTCTTCAAATCGGAGCGAAATCGCGTTCAAGCCACAACTGCACCCGCGGACTGCCGCTTTGGCAGCCTGGTTGCGCCAAAGTGGTCACCAGTGAGGGTGTGCACAATGTGCACACCCTGGACTTCGGAACGGGTCGTACCGGTGCCGGTCTGGGCCGGATTGCGGAGGTTTGCGGGGGAGTGGCGGATATTCAATTGCTGGAACCCGGTTCGAGTCCCACCTCGGGCACAGCATATTCCCTCGTCAGAGGGTTTTTTGCTTTAACGTGTGGACAAAGCTTGTGCTGAAGCGCTTCTGACGCTGTGGGTGCGGGCTTTGGCCTGGCTGCCGCGGAACCTATGGAGGTGTGTGGGGTGGCAGGGTCAGTGCCCTGGCTGGTGGGCACTCCGCTTGCTGAGCTGGGGTGATGTGCTTCCTCGTTCCGGTTCCGTCAGATGGGCCTTTGATGGCCTACACCTCTTCATGTGCCGGGGGAGCGGGGACTACATGACTAACCCGTTTTCGGTGATCGGCTATCTGCGTGAGCAGATTGAGGGCGACCCGGGAGCGCCGAGCCGGCGATTGTCCTGCCAAAGAGGGTGCGGACATTGTCCACACTTACGTCTGCTTTTATCGGGCGCCAGCAGCGGGCATTCGAGCGTCAGGTTGGGATTTGCCGCACGTGGGGACCGGCCTGCGGTTGCGATCACCGCAGGCCGGTGCCAGCGGGACTGACATCCCTTCCCCTCTGCTCACGGAATCAGTGTGCACGGCGCCTCAAGTGTGCAGGTCAGTGGTCCGCAACGGAGGGGCCGGCGAGCATCACCGCCATGCCTGGACGCGGAACAGCACCTGGGCAGCTCGGCGTGCGATGGCGTCCACGCCGGCCCGGTCATGTGTTCCGTGCCACATTGGCACCCATCCGGGGCTGGTGACCGCTGCGAAGTACCTCCTGTCATTTGCTTGGAAACAACCCATCACTTGCATGAGGAGATTTTTCCGATGAATAAGGCACTTCGCTTCCTCGCAGTTCCCACGCTCGCTCTCGGGGCTTTGGCCCTCTCCGGGGTCCCGGCCATGGCCCACGACGGTTCCGACCATTACCAGTCGACCCTGGGTCAGCTGAACGGCAGTAGCGCCTCCGGCTCTGTCACGGTTGACGTCACCGGCAACCAGGCCCACGCCGTGCTGAAGGTCTCGGGCCTGCCCGCGACGTTCATGGATGCCCCGTATCCGCACGTGCAGCACATCCACGGCGGCGCCCAGGGCGTGTGCCCGGCGCCGTCGGCGGACAAGGACGGTGACCAGGTTGTTTCCACCACAGAGGGTGCCCCGTCCTACGGGGCGATTGTCACCACCCTCTCGACCAGCGGGGATACCAGCCCTGCTGCGGGTCTTGACCTGAAGGTCGCCGGACAGGGCGCGGCCTACACTGTGGACAGGACCTTCGAACTGAACGCCGAGACCAAGGCCGCCCTCGAGGCCGGCACGGCCGTCGTCGTCGTTCACGGCCTGGACCCAGCCACCTTGAGCGCCGCCGGTCAGGCGGCCAAGAGCGATCTGGTGCCAAGCCTGCCACTGGCCGCGACATCACCTGCGCTGTGCGGAACGTTGAAGGCCGGGCAGATGCAGATGCCCACCGGCGGCGCTGACACCGGCATCACCCAGGACACCGGCACCGACGCCACCGCCCTGGCCATCGGCGGCGGCCTGACTCTCGTAGCCCTCGCCGGCGGCGCCTACGCAATCCGCCGCCGCACCGCGGCCTAAGAGTCAGGCACTCCGATCCTGACGCACAGCAGGTATTCCGGTCACCGTGGAGGTCTTGGGGCCCCCACGGCGGCCGGGCTCCTGCTCGCCCTAACCCTCACCGGCTGCGGACCTAGCCCCAGCCCCGACACGGGCGCAGCCGTCCCGTCACCGTCAGCCACATCCGACACCGCATCGCCGGCGGTCCCGCAGTCCGGGGCGGCTACGGCTACCGCGCCGGCCGGGCCGCCCGCTGCACCCGCGGCGGCGCTTCCCCAGGTCATGGGCTCCTCGGATCCTGTGACGCTGAGCATTCCCTCGATCGGGGTGCGGACAGACCTGCTGCACCTTGGCTTGCGAACCAACGGCGCCCTGGAAGTCCCCCAGGACACCGGGCACGGCGCACCCGCCAGCTGGTACAACGGCTCACCAACCCCGGGAGCGCGCGGCCCGGCCGTGATCCTGGGTCACGTCAACGCCCTCGGCGGCGCCACCGGGGTCTTCGCCGGCCTGCGCGACCTCGAGCCAGGCAGCGAGATCAGCATCAGCCGCGCTGACGGCAGCACCGCAGAGTTCACCGTTGACCGCGGCGCCCTGTATTCCAAGAACGACTTCCCGACCCTGGAGGTCTACGGCAACACCGACGCCGCCGAACTCAGGCTCATCACCTGCGACGGATACGACCCCGCCACGGGCCTGTTTGACGATAACTACGTCATCTACGCCACCCTCACACCCTGACAACGCACCGCCACGCACCGCGGCGGTAGAGACGGAGACGAGCCATGAAACACCACGCCACACCGTCGCTCACCCTCCTGACCCTGACCGCCCTGCTGCTTTCCGGCTGCGCCGCCACCAGCGCAGCAGCACCGGCCCCCGCGCCCTCGTCGTCGCAGACGCAGTCCGGGCCGGCCACGGGTCACCACGGCGGCGGGACGGCCTCGGCACACAAGTCGGTCAAGGACGGGCCCAGCGCCGCAGCCCTCATGGTCTGCGGTGACCAGCCCAAGAACGCCCTCACATCGATCCTCGACCTTGACCCGGCACCCGACACCGACAACACCTGGGCGAACAACACCTTCACCTGCACCTACCATCTGAACGACGGAGACCTCGTCGTCTCCGTCCAGGAAGCAGATGACCAGGCGGCCGCCCTGACCTACTTCAACGCCATGCAGGCCCTCGCCGAGAAGGCCACGCCTATCACCGGGCTCGCCAGCCTCGGGTTCCCCGCCTACGAGACGGCCGACGGGTCGGCAGTCTTCCAGAAGGACAACTTCATCCTCCACGTCAACGCCAGCGCCCTGACGGCCACGCTCGGGCCGGACAACATCACCCGCAACGCCCTGGCCTACCAACTCTCCACCACCATCCTCGAATGCTGGATCAAACACCCGTAGGCCGTGGCCCGGGGCCAGAGCGACTCGGGCTGGGGAAGGGAAGCAGCCCAGAGAGTTGTGCCCTTCGCTTGTCGGATCAACCACCGTGCAGGTCCGCCGTCTGGGTGCCGCGACAACTGAACAATCATGCTGACCAGCGGGTTAAGGTGGGTCGGCGGCAGCTGGGGTAGGTCCCGGTCTCCACCCGGCACCCACGCCGCCGACCCGGACATCACGCTACGGTCCCGGGCACGTGTCCGGCGCGAGTAGCCGTTACCTGTTTCCCCACACCCTTGCCGCGCCGCAAGGACCGTGAACACGGCCGACTACCGAACACCGACCAGAATCCAGCCGGACACCTCTCCCAGGCACATGAAGCACTCTGCTGTGCCGGGAAGCGCACCCCAAGCCCCTCTGACGCTGTGGGTGCGGGCTTTGGCCTGGCTGCCGCGTGGGCCTATGCAGGTGTGTGGGGTGGCGGGGTCAGTGTCCTGGCTGGTGGGCACTCTGATTGCTGAGCTGGGGTGATGTGGTTCCTCGTTCCGGTTTTGTCGGGTTGGCCGTTGTTGTCCAACACCTATTCATGCGCCGGTCGAGCGGGAACAACATGATGATCCCGGTTTTAGTATCGCGTTGGTTTTTGGAAGGCCATCATGACTGCGATAAGGGCGCTGACAAACCAGCCGTGGTGGGGCAGCCAGCGGAGAAGGGTTGCGCCGGCAACAGCATGGACAGCGTGGTGCGGGCCCCATGCGAGTTGCCTGCGTTCAGGCCAGCGGCGCCATATCTCGGGGCAGGTTTGGGTAACGGCACGGCGCCAGACGGTGCCGACGAGGACGAAAGTGACCATTGCGGCCGCGACGAGGGCCCCACCGCTGGCGAGGATGCGCGTGATCCAGGCTAGCGGCAGCGGGGCCCTCTTTCGCATGGCGCGTTCGACGTTCAACCATCGGAAGATCGAGCCGCACCTAGGACGAGGGCGAGCATAAGGAGGAGAACCGCGATGGTTCTGCGTAACTCCCGGGCGAGGGGGTCAGCCATCAAGACTTCGACGGGCTACACCTGCCGCGCGCAGTGCCAAGGAGGTGCGGATCCAGGCAAGGAAAGTGCGTTCGTTGGCCAGCGTGAACCGCGGATCCGGTTCTGTTCCGCAGCCCAGAATCTGGTTTGATAGGCGGTTTCGTCCGCCATCTTGTGAGCCCGTAGCTTTCACATAGGAGTCCCTTGTTGCCGATGGCTGTTCAAACCAGCGCGATGGTCCGAAAGCCCAGGTTGCCGGAGGACGATTCGGGTGTGTTGGAAGTGCGTGCGGCAACGCGGTAGCATCACACGCCCGGCTCCGATCGTGGGTCCTTGAGGATTCTCCGCAGGGGATGCGCGGTAGTACTTGGGTAAGAACCAGTCTGCACACCATTCCCAGACGTTGCCTGCCATGTCGTAAAGTCCGTAGCCGTTGGCCGGGTAACTGGCCACCGGGGCTGTGCCGATATAGCCGTCGTCGGCGGTGTTCTGTGTTGGAAAGGTGCCTTGCCAGATGTTGCAGTGGTGGTGTGTGGCGGGAACGAGCTCGTTGCCCCACGAGTACCTTTTCCCTTCGAGGCCGCCGCGAGCGGCGTATTCCCATTCGGCTTCGGAAGGGAGCCGCCGTCCCGCCCAATCGCAGTATGCTCGGGCATCGTTGTGGGAAACCTGGACAACGGGGTGGTCTGGGTACTCGCTCCAGTGCGATTTTGGGCCTGCAGGGTGGGCCCAATCGGCTCCTCGAACGTTGAGCCACCAAGGTGAGCCCGTGGCAGCACCGAGAATGTCCGGGCCGGCGGCTTTGACCAGGAGGTGGAAGACGGCTGATGTGCCATATTTTTCCGCTTCAGTGCGATAGGCAGTGGCATTCACAAAGCCTGCAAACTGTCTGTTGGTCACGGCTGTGACGTCGATGGTAAAGGAAGGCAACGTAACGGTGTGGACGGGTTCTTCCCCGTCGGATGCGTATCCCTCTCCGAAATGATCGCCCATCTGAAAGTTTCCGCCCGGGAGCCTCACTTCATCGTGTGGCCGCAGCTGGCGCTCGGAGGAAACCGGTAAGTTGGTTTTGCTTCGTACGGTGGTCATTGTTCTTGACGGCGTGCAGCAGGTCTTCGCGGTCGGATGCTTGACGTGGGCCGAATCTCCGGAGTTCATGCCCGGCACTCTGAAGTGGGGATGGGTGAACTGCCGAATGCTTTGTCGCCGATGGCCGTGTACTCGCCACCGTTGATATTGGTTGAAGGCTGGTACGTCACGGCGGGTGGTGGGCCGGCGCTATCGATGCCACCTCTTACATTTTGCTCTGTCAACAGGGCCATCGAATGTCTCCTGTGGTCACGGGAGTCCCGCTGTCTATGCTCCGGTTAGCGGCTTCGATGAGGGCCACGATGCTGAGGACTTCGTCTGCTGGCAGGTTTGGTTTGTCAGCGCGGATGGACTCGACGATGTTGGTTAGGAGGCCTGTCAGCATCTCAGGGCAGGCCTCGATAGAAAAGCTTTTCGTCCTTTCATTTGTCTTGATAGTCCCGCTTGTTAGGGGGCTCCAGGCTGACTCGCCCCGGAACGTCGCCTCGCGTCCGTCCTCCCAACTGATCGTTACGTCCGTTGTGCCGGCAGGGTTGGCGGTTTTGTGGGAGTGGACGGTGACTGTACCTGACGGTCCGGCCGCGGGTCCGAGGGAAGCAACTGCCAGGTCAATGAGGTGGACACCGTACCAGGCCAGGCCTGGGTGTCCGGGTTGAGTCGGCATGGGACCGGTGAGCGATATTTGTCGGGCGGGGCCGCGGGACTGTACGGCCCGGAACTCTGGTGTGAAGCGTTTGGGGGATCCTGTCAGAACGAGGCTGCCGGAGGCGCCGGCCAGTTCAAGCATGCGCTTGGCGTCGGCAAGTGACAACGCAAAACGGGTGTCCACATATATGGGCTTGCCGAACTCCACCACCCGTCTGAAGTACTCCGGGTGGGTGCGGGTGTCGGCGGCAACGATCAGCAGGGCATCGCAGGCTTCGGCCACAGCCTCCGGCGAATCGCACAGCGTAACCCCAAGCGCGGCCACTTGGGCGGCAAAGTCGTCATTGCGGTCGCGGCTCAACGGAAAGTCCGACGCCGGCACCCCCTTCCAGGCGTGTGTCACCGTTCCGCCGGGGACCACGCCGTCGAACCCGTTCCCGAAGAGGCGCGTGAACGACGGCGCATGTGGCGAATCCACGCCGATCAGGCCGAACCGGATCGGTGCAGCAGAATCAGTGCTCATCCCTTGACTCCGCTGTGGGTGATGCTCGCGACGATGTGCTTTTGCAGGAGGGCAAAAATCACCAGGCAGGGGATGAAGCTGACCAAGGTGGCGGCCATGACGTTGGACGTGGACGCGGTTTCGGTGTTGAGGGTGGCCAGGCCCACGGTCAAGGTGCGGGCGGTGTCCGATTGGCCCACGACGAGTGGCCACAGGAGGTCATTCCAATGCCAGAGAAACACGAAGATTGCGAGGGTTGCCAGAACCGGCCGGATCAAGGGCAGCACTATCTGGGCGAAGGTCCGCCATTCCCCGGCTCCGTCGATGCGGGCGGCGTCGAAGAGTTCCTCGGGCATGTCTTTCACGAATTGCCGGATCAGGAAGATGGCTTGTGCGTTGGCCAGCGTGGGCAGGATGAGGCCCCAGAGCGTGTTAACTCCGCCCATCTTGGAGATGAGGATGAACGTGGGAATAAGTGTGGCCTGCACCGGAACCATCAGGGTGGCGATGATCGCCCACAGCAGGGCGTTGCGTCCCGGGAATCGTTTACGGGCCAGGGCGTAGGCGGCCATGGAAGCGGTGAGCAGGACAACCACTACGGACACTGCGGAGTACGCGAAGGAGTTCCAGAACCAGAGCGGGAATTCGCCCACGTTGAAGATCCGGACGATGTTGTCGAAGGTCAACGACGACGGCACAGCGTACGGAATGGTTGGGGCATCGGCGGGGGAGAGCGCCAGGACGACGACGGCGAGCAAGGGCGCCACGGTGAAGAGGGAGATCACCGCGAGGACCCAGGTGAGGGTCCTTTGCCGGCGCTTCTCGGTGCTGCGCCGTTTGGAGCCCGGAGGGGCGGGTGGGGAGATGACGGCTGTCACTTGGAGTCCTTTCCTTCGAAGAAGCGTTGCTGGACCAGGGACAGCACCAGCACAATCAGGAACAGCACCACACCCACGGCCGAGGCATAGCCGAAGTCGAAGAATTTGAAGCCTTCGTCGAACAGGAAGTAGATGAGGCTGTGGCTGGCCCGGGCGGGTCCGCCGCCGGTCATGACGTAGATAGTGTCGAAGCCCTGAAAGCCGACGATCGTCTCAATGATCAGGACGAAGAACACCACGGGTTTCAGGAGCGGCAACGTCACGTACCAGAACGACTTCCAGGCTCCTGCGCCGTCGATCCGGGCGGCCTCGTGGACTTCGGCTGGCTGCGCCTTAAGCCCGGCGAGGAAGATCAGCATGGAGTAGCCGAAGCCTTTCCACACCGACACCACTGCCAGGGACAGCAGCACCAGGAGTTGCGGGCCGGACGTGAACGGCACCGGACCCAGGCCCATCCCACCGAGTGCCGCGTTCAGGGGACCGTCGGTGGAGAATATCCAGGTCCAGATGATGCCTGCCATGACGAACGAGCTCAGGTAGGGGATGAACAGGAGTGCCCGGAACGTACCGGTGAAACGGACCAGTTTGTCCAGCAGGACGGCCCCGGCCAGGGAGACGGCGATGATGAACGGAACGAAGATCGCCACGTAGATGAACGTGACGCGCAGGCTTTGCCAGAAATTCGGGTCGGCCGCGAGGCGCGTGTAGTTGTCGGCGCCCAGAAACTCGAAATCACCGTTCAGGCTGTACTGGGTCAGGCTCATGGCCCCCGCCCCGAAGATGGGCAGGAATTTGAAGAGCCCGAAGATCATCAGCGTGGGTAGGACGAAGAGGATGCCGGCCAGGGCCTCCCGGTTGCGGACCTTCTTCAGCGGAGCAGGTGGCGGTGCGGCCGCGCTGGCGGTGGAGCGGGGCTGGGTTTGGATGGACATGGGAAACCTATCTGCTGGATCGGATCAGCGGGCCGCGCGCTGCAGGATGCCGCGGGCTTCCGTGGCGGCCTTGGCCAGGGCTTCCTTGGGTGTGAGGTCGCCGCGGAGGGCGGCCTGGATGTTCGGTGCGAGGGCACCCATCACTTGGCGGGCTACCGGTGAGGATTCGCCGGGGTTCGCGGCCTTGAGTGCGGCTGCCATGGCTTTGGAATCCGCATCGTCACCGAGGACGGCAGCGTCCTCGCGGGTAGGCAGGTTGCCTGCGGCGGCGTTGAGGGCTTTCTGCGAGGCGGCCGAGCTCAGGTAGTCCATCACCGTGTAAGCGGCTTGCCGGTTTTCCTTCTTGTTGATGGAGGTCAGCGCCAGGAGGCCGGGGTTCCCATACGTTGCCTGGTCCTTGCCCGTCAGGGGTTCTCCGAGGGCAACGTTCTCTGCTCCCAGGGCGGCCCGCATCTGCTTGAGCTCAGGCAGGGAGGTAGTGGCCCGCATGGCAGCCTTGCCGGTGGCGATCGGAGCGCCCTCCACCTTGGGGCCATCCGTGGCGGCGTCGATGGGCAGGCCTCCGGCCTTCTTGAGGTCCACCAGGAGTTGCAGAGCGGATTCGCCCTCTGCCGAATCGAAAGCAATGTCCTTGGCGTCATCGCTGAAGACCTTGCCACCGGCCTGCCACAGCAACGGATAGAAGGACAGGTTCAGGGTCTGTTCAGGGCTGCCCGCGTAGTCCATGACGGCGACGCCCTGTTTGGCCAGCACAGGTGCGGCCGCCCGGAGGTCGTCCCAGGTCTTCGGCAGTTCCAGACCGGCGTCCTTGAAGATCTTGGTGTTGTAGGCGGTGGTGTTGATGTTCTGGAACAGGGGCACGCCGAACAGTTGCTCGTCGAAGGCCGCGGCGTCCAGGGTGTTCGGGTAGAAGGAGTTTTTGTCTTTGGACACGGCGTCGTCCACCGGCAGCAGCCCGCGGACGTTCCGGTAGGTGGCTGCCTGGTCGGGCGTAATGAGCACGACGTCGGGTCCTGAGCCGGCGGCCAACGCCGCCGAAATCTGGGCATCGCGCTTGTCGAACGTTTGCAGTTCGATGGTCAGGTCGATTCCCGGGTTGGCTTTTTCGAAGGCGGCCTCGGTGTCCTGCCAGAACTTCTTGCTGGCCGTCTCGTCCTTGATGACGGGGTACATCCAGAGAGTGACTTTGCCGTTTGCCGGCCCGGCGTCGCTCGACGATGAGGAAGGGCCGCCGCAGGCGGTCAGGGCCAGGGCTGTTGCGGTAACGACGGCGGCAGCCAAGGCTGCGGGCCGGTGCAGTTTTCGTGTGAACATGATCGGTTTACTTTCTGCTGGGGGTGAGGCTGGCGTCGTGGAGGTGTTTGAGCGCAATGCTGTGGCGCGCGGCGTGGGTGGGTGCGGGTTCCAGGAGGGGATCGTCCGTCTCCCGCATCCAGGCGAAGAGCGCGGCGGACAGTTGCCGGAGGATTTCCGCTTGGGCCGGATTGCCGGCCTCGTTGTCCAGTTCCGCCGGGTCCGCGCCGAGGTCATAGAGTTCCAAGGCCGGGCTGGTGCCGATGGTGGGGCCGCCCAGGTCCACGGGCAGGCTGCGGTGGACCCAGGATTGGGTGGGATCCATGGCGCGGGGTGCGTTGGAGAAGTTGACGATCAGCTTGTGCGTGGAGGTCCGCACTGACCGTTTGGGGTCGTAGTAGGTGTGGAAGGTCAACTGGCTGAAGCAGTGTTGGCGGACGGGTTCGCCGCTTTCCACCGCCGCCCGGAGGCTGGTCCCCGGCAGGTCCGCTGGCACTGTGTGGCCGGAAATATCCAGCAACGTCGGCAG
The DNA here is from genome assembly GCF_900105535.1 of Pseudarthrobacter equi. Taxonomy (NCBI): domain Bacteria; kingdom Bacillati; phylum Actinomycetota; class Actinomycetes; order Micrococcales; family Micrococcaceae; genus Pseudarthrobacter; species Pseudarthrobacter equi. The sequence continues at coordinate 2,259,321 of NZ_LT629779.1, forward strand.
CACGTCCACATGGCTGACGATGTCCGCTATCCGTCTCCCTGACCAAGCCGTGTTTCCTGGAACGCGCAGCATCAGCGCAACTTCCAGTCCGGCGTCGTACAGGGTGCATTTGGCGCGTGGCAGCGCGAGTCCGTGATCCGTGGTGAACAGCACCACGGTGTTCTCGCGGAGGCCCAGTGCGTCGAGTTCTGCGAGGATGCGTCCCACGCCTTCGTCCATGTGCTTCACGGCGCCTTGGAGCTCGGCGATCTCCTCGCGGGAACCTGAATCGTCCAGCAGGTACGGCGGGATGTTGTGTCCACGCGATGCGTCCGGCGCGACGCCGTCGGCCAGGAAGCCCATGACGCCGGGACGGTCGTGCTGTGAGGGGACGCGGTGGGGTTCGGTGAAGCCGACCTGGAGGTAGAACGGACTGCCGCCGGCGGCCATTCTGTGGAGGGCATCAGTCGCGCGGCTGACGACGACGTCGCGCGCACCGCCGGTCCTGGCGCGGTCAAACCCGAGCCTGGTGGCGACTTCGTCATCGGGCAGTACGCGTGATTCGTGGTGCACGCCCACCAGTTCAGTCCGGTAGCCCACGGACTTGAGGCGGTTCGCGATGTGGAGGCGGGGTTCGTTGAGGTCCCAGGCGAAAGGATCGTGGGTGAGGCCGAGGACTCCATTGCTTTGGGGGTAGGTGCCCGTGAACAGCGAGGCACGGGCCGGGCTGCAGTGCGGTGCAGTGGCGAAGGCCTGCTCAAACAACGCCGATTCGCCGGCCAGGGCATCGAGGTGGGGAGTGGAGACGCTGCCCACCCCGTAGCTTCCCAGGAAGCGGCCCAGGTCGTGGCAGTGCAGCAGGAGGATGTTGCGCATGGGACTAGCCCATCCTTTCCAGATCGGTGCGGGTCAGGGCGTGTTCCAGTGGCTGACCGGCAAGGAAGCGGCGGAGTTCGTCCACCACGATGAGGCCGGCCCTGCGCCGGGAATCCTCCGTGGCGCCGGCGATGTGCGGGGTGAGGAGGGCGTTGGGGAGGCCGCGCCAGGGATCGTCTGCCGGCAGCGGCTCGTCATCGAACACATCCAGTGCGGCGTCGATCCGGCCTGAGGACACTTCGGCGAAAAGGGCAGCCATGTCCACGATCGTGGAGCGGGCGGTATTGACGAAGGCGGCGCCATCTTTGAGGAGTGCCAGCTGCTGTTTGCCGATGAGCCCCCGGGTTTCCGGGGTGTCCGGTGCGTGGATGGCTACCACATCACTCCCGGCCAGCAAGGAGTCCAGCGTGGTTGAGCGTGCGGCCAGCACATCGTCTGCCGTGAGGTACGGATCGTAGATGCTGACGTCGGCGCCGAGAGCGAGGCAGGCCTCGACATAGCGGCGGCCCGTGCGCGACGCCCCCACGACGCCGATGCGTGCGCCGGAAATCTCCCGCGCACGCCTGACGTTGCGGGCTTCGTCCCACGTGGCGCCTGAGCGGAGCCTGACGTCCATGAGTTCGAGGCGGCGCAGCAGGGCCAGCGTGAAAACAAGGGAGAGTTCGGCAACCGCAGGTGCCATTGCCGCCCCGGACTGCGAGATGGGAATGCCCGCGTCCCAGAAGTCGTCACTGACCAGGAAGTGTACGGACGAGGCTGCGTGGAGGACGCAGCGGAGTTTTGGGGCCATGGCCAGGCGTTCGGCGTCGAGGCGCGGGAAGCCCCACGCCGTGATGGCTACTTCTGCCTCGCCTGCGGCGGCTTCGAAAGCCCCGGGGGACTGCAAAGCCGCTGGTTCGGCGATGGTGATCTGGCCCAGCCCGCTGAGGGCGCCCAAGGTGTCTGCGGGGAAGAAGGCGTCGAATTCGGCCTCGGGGATGCCCAGGAGAATCCGGAGTGGGGAAGCGTTGGGTGAGCGTACAACGCCGTCGTTGAGGTTCATGGCGACGACGCTACTGACCTGTAGTTAGTTTTGTCAATGACTAAAATAAGTACAATGGACGGAGACAAGCAGCCATCCGGCGGCCGATGCCAGAATGGGGGAGTTCCCATGCGGCGTAACCCTAGGAGACCCGTGCCATGAAGCCACGCGCAGGAAGCAAGGCCCTGATCAGGGAAATCAACGAGGCCTTGGTGCTCGACGTTGTGCGCACCCAGTCGCCGGTTTCGCGGGCAACCATCGCGGGCCACACAGGGCTCAGCCCCGCCAGCATTACGGGCATCACCAACAAGCTGCTCCAGCAGCAACTCCTGGTGGAAACGGAGATCGAACGCGGGACCGGCGGCCGGCCCGCGCGCTTGCTGGAGCTCGGCCGGGACGGTGTCTTCGCCGCCGGGGTGCGGCTGTCCGCCACGGAGGCGCTCGCCGTTGTCGTTGATTTGCGCGGCAGCGTGGTGGCCACCCATACCGAGCCGCTGAATTCCACGCAGCCCGATGACGCCGCCGCGGCCGCGGCCAAAGCCGTCGCAGACGCGGCCGGGGAAAACGCCACCAAACTGATTGGCGTGGGCATTGCAGTGTCCGGCGTGGTGGACCAGGTCGGTGGCCTGGTCCGGCACAGCGGGGCCATGGACTGGGCAGACGTACCGTTCCAGGGGATCATCGAGCAAGCATCCGGCCAGCCGGCCATCCTTGACAGCTACGTCAACGCCTACGCCCGCGGACTCCTGTTCGACGGTTCTTTCACCGGCCGGGACATGCTCGTCTTTAGCGTCGGCATCAGCCTGGGGGCCGCCGTCGTGGTTGAGGGGCGCATCCAGCGCGGCTTCAACGGCGCCGCCGGTGGCTTCGCCCACACCCGGGCCATGAACAACGGCGGCCCGGCCCGGCCCTGCCACTGCGGGGCGGAGGACTGCCTGGAAACCTACGGGAGCCTGTGGGGAATGGAACAGGAACTGTTGCGCGCGGGCCAGCACCGGGAGGTGACGCCCGACGTCGATACCCACCTCATTGCCGACGCATCCGCTCAGCTGGGGACCGGAATGGCGAACGTCGCCAAGGTTCTGGCGCCGGAACGCGTGGTGGTGGGGTTCGCGCCCGAGGCTCAGGTGGGGAGCTTTGCGGAACAGGCGACAACGGCGTTCCTTGGGCAGTTCCGGCATTCGAATACTCCTCCTCCCGGGATTGAAGCGGTTGCGGCCGACCATGCCGCTGTAGCCAGGGGAGCGGCGTGCTTGGTCTTGGAAGGATTGTTTTCGGCGCGGGACACACAGCCCGAAGGGTGGCAGCCGGTCCGGACGGCCTGACCGCGACCCTTCACGGCTATCTGCGCGTCAGTTGGCTTTCCGCAGCGTCTGCATCGCTTGCCGGTCGTCGATCCGCACCAGGTTGGGTCCCTGCAGCGTGTATAGGAGGCCGTCCTCGTCGGCGGTGATGTGTGGACCGCTGTACCAGCCGCCGTTGATGCCGGACGCCACAACGGAAACTGCGAACGTCATGGGATCGATGCGGAAAACGGTGGTGTCGGAAACGCCGTACACAATGCCGCGGCTGACCTGCAGGGCGCCGAAGTCGGTGCATACGCTGCTGAGGTCGCCGCGATGGACCACCTGGCGGGTTTCCAGGTCGATGACGAACAGTCCCGCGGCGCGCCGGGTGGTGCCCGGGCCGTCCAGGGTGGGGAGCCCGGCGCCGAGATAGGAAACGCCCTCTCGGGTGGCCACAGCGCGCAGGAGCTGTCGGTTGTCGACCGGGTTGATGAAGCACTGCTTGGCGCCGGTAGCGGGGTCGTAGGTCCAGAACGATCCGCCGCCTTCGGTGTCGGACTGGGCGGCGACCAGCATGAGACTGCTGACGTCGTCCCAGCAGACGTCCAGCGGCCGGTTTTGCGCGGCGGGGAAGTCAGCAGCCTGGTGGATCGGCTGGCCGCTGAGCGGGCTGTACTTCCAGATGCCCTGGGAGTTGTACTGTCCGGTGTAGAGGACCCCATCCACGATCACGGCGTCCTTTGCTTCGCCCTGGGACTGCAGATTGACCACTTCTCCGGAGCTCAGTGAGTGGCGGGCGATCACCCCGTTGCCGCCAACGTATGCGAATCCTGCCCCGACGGCGATGCCCATGACCGTCTGGGCACTCGCGGAAGCGCCGGCTTCGCCAAGGTCCGTCACTGCCATGCTTGAGGTGCGGGGATTGATCTCGGCCACGAAGCCGTATCCGGAGGTTGCAAGGAGTGTGTTGTTCAGTGCGTCCACGCCCCAGATCTCGCCCAGGGACGGGCCGTTGAGGGTCAGTTGGGAGACGGAGTTCGTGGCACGGGAGTAGGCGCACAGTCCCGTTTCGTTGGCGAAGTAGACCTGGTCACCGATGCTGGTGAAGTTTTTGGCTGTCTTGCCGATGGAAGTCGCCACGGTGTACGAGGTGGGATTGCCCAGGTCCAGTAAGGCAATTTTCGACTGCTGGGTGGAGGCAGCGGAGCTGACCAGGAGCTTATCGCCAAGGACCGCCAGTTCACGGATGCTGGGATCGGCGAGCATCTCCGGCGGGGTAACCTGCGTGTAGGTCTTCGTGGCCCGGTCGTAAGCCCAGAGGCAGGCCCGGCCCGCGCTTCCGCCGCCGCCGAGTGTGCTGCCGGCACCAAAGAACACTGTTCTGTTGGTGGCGGCGACGGCCCGTGCAAGCGTCGCTCCGGTATCGGGGATCCCGAGGCTGAGGACCTGTCCCGTCGCGGGGTCGTACTCCCACAGGGCTGGTTTGGTGGAGCTTCCACCTCCCACGGCGTACAGGTGGCCATCGGGCGCCACGCTGAGGTCGCGCACGTCACGGTCGCCGATGCGGCCGATCGCCGTCGCCTTCGTGGATGGCGTGGCCAGGTCCCAGCGGTAAAGGTTTGCCTGGGTGCCGCCGGCGTTCTGCAGAACACCGGCGTAGAGGTAGCGGCCGGTGATGTCGGCTGCCAGGGCCTGGATGCTGTATCCGGTCGCCAATTCGGTTTCGGCGACGATCTTGCCGGTGGGGACGTGGAAGGCGATGATCCGAACCGGATCGAGGTTGCGGGACCCGATGTAGACGGTTTCTCCCACCAGTAAGGAACTCATAAGGGAGAACTGCACGACTGCCGGACCCAGATCCACGATGTCGGCGGTGCCGGCCGCCGTCGCCTTATCCGTGGCCGCTGCCGGTCCGGACGTGGCCAGGCCCAGCGCGGCAGCCAGGCCGGCTGCGCCGCCAGCCTGAAGGACGGACCGCCTGGTGATGTGGGAATTCTGCATTGAACTTCCTTTGCTTCGAAGGGGGATGAGCGCGAGGGCAAGGTGCCGCCGTCGTGCCTTTTTTACGCACGAAAGTATCGGCGGCACGTGGGGGTACCACGTACGACGGCGGCGCGCTTGTTACGCGGTGAAGGCCAGGTCCGCGGCCTGGACGGGGAAGCGGAGGGGTTCGCCCTGGGACACGCGCTGCGCTTCGGCTACAGCAGTGGCCGCCAGCCGTTTCAACTCGGTGCCGAGGGACCCGGCGAGGTGCGGGGTCAGCAGGACGTTGGGGTTGGTGTAGTAGCCGGAATCCGCGGGCAGGACCCACGGCGTGGTGACGTCCAGGACTGCGAACAGTTCGCCCCGCTCCAGCCTTGCCAGCAGCGCGTCCTGGTCCACCAGTTCGCCGCGGGCGGTGTTGATGAAGGTCGATCCGTTACGCAGGCGGGCAATGAGTCCGGCGTTGACCAGGTTCAGGGTGGAGGGGAGGGAGGGCGCATGCAGCGAGACGACGTCGCTGGTTTCCATCAGTTCCTCCAATTCAATAGAGGCAACACCAAGGGCCTGGGCGTCCGCCTCCGTCAGGAAAGGGTCTGCCACCACCACTTCGAGTTCAAAGGGTTTGAGCAGGCGGATGACGTGCCTGCCGATTTTTGATGCACCGATGATGCCGACCCGCTTGCCGTAGTTGCCCATGTCCGGGAACAGTCCGTCCGGTTCAACTGCTGCCTGCGTGCGGTGCAGCGTCCGGGCTACTTGGAGGACCCTTTTGTTGGCGAGCAGGATCATGGCCAGGGTGTATTCTGCCACCGGGATAGCGTTGGCGTCCGCCGCGGTGCTGACCTGTATGCCGCGGGTCCAGCAGGCGCTGTCCACATGGTTTTTGACAGTGCCTCCGGCGTGGAGGATATGCCGCAGGCGGGGGGCGCTGTCCAGCACGGCAGTGTTCACCGTGGCACAGTTCCAGCCGGTTATGAGGATATCGGTTTCGGCCAGGAGTCCCAACGAGCGGGGGGACGCGAACTCTTCCATGGGTTCGCTGTCCAGGAGCCGGAGGCCCGGGGGCAGGGATTCAAGGTGCCGGGCGGAGAAGATCCTGGACGCGACGCCGGGGCCCATGGCCAGGGCGACGTTCAGGGTCTGCGGGTTCACTTGACGGCTCCTGCGGTGAGACCGGACTTCCAAAAGCGTTGCAGCATGATGAAGGCGAGCAGCAGCGGAATGATGGACAGCAATGAACCGGTGATGACCAAGGGGACGAACTCGGGCTGCGGGACCGCGTAGCCCTGCCAGATGGAGATACCGACGCTGACTGGCAGCAGTTGTTGGTCCTGCAACATGACCAGGGGGAGCATGAAGTTGTTCCACACGCCGACGAACTGGAAGAGGGCGATGGTGATGTATCCGGGCATCATCATGGGCAGGCCGAGGGAGAAGAAGGAGCGGATGGGCCCCGCGCCATCCATGCGCGCTGCTTCGAGTGTCTCCACGGGGACGTAGGAGGTGGCGTAGACGCGGGCGAGGTAAACCCCGAACGGGTTGCAAAGGACGGGGATCAGGATGGCCCAGATGGTGTTGGTCATTCCCACGAGCGATGCCAGCAGGTACATGGGCAGCACCGTTGCCGTGTTGGGGATCAGGACGCCAACCAGTACGAATCCGAAGAGCGAGTCCTTACCGCGGAAGCGGAACTTGTCGAAGGCGTAGCCGGCCATGACGGAGATGAGGCTCCCCACAACAGCGCCAAAGCCGGCGTAGAGGACAGAGTTCGCCATCCACCGGAAGAACAGGCCGCCGTCCTGGGCGGCCACTGCCGCGATGTTTTCGAAGAGGGCAAAGTTGCCCAGGGAGTAGGAGCTGGTGCCGTACAGGTCCGCGGCGTTCTTCGTGGAGGCAAAGAGAAGCCAGAGGACCGGGACCACCATGTAGAGGGAGCCAAGGACCAGCAGTCCGTTGACTGTGAGCTTGCTGCCAAAACCGCCTTGGCGTGCCGTGGATGTCCGGTGCAGGGTACGTTTCGTTGCCGTGGCCTGCGGCGTCTGGGGTGGGGTCACTGGAAGGGTATTGGTGCTCATGAGTTGTTGATCCTGGAACTGAGTCGGGTGACCACCAGGGACAGGATTGCTGCCAGCCCGGCGATGATGATGGAGGCGGCGGCGGCTTGGTTGAGGTTGTGCCGGATGAACGCCGCGTCGTAGGCCCAAAGGTTGGGTACCCAGGTACTGGTAATGGACGGGGTGGCTTTGGCGATGATGGACGGCTCGGTGAAGAGCTGCAGCGTGCCAATGATGGTGAAAAGCATGATCACGCTCAGCGCCGGAAGGATGAGGGGGAACTTGATGGACAGGGCGGTCCTCACCTCGCCTGCACCGTCCACCCGTGCCGCTTCCAGTATTTCCCTGGGTACTGCCTGCAGTGCAGTGAACAGGATGATGACGTTGTAACCGGTCCATTCCCAGACGCCGATATTGACGATTGCCGGCAACACCATGTGTGCATCGAGGAAGTTGATCTGGATGCCGCCGCCCTGAAGCGCCTGTACCAGCGGGCTGATGCCGGGTGTATAGAGGTAGGCCCAGATCAGGGCTGCAATGACGCCCGGCACCGCGTGAGGGAGGAAGACGAGCAGCTGGAACATTTTGCGGGCACGAGCCACTGTCGCATCCAGGAGCAGCGCAAAGACCACCGCGCCGCCGACCATGGAGGGGATGTAGATCAGGCAGTACAAGCCAAGCCGTGCCAGGCCGCTGACGAACGATTCGGACTGCAGGACCTGAAGGTAGTTCTCGAGGCCCACAAAGCTGGTCCTCGCTTCACCGAACCCCAGGCCGGATTTCTGCTGGGCGTAGAAGCTCAGCACTATCGAGTAGACAACCGGTGCCACCATGGCGATGGCGAATACTGCGAAGAACGGGACCAGGAAGAGGGCCGCGGTTTTCCCACCGGTTCCGGAGGCTGCACTGCCCTTGCGGACCTTGGGGGTGGTGAAGGCCTGAGCGGCCATGATGATCTCCTAACTGCCTGGGCTGCCTCCACAGAGGCAGCCCAGGGGGTGTAACTAGTCTTTGACGGAAAGGCCGTTCTGCCTTAGCCCCGCAACAGTTGCTGTTTGTGCCGTGTCCACTGCCTTCGAGATGGTGCCGCCGGTGCCGAGATTGCCGAAGGCGTCCTTGAGAGCTGTATTGGTAAGATCCCAGCTCGGGCCCCACTGCCAGCCCGGGCTGACTGTGGTGTAGGCCTTGTCGAAGACGGCGTAAATGTCGTTGCCGAAGTAGCTGGCGTCATACGCCCCCTGTGCAACGGGGGTCAGGCCAGGGAAGGCGAGGAAGGCGGAGCCGGTGTTTCCACGGGCTTTGATGGCCTCCTGGTTCGTGGTGAGGTACTCAATGAACTTTGCGGCGGCTGCGGGGTTCTTGCTGCTCTTGGTGACGTTGAAGCTCGATCCGCCGTAGAAGGCACCGGCCGGGGTTCCCCAGTTCGGCAATTCCGCGGCGACCCACTGTCCCTTCTGTCCGCTGGCTTCCGTCCGCTTCTGAATCCCCGTGGCGCTCCAGTTTGCGCCCACCACGCCAACGACGGTCCCGGTGGCCAGGTCCAGGCTCCACTCATCGCTGTAGGCCTGGGATACCTTAACGAGCTTGTTGTCAATGAGCTTCTGCCAGTAGCTGGCTACCTTCCTGGTAGCCCCGTCATTAACGCCAACCTTCCAGCTGTCGTCCGAGGTGCCGAACCATTTGGCCCCTGCCTGCCAAGCCAACCCAGCCATGGCCGGTACCTGGTTGGGATTGAAGCTCGCAAGGTAGGAGTCCGGGGAAACTGCCTTTAGCTTCAGGGCCGCCTCCTCGAATTCCTGCCAGGTCTTGGGAACTCCCACGCCGGCCTTGGCCAGCATGTCCTGGCGGTAGTACATGACCATGGGGGCCGCGTCATAGGGCAGGCCGTACGTCTTGTCGCCGAACTGGACCATGCTCTTGATTTCGTCGGCCAGCTTGTCCACGGTGGAAGATTTATTGATGAGTCCGTCGAGCGGCTGGACCTGGCCGTTGCTGACGAACTGCGGCAGCTGCGGATACTCGATCGTTGAGACGTCAGGGCCGTTACCGGCGGTAATCGCAGTTGAAAGCTTGGCGTAGCCGCCATTGTCGGCATTGGGGACAGTCTCGAAATTGACGGTGATTTTGCTTTGGCTGGCGTTGAAGGCTGCGGCCACTTTGTCCATGCCGGCCAGTGCCGACCAGAAGGTGATCGTGCCCGCCGGATCCTCGACGGCCGATGGCGCCGCGGAAGGTGTGGGACCCGTTCCGCAGGCGGCGAGCAGCAAAGCGCTGCTGGCCAGGCTGGCCGCCCCGATGAGCAATTTGCGACGCTTCATTGTTCTCCCTTGAATTCCACGATGCGAAGGTGGGATGTGGCCGGTGCCACAGTGTGTAAAACAATGAAACCCGCAAAGATGAACAAAGCCAACGAAATGAACAGTAATGAACACGACCGAGTGGTTCGCCGGCCGTTGAGTCGGTATTGCCGATGCTCAACTGGCGGTTGAGTCTCTGACCACCAGGGTGGGGGACAGGATGACCCGCTGGAGGGCCAGGCTCGAAGCCCGTCGGGGGCCCAGCCGGTTAAGGCACATCTGGACGGCGTGGTATCCCACATCAAATTTCGGCGGGGCTACGGCGCTCATGGGCACCGCTCCGAAAGAGGCAATTTCGTCGTCGTATGCCACCAGCGCCAAGTCCCCCGGAACGTGCAGGCCCTGGGCTTCACACAGGTCGGCGAACATAAGGGCATCCTCGTCATTGTGGACGATTGCGGCAGTGGCGCCGGCGGCAATGAAGCTGGCAACGATGCCGTCCAGTTCCTGGCGGAGCGTTTCGGGATCGGTTGCCGAAAGTGTGATGACCCGGGTCAGTTCAGGATCATGCAGCAATCCCTCGGCCTGGAGTGCCTTGCGGTAGCCCTCGCTGACGGGTGAGGAAGTTGGGCTGCTCTCGCGCACACAGAGTGCGATGTTGCGGTGGCCCAGGGCTACCAGGTGGTTGACGGCGAGTTCCGCCCCGCGTACGTGGTCGCTTCGGACCGACTCAAGCCGGCCCTCGTCCAGGACTCCGTCGATGGAACGCTCGATCACGACCACGGGCACGTCCGCCGAGGCCAGGAGATCCAGAGTCGGTGTATCTACCAGGGATTCACCACTTGGCGTCACCAACAGGCCATCGACGCCGCTCTTCAACAGCCGCTGAATTTGGCGTTGCTCTTCGGCGGCGGAGTAGTTCGAGACGCCCAGAACCAGCCTGACACCCAGCTCCTGGGCCGCAGACTCGGCGCCCCTGATGACGCCGGGAAAATAGTATCTGGCCGTGGGGACGATCATGCCAAGGGTGGCCAGTGGCCGCTGTCGCCCACCTGGCCCGGCGTTCCTTCCGGCGAGGGGAGAGGCCCCGGAATCTCTGGCTGCGGCAGGGGTGTGTCCATGGACCTGGCTCAATGGGTTACGGCCGGGAGCCGTCGTGGCCACAGCCCCGCCGTGGACACGCTGCAGCAGGCCCTGTCCTTCGAGAAAGGCGAGGTCGCGCCGCACCGTCATCCCGGAGGTCCCCAGCCGTTTGGCAAATTCTGCTGCATTCAAGGATCCCCGGAGTGCCAGCTCGCGGAGAATCTGGTTTTGCCTGTCGTCGGTTAGCACGGTTCCCCTTCATCTCATGTTTACTTCTGTGCGACTTGTTCAAAGTGAACTACAACCAACATACGATGGGCGTCAAGCTGCAATTACCAGAAGAGAGGTTCCCGACATGACGCTGAGCCCCGGAATGTGTTCGGTGACGCTGCGCGCCCGGGACGTTGACGCCGTCGTTCGCGCCGCTGCTGCGTCAGGGCTCACCGGGATCGAGTGGGGGTCTGATGTGCACGTAGATGACATCGACGCCGCGGCCAAGGCCCGCAAAGCCACGCGGGCCGCCGGGCTACGCGTCATGTCCCTCGGCTCCTATTACCGCGCCGGGTCCTTTGCCAACTTTGAGGACGTGCTTTCCCTCGCCGGAGGACTGGGTGCGCCCAGAATCCGGATCTGGGCCGGTGATATGGGTTCGGCCGGCGCGACCGCAGCCCAGTGGGACGCCGTCGTCGACGACACGCGACGTATAGCCGGGCTAGCGGAGACCCGCGGACAGACGCTGGCCTTCGAGTACCACGGCTCCACGTTGGCGGATACCCCGGGCAGCACCCTCGAGCTTCTCCGCCGCGTGGACCGGCCCAATGTCGGCACGTACTGGCAACCCGCCGTGGGCCTCACCGACGAACAGGCCCTTGAATCCTTGCACCAAGTGATCGGGCACCTCGTGGGCGTCCACGCCTTCTCCTGGTGGCCGAGTACAGAACGGCTGCCGCTGGCCGCGCGAAAGGGCCTATGGGAGGCCGTTACAGACGTTCTGAACGCTAACGGAAAAAACGTGGACATTATGCTCGAGTTTGTAGCCGACGATGCTCCTGAGAACGTTCTCACCGACTCCTTGTGCCTGAAAGAAACGATGCGGACTTCAGGGCGCGTCAGCAGGCTGTCTGAGAATGCACCCACTTTGGATGCGCGTCCTTAGGCCTGAGGCCGACTGACTGCTGCGACCTGCTGGAGGCCTTTCGGATTCGGAGGCCGGGCCTTGTATTCTCGGGTCGGACGAATTGGCGGTAGCCGAGGAATTCGTGGTCATTGTTGTATCCGCCCAACCCGCCGCGGATGGGGCCTGCGTTGTGCATCATCCGCTCCTGCAGAAGCCGAAAGACGCTTCTTTCTGCCTCGCACGCGATTGACCCGGTTGTGCGGGTCGTCAGGGCTGGGTCTGCAAAGCTGCGCGGGATGCAGGCGCCTCAACCCGCCCGCGGATAAAGAACAGGGACAGCAGCCCAACGAAGATCACCACGATGTTGCCCAGGCCGGCAATGATGGCCAGGGGTCCCGCCGTGGGGTACTCCGTCAGCAAGAAAATACTGGGATCGGTGCTGGCGTGCAGCAGGATCGGCACGATCAACCGCCCTGTAAGGCGGTATGCGAGATGCATGCAGATACCGAACGCGAAGGTGTACAGCACCTGGAAAGCGGTGGCGAAGAGCGACGGCCCGGAGAGCAGATTGCTGGCGTGCAGTCCAGCGAACACGGCTGCTGAGGTGACCGCGACAACGATTTCCCGGTAGCGTGCCCTGCGCAGAAGGTTGATGACGAAGCCACGGGTCAGAGTCTCCTCGGCGAAGCCGACGAACAAGCCAGCCAGCAGCCAGGTGGCCACGATATCCAGACCGGCAGAGTTGTAGTCGATAGTGGCGAATCGGAGGACGTTGAACGCGAGAACAGCGACAACGGCAATCCACATCCAGCCGCGGCCACTGATCGGCTGACGGGCAAATATCTCACGCAGCCAACCAACCGACCATCCGAAAAAGGCCAGCAGGATGCAGCCCACAAGAACCGGCAGGGCTACGGCGAAGAAGATGAAATCCGCGCCGTCCTTGTCAGCGACACCCGCGAGCAGCGGGGCAGTCCCTTTAGCCGCCACGAACACTGAGAAGGGCTAGGACGAGGCTGTGCTCCTCACGCTCGAGGAGTACAGGCTGATCTTGAAGAGCATGTGGGAGCGGTATAGAGCTTTCACAGACTACCCACCAGCGGGATCAGCAAGTCCACCAGCGCAGGGTTTAGGCCGCCGGTCTTCGTACCGGCACCGGTTTCTGTGACGCCAACAGTTCGCAATGGGTGCTGGCGAGACAATGACCTATCTGATATGTTTTTAGCAGTATTACAGATATATCAGTGCTTGGTTGGGTCCATACGCGGCTCGACCACCAGCTCAATGAGGAGTGGATTGGCATGAAAGAACACGCGCGTCGGCTTAATCGTGTGGGCTCAGAGCCCGCCATCAGCGTCGCCCAAGCGGCGGCCGTGTGGAGGGCCACACATCGTCGAAGCGACGGACCAGGCCATAGCGGACAGCTATAGAGAGTACTGCCCTGGCCCTGGCATTCCGCAGTGGCGCAAGGCCCCCGCAGAAGCTATCGACGGCAGCCGGCGTATCAGCTACTCCCGGGACGCGTCGCGGTGATGACGGGAAGCAAGACCGTTATTAAGGAATTCCTGAAGGCGGTCATGAACTCGGGCCAGGAAGTGCTCTACCCGAACCCCGGCTTCCCGATCTACGAATCGCAGACGGAGTGCAAACAATACTGCCAGCGCTCAGCCACGGACCGCCGCCCGCATCAACTAACTAGAGGCGACTGGCGTTCGCGGACGACGAACCCGGCCTGGTAGTAGCCCCACCCCCCAGGGGACGGCGCGCAGCTACTCAGCCTCCCGGCGTCGTCCGTCTCGGCGGCGGCTGGCCTTCGATAGCAGGACAGTTTCCTACTGCCTCCCGGCAACAGTATTCACCGGGGCATCACACGTTAAAGAGAGAGATCATAGTGACACGTATTGGCATTGTCGCCGAGTTAGGCAGCGAGAGCCGGGTGGCGGCGACGCCCACCACGGTGAAGCGGTTGTTGGAGTTGGGCTACGAGATTGTGGTCGAGAAGGGTGCGGGGGAGTCCTCAGCGTTCCGTGACGAGGACTACGAATCTGCAGGTGCCTCGGTGGTGGGTGCTGATGAAGCGTGGGGCAGCGAGGTGGTGCTGCGGATCAATCCACCCTCGGAGGACGAGATTGGCCGTTTGGCTGACGGTGCGACGCTGATTGGAATGTTGGCCCCAAGTTTGCGGCCGGAACTGGTGGAGGCGCTTGCGGTGCGTCCGATTACGGCGCTGGCGTTGGATGCTGTCCCGCGGATTTCGCGTGCGCAGTCGATGGATGTGCTCAGTTCGATGGCGAATATCGCCGGGTATCGTGCCGTGATTGAGGCGGCCCACGAGTTTGGCAGGTTCTTTACGGGCCAGGTGACCGCTGCGGGCAAAGTCCCGCCGGCAAAGGTCCTGGTGGCGGGTGCAGGTGTTGCCGGGCTGGCGGCGATCGGTGCGGCCTCGAGCTTGGGCGCTATTGTGCGCGCGACGGATCCGCGGCCCGAGGTCGCTGATCAGGTGAAGTCCATTGGCGGGTCCTACCTCAAGGTAGAGGTTGAGGAGGAGATGAAATCCTCGGATGGGTACGCCAAAGCAACGTCGGAGGCGTACAACCGGCGTGCAGCGGAGATCTACTCCGAACAGGCAGCGGATGTGGACATCATCATCACCACGGCCCTGATTCCGGGCCGGCCGGCGCCGAAGCTGCTCACGGCCGATGACGTGGCTGGGATGAAGCCGGGCAGCGTGATTGTTGATATGGCTGCCGGCCAGGGCGGGAATGTGGAAGGCTCGGTGGCCGGGGAGCGGACCGTCACCGAAAACGGTGTAGTCATCCTCGGCTACACGGACCTGCCGGCCCGGTTGCCGGCTCAGGCTTCACAGCTGTATGGAACTAACCTGTTGAACCTCCTGAAGCTCCTCACCCCGGAGAAGGACGGTCAGCTGAGAATCGACTTCGACGACGTCGTCCAGCGTTCAGTGACTGTGGTTCGGGAGGGTGAGAAGACCTGGCCGCCGCCCCCGGTGCAGGTCTCCGCTGCCCCCGCCGCCCAGGCCCCGGCCACGGCAGAAGTAACCAATGCGCCGAAGAAGAAGGAAGGCCTCAGTCCTGCGGGCAAGGCGGTTCTGTTCGCCTCGGGGATCGCTGCCCTCTTTGGCATCAACGCGGTGGCCCCGGCGCCGCTGCCGCAGCACTTCACGGTGCTGATGCTTTCGGTCGTGGTGGGCTTTTACGTCATCGGGAAAGTCCATCACGCGCTGCACACCCCGCTGATGTCTGTCACTAATGCAATCTCGGGGATCATCGTGGTCGGTGCCCTGCTGCAGGTCACCTCGGAGAACCCGGTGGTGCAGGTCCTCGCGGCCGTCGCAGTCTTGCTGGCCAGCATCAACATCTTTGGCGGTTTCGCAGTGACCCGGCGCATGCTCGCCATGTTCTCGGCCGGGAAGGCACGTTCATGAGCCCCGCCACCGAAGCAACTGAAATCATCTCGAGGAGCCTTACTTTGCCTGACGCTGTCTCTGGTCCGCTGACCGCGGAATCCATCGCCGGGGCGGCCTACGTCGTCGCGGCCCTGCTGTTCATCCTCAGCCTGGCCGGGCTGAGCAAGCACGAAAGAGCCAAGGCCGGTGTCATCTACGGCATCACCGGCATGGTGATCGCGTTGGCTGCCACGGTCTGGCTGACCCTGCAAGGTGCCTGGGGAACAAACCATGGCCTGACCGGCCTGGCCCTGCTCGTCGCCGCGGTCCTGGTGGGCGGTGCGATCGGGCTCTGGCGCGCCCGGGTGGTAGAGATGACCGGCATGCCCGAGCTCATCGCGCTGCTGCACAGCTTCGTCGGACTGGCCGCGGTGCTCGTTGGCTGGAACGGCCACCTTCAAGCCCCGGACCTGACCGGAGCCCTTAAGGACGTCCACCACGCCGAAGTGTTCATCGGCGTCTTCATCGGAGCGGTCACCTTCACCGGCTCCATCGTGGCGTTCCTGAAACTGTCGGCCCGGATGAAATCATCACCGCTGATGCTGCCCGGCAAGAACGCCATCAACCTCGGCGCCCTCGCCGTGTTCGTCGCATTGACCGTCTGGTACGTCAATGACTCCCAGCTCTGGCTCCTGGTGGTTGTTACGGTGCTTGCCCTCGGACTGGGGTGGCACCTGGTGGCCTCAATCGGCGGCGGCGACATGCCCGTCGTCGTGTCCATGCTCAACAGCTACTCCGGCTGGGCCGCGGCCGCGGCAGGCTTCCTGCTGAACAATGACCTGCTGATCATCACCGGTGCACTGGTTGGTTCCTCCGGCGCCTACTTGTCCTACATCATGTGCAAGGCCATGAACCGGTCCTTCATCTCCGTGATCGCCGGCGGCTTCGGCATCGCCGCCCCCGCCAGCAAAGGAGACACAGACCAGGGAGAGCACCGTGAAATTACGGCCGAGGCAACAGCCGAAATGCTCACCAACGCCTCGTCAGTCGTGATCACCCCCGGCTACGGCATGGCAGTCGCCCAGGCCCAATACCCCGTGGCCGAACTCGCACACCAATTGCGCGAACGGGGCGTGAACGTCCGGTTCGGAATCCACCCCGTCGCCGGACGCCTGCCCGGGCACATGAACGTCCTCCTTGCCGAAGCCAAGGTCCCCTACGACATTGTGTTGGAAATGGACGAAATCAATGACGACCTCGACAGCACCTCCGTGGTCCTGGTCATCGGCGCCAACGACACCGTCAACCCCGCCGCTGCAGAAGACCCCGGCAGCCCCATCGCCGGAATGCCCGTCCTCAAAGTGTGGGAAGCCGAAAATGTCGTCGTGTTCAAACGCTCCATGGCCGCAGGCTACGCCGGAGTCCAGAACCCACTGTTCTACCGTGACAACTCCCAAATGCTCTTCGGCGACGCCAAACAACGCGTCGAAGACATCCTCAAAGCCTTCTAGTTCCCCAGCCCTCTTCTTCCGCGGGAATGTCCTCGACCGGGATCTGGTCCGGGCACCTGCTCTCACCACCTATGGACCGAGATGAGAGACGATGATTCTGCACCGCTTATTTCGCACCAGCAGTCCGATCAACGGAACACCATCGAATGAGCCGGAGCCGGTGCTCAAGACTGAACAAGCACCGTCGCAGCCAGCGAGTTTTATCGACGAGATTATTGCGTCATCGTGGGTAGGACTTCACTACAGGCATGAGTTTTTGCTCCATCACAAGCACGAACTTTTGGAACACCACCATGCGGTGTATCGAACTAAGACCTGACCTGTCGGCGCCAAATCACTCCGCGGCGGCGACCCCGAGGTCCGAGGCATGGCCGCTGATGGTGCGGGCGAGGTCGATGTCGCGGCTGGTAATCCCGCCGACATCGTGGCTTGAGAGAGTGACGCTGACCTCCAGGTAAGTGAGCGTGAGGTCGGGATGGTGGTTGGCCTCCTCGGCGGAGGCGCCAATGCGGTTGACGAACTCCAGGCCGGTCGAGAACTTTCGGGTCCTGAAGGTGGCGGTGAGGGCGTCACCGGTCAGGTGCCAGCCGGTGAGTCCGGCTTCGGCAAGCTCGGCGGTGGACAGCTTCCGTTGGGGATCAGTCATAGTGACATCATGGCTCCGAAAGCCCCCCGTGGGCTACCGCTGGAGGAACCGCGGGAAGGCGGTGGACGCACCGACTTTATCGAGGACGACGGCGGGAGTCATCCTCCCGCCGTCGTAAGCCCTACGGCTTTCTCCCCAGAACGGTTAGCGCGGCGCTCAGCCCCGAAGCTTGGAATGCTCGCCCAGTCGGTGCCATGAGCGGTTGTGGTAGACCAGAGCGTCGCCGGGTTCGCCCGCCTGGACGTCACGCATCACGCGGGATTCCAGGGCGTGAACGGCGACGATGGTGGAGGTCCCCACCTCCATGCGGTTGATGACGGCGCAGCGCACCCAGGCGCGGACATCGTCATACACCGCTTCACCGGTTTCAAGGGCCGACCAGCGGTGCGTCTGGTCAAAGCGGTCGACGCCGGGGGTCGCTCCAAACTTCGCCAAGCGGACGTCGTGCGCGTCCAGCAGGTGCACCACGACCGTTTCGGCGCGTGAAAGAACCTCGGACGCAGAGGACAGCGCCGAGACCGAGAAAATCAGCAGCGGAGGTTCCGCACTCACTGAAACCACCGACGATACTGTCAGCGCCACCGGTCCTTCGCCGGCATCAGCCGTGACGACAGCGACACCTCCCGGATGGCCACGGAACAGTGCTTTGAATTCGTCGGCCGAGAGGGAGGATGGCACGCTTTGCTTCGGAGCCTCGAGCCACGTGTCTGCCGGGTAGGCGTGAAACATCGTTATGACGCCCTGGGGGCGGAGCGGGCGAGTTCCTCCCGAACGATGCTCGTACCTGCGCTGAGAGCACTCAGCTTGGCCAGTGCGACGTCCCGGGGAAACGGTGCCATGCCGCAGTTGGAGCTGGGGATGAGCTTGTCCGCATCGACGAACTGCAGGGCCTTGCGGAGGGTGTCGGCGACCTCCTCCGGGGTCTCGATGGTCTCGCTTGCAACGTCGATTGCCCCGAGCATGACCTTCTTGCCGCGCAGGAGCTCGATGAGGTCCATGGGCACGTGGGAGTTCTGGGATTCCAGAGAGATGATGTCGATGCTGGACCTCTGAAGCAGCGGGAACGTTTCTTCATACTGCCGCCACTGGGAGCCGAGCGTCGCCTTCCAGTCATTATTTGCCTTGATCCCGTAGCCGTAGCAGATATGCACGGCGGTCTCCGCGCGCAGCCCTTCCGCTGCTCTCTCAAGCGCAGCCACGCCCCAGTCCTTGACCTCATCGAGGAAGACATTGAACGCGGGCTCGTCGAACTGGATGATGTCCACGCCGGCCGCCTCCAGTTCTTTTGCCTCCTGGTTGAGGATCGTGGCGAACTCCCAGGCCAGCTTCTCGCGGCTCTTGTAGTGGTCATCGTAAAGCGTGTCCACCATCGTCATTGGGCCGGGAAGCGTCCATTTGATCGGCTTGTCGGTGGTTGCGCGGAGGAACTTTGCGTCTTCCACGAATACCGGCCGCTCGCGGTGCACCGGCCCGACGACGGTCGGTACGCTGGCGTCATAGCGATCGCGGATGCGCACAGTCTTGCGCTGTTCAAAGTCGACCCCGCTGAGATTCTCGATGAAGGTCGTGACGAAGTGCTGGCGGGTTTGCTCGCCGTCGCTGACGATGTCGATGCCGCGCCGGCTCTGCTCGTGGATTGCGATGCGCAGCGCATCCTCTTTCCCCTCGCGCAGCGCATCTCCCTCCAGCTTCCACGGGGACCAAAGAGTCTCAGGCTGTGCGAGCCACGATGGTTTCGGCAAGCTACCGACAACGGTGGTGGGCAAGAGTGTGTTCATGATTGACGATTCTCCGTGGGTCAGTTGACGAGGGCGGGGTAGTTGGCGGTCCACTGGTCCAATAGATCCTTGTGGGGCGTGATGAAGTGCTCCTCCGTGTACTTCGCCTGTGTGATCGCAAGCTGGCTGCGCTCGACGCGGTCGTAAGCGATCTGGGTCCGCGAGTAATCCTGCTCGCCCAGGCTCGGCTGGTAGACGACGGCGGCGGCGGAGTTCGCGTTGTAGACCTCCGGGCGGTAGATCTTCTGGAACGTCTCCATGGTGCTGATCGTGCCGATCAGCTGCAGGTTGGAGTAGTCATTGAGCAGGTCGCCGCGGAAATAGAAGGCGAGCGGCGCAACGCTGCCTCGGGGCATGAAGTAGCGGACCTTCAGCCCCATCTTTGCGAAGTACGCGTCCGTCAGCGAGAAGTCGTCCTGCTGGTACTCGACGCCCAGGACCGGGTGACGGTTCCCCGTGCGCTGGTACGTTTTGCTCGTGGAGACGCTGATACAGACCACTGGCGGCTGCGGGAAGCGTTCCTGGCATTCCGGGGAATCGAGGAAGTGCTGGAACAGTTTGCCGTGAAGATCGCCGAAGTCCTCGGGAACGGTGGGCTTGCCGGAATCACCTGCTGCGGCCGGCAGTACGACGCTGAAGTCAAAGTCACGGACGTAGGAGGAGAAATTGTTCCCCACAATCCCCTGGTGGCGGACCCCGTTCAGCAGGTCGACGATCTGGATGTCGAGAACCTCGAACAGGGGGAACTGCTGATCCGTACCTTCCGCGGTGAACTGTATCTGCACGGAGACGATATTAAGCTCGAGCGTGTAGCGGTCCCGGTCCGGGTTGTCCCAGTCTGCGAGATCGTTGAAGCGGCGCCGCATCATGGTCAAGGCGTTGCGGAGGTTCTCCTGGCGGTGCTCGCCCCGTGCGAGGTTGGCGAAATTCGTGGTGATCCTGGAGCCTTCCGACGGGGAATAGTCCTCGTCGAAGCGGGTGGTGGTGATCTTGAAGGTAAAGTCGTCTGCCATGCGCTGCCAATCCGTTGTTGATGGGCCGGAGACGGCCTTCCAGAAGGGGACGTCTCCATGGTGCAACCTTTCAGGGGGTATCGGGTAACTAGGCGCTACTATGCGTTCATATAGACTTTGCCTATGGCACAGCTATCCAGCGGACTGACCCTGCAGCAGCTCCGCTACTTTATTGAAGTTGCAGCTGAGGGATCGATCTCCGCGGCTGCCGATCTTCTCTACGTAGCACAGCCAACAATGTCCGCAGCGATGAAGGACCTTGAGGCCCGGGTGGGCCGTGCGCTCCTGGTTCGCTCCGCCCGCGGGGTCACCCTCACCGCCGACGGGGTAGAGTTCCTCGGCTATGCGAGGCAGGTCGTGGAGCAGTTCGCTCTCCTCGAGCAGCGCTACCTTGGCAGGCCACCGAGGCGGCGTCTGCTCGGGGTCTCAACGCAGCACTACTCGTTCGCGGTGGACGCCTTCGTCCGGATGGTCAAGGCCAGTGAGGTGGCCGAATACGAGTTCTCGCTCCGGGAGTCCCGCACTTGGGACATCATTGAGGATGTCCGGACGCTCCGCAGCGAGTTAGGCATCCTCTACCGGAACGATTTCAACCGGAAGATCATCGACAAGCTGCTTCGGGAATCCGGGCTTGCGTTCACACCGCTTTTCCTCGCCGATCCGCACATTTTCATTTCACGGAACCACCCGCTCGCCTCAAAAGAGCGTGCAACTCTCGCCGATCTCGCCGGCTTGCCGCGGCTTACCTTCGATCAGGGTGCGAACAACTCCTTTTACTTCGCCGAGGAGATTCTCTCAACCCTGTCCAGCAAACAGGAGATCCGGGTCTCTGACCGTGCGACAATTTTCAACCTCATGATCGGGCTCCACGGATACACAATCTCGACCGGCATTATCAGCGGGCAGCTCGACCCTGAGATCGTTGCCATCCCGCTCGACGTTGACGAACGCATCGAGATCGGCTGGATCGGCCACGCTGCGATTCCGCTCACCGACCAAGCGCAGAGCTACCTCAGGGAATTGCGGGCCGTCGTCGCTGAGTTCGGCGTAGCGCTAATCGACTGACTGCAGTCGAGCGGGCGGGTCTTATCCTCCAGTGATTGACGTAGCTGTTGCAGCCAAGCAAGTTTGCTGTTGTCACTCCGTACTTATTGCATCCTGAGGTTGTTTTGGTGGGCGGTGCTTTCTAGCTCTGCATCACCCAGGCAGAGCACAACGCCATGGTCGGCATCTTGAAAGGCTGTCAGTAAGCGGGTTTGAACAAGTGGCCAAAGTCAGGTTGGCTACTCAAGAAGACTACGAACCTCCTGTACTGGATCGGGGGCCCAGACATGGCAGACCGCCTGAAGTTTCGCCGATGATTGGCTGGAGAACGCGGCCGACCCGTCGTGAAGTGTGGGGGACCGTCCTCATCATCGCAGCGGCTTTCTGCGCTTGGGCGTACCAAGCCATCTACGACGAATACCGAGCTGGTGCCAGGGAGAAGCTGCTCCTCTACGTTGGCTTCCCTGGGCACTCCATCGCTTCGTGGTTTCTGGTGGTGGCAATCCTCTGCGGGGCTGTCGGGCTGTCCTCGCTTCTGCCGGCGTTGATCAGGCGCATCCCAAGAAAGGTCCCACGGCGGGTCGTAGGCTGGGCCGCGGGCGTCGCTGGTGTCGCCTGCGTGCCGTACTTCGGCCTCATGCTTCTTTTCTCCGGCCTTGGCGCGTTGGGGGTCAGCGACACCATGAAGATCACGGCAGCCGACGGACGGTCAGTTCGTGTCACGCAGGACGGTTTCGACGGTGATGCCGTCGACATCTACACCGAATACGACGCCCACCACTACAAGTGGATCCGCAGCGCACCCGAACTCTCCGGAGGGCCACGGGTGAAGGACCAGCACTGCCAACTGAACGATGCCATCACCGGCCTGCAACTCACCTGTGGGGTCCACACCTTGGTTCTGGACTCGACCAGGCAGTGACGGCCGCGCGAAGGGTGACCATGCAGGTATCCCCGTCCCGGCGTTGGCCGCGGCTGTAGCCGGACACATAGAATGCGAATGCTGTCCCCGATAGAAAGACCCTCGTGAAGCAGAGTATTTTCACCCGCGTCGCCCAGCTCGCCAAGGCTAACCTGAACGCCCTCTTGGACTCGGCTGAGGATCCCCAGAAGTTGCTTGACCAGATGGTCCGTGACTACTCGAACAACATCCGCGAGGCAGAGGCCGCGGTCGCGCAGACGATCGGCAACCTCCGGATGGCTGAAGACGACCACAACCGGGCCGTGAACGAAGCCAACTCTTGGGGCAGCAAGGCGATCGCTGCGTCCCGCAAGGCTGACGAGTTCCGGGCTGCCGGCAACAGCGGTGATGCGGACAAGTTCGATGCCCTTGCCCGGCTGGCTCTTCAGCGGCAGATGGCCGCCGAAACCACCGCCCAGGCCCAAGCGCCGGGCCTGGCCGCGCAGAACGAGGTCGTCGACAAACTCAAGAGCGGCCTGGACCAGATGCGTGGCAAGCTCAGGGAGCTGACCGCCAAGCGCAACGAGCTGGTCAACCGGGCGCGGGTCGCCGCCACCCAATCCCAAGTCAACGACGCCCTCAAGGCCCTGGACACCGGGGACCCGACGTCGGCCATTGGCCGATACGAGGAGAACATCCGCCGCCAGGAAGCCACCGTCCGCGGCCAGCAGGAAATCGCCGCCTCTTCCCTGGACGCCCAGTTCGCCTCCCTTGAAGACCTCGGCGAGCAGACCGAAGTGGAAGCCCGCCTCGCCGCACTCAAATCCATGGACCGGAAGGCCGTCGACGGCTAAAGGAAACTACCGGGTTGTTCAAAGCGATCAAGTATGGGGAACTGGCCCGACCGCCGGAAGTCACGTCCAACGAAGACCATTCCGACGATGTAGACTCGTCCGCCGCAGGCCGATAGCCACCGGATCGGACTCTCGAAGACTGCTGCCTGCTGAAACGGAAAGATGAGCATCGCGGGGGAGTAGACCTGCTGGGTCGCGAGTCCTTTCCAGGGGCAGCACCGAGAGGCATCGCAGCTTTTGACCTGAGCCTATGGGGGCGTGTGCGGGGCGATACGCTCTGGGCGGATTGCCGACCCGAAAAGTGCAGGACTGTGCGCCACTCGCTGGCTATCCCGTCGTGCCGTTCCCGCGAGAATTCAGTTTCAGGCGCAACCTGGCAACGATCGCAGGCAGGCGCTCGAAAGGCTCTGGGGTCGACAACTCGAAGATTGCCTGGGCGATGAGGTCCCGGTCATTGGCATCGAACCTGATGTCATCCAGTGACTGGACCGTCTGGGCCCATTCCTCGAGGGAGGCATCGTCCAGGTCTCCGGCGACGTAGCGTGCCAACACGTGCTGGAGGTGGTGGACTGTGAGGATGACGGGCCTGACGCCAGTTCGGCCGCTGCCGGCAATGCTGCTCCGTACGCCGGTGAGGGGCTGACTAAACGCCACCAGATCCTTCAGGGCCGCTTCACGGCGGCCCATCCGTCTCCGCCGCACGAGGGCTCCGATTATCCGGTACAGGAAATAGAGGATGAGGAGGGCTGACATGGCTCCTACTATCGTGGCGGCCGGCCGTCCGATGACAGGACCACTTTCACAGAAGCTTTCCCCGTAGCCGGGCACGTAATCGACGCAGCGGCCAACCTCCATGAGGGACCACGGGAGCACGAAGAATGTCACCACAAGAATGCCCACTGCCCAGGGCCACGCTTCGCTCCAGGGCCACGACGGCTCTTTGCCCCGTTTCACCCTTATACGTCCAAGGTGGGGTTGGCGCCCCTTCTACTGGAGGTCCAGCGGACAATTGCCCAGGTTGCCGCCGAGAGCAGAACGACGACCATTCGGGTTTCCGTGCCGTTAGGGGCCATCCCGAGTAACTCCAGAACGTAGGAAATTGTAAAGACTGCGACAATCATCCCGGTGATGGCGCCGAGCCAGGCACGTGCGCTCATCGCTCGTCTCCGCTGGTGAACTCGACCTGGCTCTTCTGCTCCCGCCGCCCGTCCGCTTGGAGGATACCGTCACGTACAGCGGCGCGGATGACACTGTAGAGGACGTAGAAGAAGACGGCCGCAATGACCACAGTCAGGACCAGGCTGTCGAGGGGCATCATGCTGATCCTTTCTCGGGCCAATTCATTTGCACGTTGGTGGCGGCCTCCCGCAGCTTTGTGCCGTCCAGGACGACGGAGGTCTCCGGGAGCCCAAAGTCGAGCCACTGCGCCAGGAGACGCAGTTCTCCGGCGGGAGGCAGGGGCCATATCCACAGGTTGCCCGTCCCGGTCAGTTCATCCTCCCCACCGCCACCGCCGCCATTGTTCAGGACGATCGTTGGAGGCTCTGGTTCCTTCTCATTGCCTCGGAATCCGTAGGGGCTATGAAGCCCACTGCTGGCCTTGGACCCGTCGGGGAGCTCGATGCCGAACATCAGGCCCGTCGTTCGGGTCTGGCCGCGGAGAGGGCCGGGGCCGAACTGGAAGAACATGGAGTGCAGCGCAGACCAGTCCTCGTCGTCCTGCTCTCCGCGCCGGATGAGCCAGGACAAGCTGACGGAGCAGCCCGTGGAGAACACTTCCGCACTGCGAACAGCCATGACAAGGCTCGGACTGCGGTGCAGAAACCTGCCCAAGTGCACGGCCGCGGGCAGCTCGTAGTAGGTGGGTGGCCCCATCCACGGAGGCGGTTCGTGCCGGGTTGACCGCGGCCGGGGCTCAGAATGGGGAACGGGGAAGCTCTGGAAAAATGTCAACGGAACCCTCTTTGCTGCACTGGCTGCGACCGACCAGCGGAGCAGCGGTCTGAGCCGCTCTGGATCCCCCAATCCGTCCTTACCGGCCCAGTCTAGCGGGGGCCCCGCAAGGACCGTCAGGACACGTCCGGTGCCTGCGCGGTGTTCGTCAGAGGACGGGAGCGTGATAGAGAGCTTATGGCCTCAACGGTGAGGATGGGGGCTACTCGGCGACCGGACAGGGGGGACGATGCCCTGAACAACTTCCCGAACGGGCCACCCTGCTGCCCGGCTACATCGAGTCGCTCACCCTGACGGGTTCACCGCCGTCGTGCGCTTCGAAAAGCCGGCACTCCGTTTAGACGCCCTTCACCGGGAGCTTGATAGTCCGTGTCCGGAAGCGTCAGCCATCTTCTGGTATGAGCCAAGCGTTGCCGAATTTCTGCGCAGGACCCGCTAAAGCACCACGGCTCACTGCTCATAAATGAATGAGGACAACCCGGCGTTGTCCCTGTGGGCAGGATGCTCCATCAGCTGACCTTTATACGGCATGAAGAAGAAGGCATCCAGGGCGGCAGACTTTCAGCAGCCGGCCCGGGGCATGCCCGTTGGTCTTTTCCCGAACGCCCCTCACGGGGGTTCTGCGCCAATCCCCAGACTCGAATCGTGACGCACGTCCTGTGCGTCATGCTTGCCGGGCGGTTGTTGTAATCTATCTCTTGAATTCCGGCTCAGCAGGGGGGCTGGCTCCCGTCGCGTCGAATGGTCCTTGTTTGTCATCCCATGTTTCCCTGGGCGAGAGTGCGTCCAGTAACCTTCCGCACCATGCTTTTCTTGACTGCCCCACGGGACTGGTCGAATACTCCTTCGCCGATGACCGGTTTCACTGGTCTGACGGGCTTTACCGGATCTACGGCTATGAGCGCGGGGACGTCGTTCCGTCAATGGAGATGGCGCTGGCCCATATTGAGCCTGAGGACCGGGAAGCGGTCCAGGCATACTGGGATCATGTGTCGTCCCATGGTGGCCCTTCCTCGATTTACATCTCCATCCGGGACCGTAAAGATCGGCAGCACAAGCTGCTCTTGACAGCGGACTATATCCTCGACGGCAGCACACCGGTGGGCGTTTGGGGCGCGGTAGCTGACATTACGCAGTCCATCCATACCGACCGGCACCAGCTCGCCACCGAAGCCGTGGCCGCATCGGCGCTTAATCGGGACTTCATCGAGCAAGCCAAGGGCATCCTCATGGGAAAAACCGGGATCAGCGCGGACAGAGCATACGAGCTGATGAACCAAATGAGTCAGGACAAGAACCTGAAGGTACATGCCATCGCCCGGGAAATCATAAACCGGGCAACCAGCCCCGGTGGCGACCCAACAGCTGAGAGAGCAGACGAATAGCCCCTGGGCCGCTTTCAGACGCGTGATGACTGACGGCTCTACTCCGTTGTGAAGTTCAGTCCCAGCGCTATTCCTCATCGGTTGTGCACTTACCCTTAGCCGCCATCGCAATTCTCTCAGCTGAAAGTTTGGCACGAGCGATACGCCTGGACAGGTGAGAAGCACAAGACGGGGATCCGCGCCCTGCACACATGTCAGTCAAGCCCAGCAGGTTCGCCCTTTACATGCACGGGCCAGCAAACCGCCCGCAGCAAGCGGGAAACCGACCGCCCACCGCAGGCGATGAAGTGGTGTCGACTTTTATGCGGGCAGTGGGATGTGCGGGTATTCCCGCTGCCGGTGCTGGAACTGCAGCACGTCCTGGTTCAGGACCACGCCGTCGCGGATTTCGATCGCACGGCTGATGGTCTCGTTTTCCGTCCACGCTGTAGGGCCGGTGATCACGGTTTCCAGGAAGGGCAGCAGTGCTTCGCTGATCTCCCAGCTGGAGGATTTCCAGAGGTATGAGGGGCTGTGGTCCACCGCGTAGTAATCGATGTGGTCACCAACGGTGAACATCGGTTCGGCGAAGGTGGTGGTTTTCGCCCAGCTGAAGCCCATACCTTCATCGCAGGAAACATCCACGATCAGGCTTCCGGGCCGGAAAGCGTCCAGGTCCTCGGCCCGCAGGTACGTCAGGGGTGCGTTGGGGTTTTGCAGGGTGCAGTTGACCACGATGTCACTGGCGGCGAGGAAGGGCGCCAGTGGGACCCGCCCTCGTTCAGTGATGACCTCGCTGAGGAAGGGTGCTTTGGGGTCGTGATCGAACTGGACGATCCGAACGGAATGGATGGGCGAGCCCACGGCGGCGATGCCGCGGTTGGTCAGGACCTGGACGTCATGGATGCCGTGGGCGTTGAGGGCCGTGACGGCGCCTCGGGCTGTTGCGCCGAAGCCGATGACGACGGCGCTGAGTCGCGGGCCATAGTCTCCAGTGGAGCCGGTCAGGGCCAGGGAGTGCAGCACGGAGCAGTAGCCCGCCAGTTCGTTGTTCTTGTGGAAGACGTGCAGCCCGAATCCGCCATCGCTGGCCCAGTGGTTCATCGCCTCGAAAGCAATCAGCGTGAGTTTCTTGTCGATCGCCAGCTGGGTAATGGCCCGGTCTTGGACGCAGTGCGGCCAACCCCAGAGGACCTGACCGTCATGGAGTTCGGCGAGGTCTTCGGGCTGCGGCTTGGGCAGGAGGACGATGTCGGCCTCCTCCAACAGTTGAGCCCGCGGGGCGATGCGGCCCACGAGTGGTGCCAGGTGGGAGTCCGGCAGGCCGAAACGCTCGCCGTAACCTTCCTCGAATATCAGGTGCTGCCGGATTTCGGGGTCGATCCGGCTCAGGTGAAGCGGGTGAATCGGCAGGCGCCGTTCGTCAGGTTTTCGGGTGCCGGACAGGACGCCGAGGCTTAGGTAACCGGTCATGCCGGTCACTTCCTGGTGGGGCTGGTCGACTTGGCGGTGGCCTTGTCCCCGGATGAGGGGGGTGCCGCCGCGGCCTTTTTGTCGGCGCGCTTTTCCTTGATGGTTTTTGCGGACTTCTTGGATGCTGTTTGGCGGGGGGATTTGTCAGCCATGATTGCTCCTGTAGCGGAACCGAGAGGTTCCTGACTTCGAACGATACAGGTACCGGCCTAACCCGCCCTCGGAGCCGCCGAGCGGATCCCGAAGTGTGGGCCGATTGTGGAAGGTGTGGCGGCAGGATGGGTCACGAATGCGTCGTCCCTGCAGTGGCTCCCGGGTGGCTGGCCTGCCGGGTAGCGGCCAGGGACGCATGGCTTAGATGACCGCCAGGGCGCCCTTGGAGCTTTCCACAAGAACGGTGGTGGAGGCGGGAAGATGCCTGACCTCGCCGTCGATTTGGCAGGGAACGGCGTCCCGTGTGGCGAAGGCGTATCGGCTGACGCTTGGTTGGTTCCCGAGTCCCAGGGTAACGGCCCGAAGGGTCATCAGGGCCATCTTCCAGCGGCCGGAGTGAGGTAGCGTCACGACCTCGAATCGGCCGTCATCGGGGCCGACGGACTCGCTGACTGTCCCATACTTTGCCATCCGCGAAATGTTGGCCAGTATCAGGCTGTCCAATCGGGCGGTGGCCCCGTCTGCCCGGACGAGCTCGAACGGACTTAGGTGCGTGAGCGTGCGTGCCACGGACACGAGTTCGAGGATTTTGCCCTTTCCGCCGCTCTCGATGCCGATTGCCATCAGCGGCGTAAGCCCGAAGCCGATATACGAGTGGGCGTAGTGGACCTGTTCACGCTGACCATCCCCAAAGGTAATGCGCAGCAGGTCGATGTGACGGACCGGGTCGTTCCGGACAGCCTCCGTCAGTGGCCTGTCAGGCATGCTGCGGTGGTGGTCGTTGGCGTTACCTGCCGCGACGACGGTGCACACAGCTTTGTTGCCTGGAACGTCCATCACCCCATTGACGACCTCGTTGTACCCGCCGTCGCCGCTGACTGAAACAATGAGCGGGGACCCTGTGGCCGCGGCGGACCGTGCGAGGTCCCGTGCGTGCCCCGCAAAGCCGGTGGGCAGCACATCCACCTGCAGATCCGGTATGCCAGCAGCAAGCTCCCGTTGCAGGTCGGTGATCCTGGCGGTCATGCCGGCCTTGCCCGGGTTGAAGACCAACACGGCCCTGTCAAAGCGGTCTGCAGGTTGCCTGCCGCGGTAGCTCGCTGTCATCGCGATTCGCAGCTATCGACTGGCCAAGTCGTCTGCTACGCGGCGAAGGTCCTGGACCCACCCGGTCGAACGGCTGGGCGCTCCCGAATTGGCTTCAAAGTTGCCAAGCGCTTCGGCAATGCACTCCAGTGCTTCCGAGATATTGGCCTTGACCGCTACATAGCCTTCTTCCGAGCGGGGGTCGGAAGAAGCCGAAGCCAATAGTTCCGCTCCGGACTTGATGACCAGCGAAGCCTCATATTCGTTCACCCCTGCACCTCGTGGCTTTCCTCGTGTTGGACGTGCCGATACTGCTCGTCAGCACAACCATACAGCTGCGGTACCAGGCCGGGTTGATCGCCCGCATCGCCATGAAATGCCGTGTTCGAAGGGCCCCTGGTGAAGCGATGAGCGACCTGATTATCCGGGCGAGTTCCTCGGCGGAGGGTTCGACGGCGTCGGCTGCTTTCAGGAGCGCGGCGGACCGGGCGTCGTGGCCCAGGGCAGCCCACGCTGGATGGGCGGCGACGGCTGCTTCGTGGGCTCTTTCAGGTAGTCGGGATCGTGGTTAGGGCGTCATCCACGGCACATTGGGGTGGGTCTGAGTAGGAGTCTGCGCCCGCTGGCGGGATCGCCTGACGCATCGGCTGGTCATTTGCTGAACACGATCGAGTCGAAGACGGCGCGTGCCTCTCTTGTCAGGTCAGGATTGATCGATTCGTGGAATTGGACCACCCAAAGCACTCCGCGCTGGCCGTTCATGTCGACCACCCGGTAGGTTTCGCGTTCAGCGGCGCTCGAGTACCAGCGTGTGCATTCGTGGGAGAGTGATGAGTGGATGCAGAACTTGCCGCGGTCGCAGGCTGTGATGTCCACGTCGCCCTTGACGGCGTGGTCGAACTCCACGCCGGAGTAACCGCCCAACATGACCCTGACGGGGGGAGTGCTTGCCGTTGACGTCTGCGCCGTGATCGCGTCAACGAAGACATCAGGCGACGGACCGACCTCGACGAGCGCGTCCAGCCACGCGCATGAGTCCGTCGGCACATATTTGCCGGGCCACCAACCCACGAAGACCCCCCATTCATCCGGGTGATTCGGGTCGTCCTTGGCCAGACCTTCGCCGTCGGTGCTGGAGAACCCGTGACAATGAAGAGTTGCACGCGGATCATTGACCCGAGGGCCCCACAGCATCACCATCAAAACGATGAGGGCGATGCTGCCGCTGCAAAACCTTCAGAGCTGGACACGCTGCCGGAACTGCCGCGGAGTTTCACCCGCGTCGTTGAGAAAATGCCTGTTGAAGTTGGACAGATTCGAGAAACCGACCTCGTAGCAGATCTCGGAAACAGCCTTGTCACTGTGCTCCAGGAGCCGCCTGGCATGGGCCAGCCGGAGTTTTCTGACAAGGTCGCTGAAGTTCTGGCCCGTGGCGCGTTTGAAGTACTTCGAAAAGGTCGGCTCTGTCATACCCACCAGTTCCGCGGCCTCGGACATCTTCACGCTGCCGGCATGGTTGCTGAAGACGTACTCCAGGACAATGTCCACAACCGCAGCCGCCTGCCCGTCGAGCTGGGGCCGGAACCAATCGTCGGCAAGGTAGCGTCGTTCATTTTGCGGGGCCCGGGCCAGCACCACAAAGAGTTCCATCAGGTGGCCCAGCCGCGCCAGCCCGGCGCTGGCCCCCATCGCCTCGATCGAAGCGGCCGCCGCCGCCGCGGAGGGTCCCAGAAATTCGATTCCCCGCTGGGATTGCTCGAGCAGGGGCTTCACCTCGGCCATTTCAGGGACCAGTTCAGCCGTCTGTTCCACCCATTTTCCGTCGAACTGGATCACTGCGTCCCTGTTCTCCAGCACTTCGCCGGCTTCGAGGTCGCTGACCCAGTCGTGCGGCAGCCCGGATCCGACGAGAGACACATGGCCTGCCTCGAACGTGCCGATGTGGTCTCCCACAATGAACTTGCCTGTGCCTTTGCGGATCAGGTGGATTTCGTACTCGGGGTGGTAGTTCCAGCGTGCCACTGGACTGGGATAGCTGTGCTCCACCCACCGCACCGAGTGTTTGGGATCGGGTGGAACTATCTCACGGTTGGCGCGCATGCCCAGCAGCCGCTCGGCCAGCCGGGCGGCGGCTCCATCGGCAGTGTTCGCGGCAGTCATGGTGGTTCTCCGTACCATCGGGCGCCTATGCATTCTGGACGCATTTTCCAAGGTCCTTCCCCAGAGTAGCGCGATACACGTCAAGCACGGCAGAAAATTAGTATCAGAAAGCGGCAACCAGGACGCTAGTTGTGCCTCGCATCACGGGCCTACCCTTGAGGTACTTCAACGGCCCAATCCGATCCCGATGGACCGCCCACGTTTAGCCGACGCCCCTGCGCAGCAGTGAAGGTATTTCGGCTCCGCACCTCCCCGAAGAACAAAGGAGTCCTTAATGCGCCCGAAAACGCGCGCCGTAATCCTGTCAGCCGGAGTCCTCTGCATGGCCATGAGCGTCTCGGCCTGTGCAGGTGCCGGAGGGGGCAACTCCGCCGGAGACCCGAAAAGCATCAGCGTCCTGATGGTGAACAACCCCCAGATGGAGGACCTGCAGAGGCTCACCGCAGAAAACTTCACTAAGGAAACCGGAATCCGGGTCAACTACACCATCCTGCCGGAGAACGATGTCCGGGCTAAGATCAGCCAGGAGTTCTCCAGCCAGGCGGGACAGTACGATGTTGCCTCGCTGTCCAACTACGAGATCCCGTTCTACTCGGCCAATGGATGGCTCGCCCCGCTGGACGACGTCGCTGCCGATCCTGGCTTTGAGCAGGACGACATCCTGCCCGCCTACACCGCGTCCCTGACCGGTGAGGACGGCAAGCTTTACGGCGAACCGTTCTACGGCGAGTCCTCCTTCCTGATGTACCGCAAGGACATCCTGGACGCCAAGGGCCTGACCATGCCTGCCAAGCCCACCTGGGATGAGGTCGCCGCCATCGCCGCTAAGGTGGACGGCGCAACTCCTGGCATGAAAGGCATCTGCCTCCGCGGCCAACCGGGCTGGGGCCAGGTCTTCGCACCGCTGACCACCGTGGTGAACACCTTCGGCGGGACCTGGTTCGACAAGGACTGGAACGCGCAGGTCAACTCCCCGGAGTTCACCGAAGCAGTCGAGTTTTACACCACGCTGGTCCGCGAGCACGGCGAAGCCGGTGCCGCGCAGGCCGGGTTCACCGAGTGCCTGAACAACATGAGCCAGAGCAAAACCGCAATGTGGTACGACGCAACATCGGCCGCCGGCGCCCTCGAAGCCGAGGACTCCCCGGTGAAGGGCAAGATCGGCTATGCCCAGGCACCCGTGAAGGAAACCAAGTCCTCCGGCTGGCTCTGGACCTGGTCGTGGGCCATGCAGGCCGCGTCCAGGAAACAGGACGCTGCAGAAAAATTCATCGCCTGGGCCAGCTCCAAGGACTACGAAGCCCTGGTGGCGGACAAGCTCGGCTGGGCCAAGGTCCCATCCGGCAAGCGCATCTCCACTTACGAGAACACCGAATTCCAGAAGGCGGCGCCGTTCTTCGAAGCCGAGCGCTTCGCCATCGAGAACGCCGATCCCAAGAACCCCGGTGCCCAGGAACGCCCCGCCGTCGGCATCCAGTTCGTGGGCATCCCCGAATTCGCAGCCCTGGGCACCAACGTCTCCCAAGGCGTGAGCTCCGCCATCGCAGGCCAAGGGTCTGTGGCTGACGCGCTGGCCAAGGGTCAGCAAGCCGCCCAAAAAGTCGGCGACAAGTACAAGCAGCCTTAACCGAACCGCAGGAGAACATCATGACTACCGCAACGGCGCGCATCTCCCGCCCGGGACACACCGCAGCCAAACCATCCCGCAACGCCAGGTCACGTGAACGCGCCCTGGCCTGGGCACGGCGTGCACCACTGCTCCCGGCCCTGCTCTTCCTCATCATCGTCACCCAACTCCCATTCGTGGTGACGCTGATCATCTCGTTCTTGAACTGGAACAGCCTCAGCCCGGACAAGACCGCCTTCGCCGGCCTGGAAAACTACGCCACAGTCCTCACCGATCCCGACCTGCGCCAGGCAATCTTCACCACCATCCTCCTCACTGTTTCCGTGGTGCTCATCAGCCTGCTCATCGGACTCGGCCTGGCCCTGCTGCTGGATAAGAAGTTCATGGGCCGCGGCCTGGCCCGCACCCTGCTGATCGCCCCTTTCCTGGTGGTCCCCGTGGCCGCGGCCCTGATCTGGAAGCACGCCCTGCTCAACCCCACCTACGGCCTCATCAACGGCATCCTGACCTGGGTCTGGTCGCTGTTCGGCATCACAGCGGCGCCGCAGCTGGACCTGCTTTCACAGGCACCGATGATGGCTGTGATCCTTTCCCTGGTGTGGCAGTGGACACCCTTCATGATGCTCATCCTCCTTGCAGGACTGCAGTCCCGCCCCATGGACACTGTGGAAGCAGCCCAGATGGACGGCGCCACACCCTGGGCGATCTTCCGCCACCTGACCCTGCCCCACCTGCGCCAGTACCTGGAACTCGGCGGGCTGCTCGGCGCGATCTACATCGTGCAGAACTTCGACGCCGTCTTCACCCTCACTGCCGGGGGACTGGGCACCGCGAACCTGCCCTACGCCATCTACCAGACGTTCTACTTCGCCAACGAATACGGCCTGGCTTCCGCCGCCGGCGTCGTGGTGGTCATCGGCACCATCATCGTGGCCACCTTCGCACTTCGCACCGTCTTTTCACTCTTCAAGAAGGAGGCAGCACGATGAGCACCCTCACCCCCGCCGCACCGCAGAACACACCACCGGGTCCCACCGCACTCAACACCGGCCGTACCCGCCGTCGGGGCAAGGCACGCATGGACCCCACCCGCAACAACACCGCCGCCGGCATCGCCGCCTGGCTGCTGGCCCTCCTCTTCGCCGTCCCGGTCCTGTGGATGGTCCTCACCTCGTTCCACTCCGAGACCGACGCCGCCACCAACCCGCCGTCTGTCGCCGCGAATCTCACCCTGGACGCGTACCGGGAGTTCTTCGGCGAAACCTCCGGCGTCAGCCCGTGGCCGTCGTTGATCAACTCCGCCACTGCCTCGATCCTGTCCACGGTCCTGGTGCTGCTCCTGGCCTTCCCGGCCGCTTACGCGCTCTCGATCCGGCCGGTGAAGAAGTGGACCGACGTAATGTTCTTCTTCCTCTCCACCAAAATGATGCCGGTCGTCGCCGCGATCCTGCCGCTCTACCTCTTCGCCAGAACTGTGGGGGCCTTGGACAACATCTGGTTCCTGATCCTGATGTACACCTCCATGAACCTGCCCATCGCCGTCTGGATGATGCGCTCGTTCCTCGCCGAAGTGCCGGAAGAAATGCTGGAAGCCGCCCAGATCGACGGCGCCAACCTCCTGCTCATCCTCCGCAAGATCATCGCCCCCGTCGCTATGCCCGGAATCGCCGCCACCGCGCTGATCTGCTTCATCTTCAGCTGGAACGAACTGCTCCTGGCCAGGGTCCTCACGGGCGTTGTCGCAGGCACGGCCCCGGTCTTCCTCACCGGCTTTGTCTCCGGGCAGGGACTCTTCCTCGCCAAAGTCTGCGCGGCCGCCGTCGTGATCTCCCTGCCTGTGCTCTTCGCAGGCTTCGCCGCCCAGGACAAACTCGTCCAGGGACTCTCCCTCGGCGCTGTCAAATAGCCCGCCAGTTCCCCACCACAAATTTTTTTCAAGGACTACTTCGATGACAACAACAACCGCACAGTCACCTGCCACCGGCTCCGGACTGCCCCCCACGATGCGCGCCAACATCCTCAAAAGCCAAGGCGACATGGCGATGGAAACCCTGCCCCTCCCGCAGCTCGACGCCGACCAGGTCCTGGTGCAGGTTGCCGCCGTCGGCGTGTGCGGCAGCGATGTCCACTACTACGAGCACGGCCGGATCGGCCCGTATGTGGTGGACCACCCGCTCATCCTCGGCCATGAACTTTCCGGCCGGATCGCCGCCGTCGGCAATTCCGTTGACCCCGCCCGCATCGGCCAGCGCGTCGCCGTCGAACCCCAACGCCCCTGCCGCACGTGCAAGCAGTGCAAGGCAGGCCGCTACAACCTCTGCCCGGACATCGAGTTCTACGCCACCCCGCCGATCGACGGCGCCTTCGCCGAATACGTCACCATCCAGTCCGACTTCGCCTACGACATCCCGGACAGCGTCAGCGACGAGGCAGCCGCCCTTATCGAACCGCTCTCCGTGGGCCTCTGGGCCTGCGAACGTGCGGAGATCAAGCCCGGCAGTAGGGTCCTGATCACCGGCGCCGGCCCCATCGGCATTATCGCCGCCCAAGCCGCCCGGGCCTTCGGTGCCACCGAAATCTACATTTCGGACATTGCCGAAGACCGGCTCGCGTTCGCCTTGGAACACGGCGCCACGCACGCCATCAACGCGAAGACCGACAGCGTCGAAGGGCTCGACGTCGACGCGTTCATTGACGCGTCCGGCGCACCGCAGGCGGTCCGTTCCGGGATCAAGGCAGTGGCCCCGGCCGGACGGGTGATCCTGGTGGGGCTGGGTGCCGACGACGTCGAGCTGCCCGTCTCATTCATCCAGAACCGGGAGATCTGGCTCTCCGGTGTGTTCCGCTACACCAACACCTGGCCCCTGGCCATCCAGCTGATCGCCGACGGAAAAGTTGACCTGGACATCCTGGTCACGGGTAGGTTCACGCTCTCCGAATCCGAGGAGGCACTCAGAGCAGGCAAGCAGCCCGGCCAGCTCAAAGCCGTGGTCTACCCGGGCCGTTAGCGCATCTCCTGATGCCACTTTGGAATATGACAAGGCGGCGGGCGAAGGCACCCAGAACGGTTCGGATCAACCTTGTTCGAGCATGTTCGAGTGCATTGTGACCCCCGCTTCAGGCTCATAGTCTCGGGGTGCCCGGCCTTGCTGAATCGCCCGGCACACAGCACCCGACACCCCGACGATGAGGTCCCTCCATGGCGTTATCAGCACACAGAATCCGAAGGCCGGTAGCCGCCCTGGCAGCAGCCGTGACCGCAGCTGCCGGCTTGGCACTCCTGCCGGCAGTCCCTGCAGCAAAGGCAACAGACTCAACTGCCGTCACCATTACACCTAACCCGGCCAGCCGCGGTGAAGCTTTTGAAGGCTGGGGCACCAGCCTTGTCTGGTTCGCGAATGCGACTGCGGGGTACTCACCGGAGCTGCGCGAAGCGCTGTACCAGAAGGTCTTCGGTGAGGACGGCCTGAACCTCAATATTGCCCGCTACAACGTGGGCGGCGGCAATGCCTCGGACGTCAAGGGCTACCTCAACGATGGCAGCGCAGTGGAGGGCTGGTGGAAACCGGTCACTGAAGCTTCACCCGGCCAGCCGGCGTCGAACCTGTACAACCCGGACGGAAGTGTCGATAAGACCCAAGCCAACAAACTCGCTTTCCTCAAGGCCTGGAACCCGGACGATCCCGCGTCCTACAACCCCGACGCCGATCAAAACCAGCGCTGGTGGGTGGAGCGCTTGGCCCAGGACCAGCAGATCACGCACTGGGAAGCGTTCAGCAACTCGCCGCCGTGGTTCATGACCAGGAGCGGCTACGTGTCCGGTCAGGTCAACACGGCCAAGGGCGAGAATCTGCTGCCCGAAGCGGAAGGCAAGTTCGCCGCCTACATGCGCCACGCCGTCGAACTTCTTGAAAAAGACAGCGGGATCACAGTGGACACCATCGATCCTTTTAACGAGCCCAACTCCGGCTACTGGGGCACGGACATCAACGCCGCCACCGGAAAGCCACCCACCACCTACACGCAGAAGCAGGAGGGTGCGCTGATCTACCCGGCGGCCCAGGACCGCGTGACCAAACTGCTCGCAGCCGAGCTGGCGAAGGGGAACACGGACGCCGTCATCTCCGCGATGGACGAGACCGACCCCACTAAGTTCATGACCAACTGGAACGGCTACAGCCAGGAAGCCAAAGACGCCGTGGCACAGCTCAACGTCCACACGTATGGCACCAACGACCGTCGCCGGGTCCGCGACCTGGCCGCCTCCACGGACAAGCCCCTGTGGATGAGTGAAGTCGGCGGTTTCTGGACCGGCAATCCTGCCTTGGGCGACTCAACCAGCGGCTGGGACCGCTCCAACATCACCAACGGCCTGGGCATCGCCAGCCGCATGGTCAACGATCTTCGCGAACTCGATCCCAACGCCTGGGTGTTCTGGCAGCCCGTGGAGGACACGTACAAACAGGAGAAGGCAGACAAGGGCTGGGGCTCCATCTACGTCGACTTCGACTGCAACTACGCCGGCCGCGAGGGCTACTCGAACCGCCGGATCAACGACGGCGACACCCCGGACGCCGCCAAGTGCAAGGTGCTGACCAACCAGAAGTACAACACCACCCGGAACTTCACGCACTACATTCGACCGGGCGATTTCCTCATCCAGAACAACGATCCCAAAACTGCCAGCGCCCTTCGAGCCGACGGCAACGGCGCCACTCTGGTCCACTTCAATGACACCCCGACGCCGGAAAAGGTCACCATAGACCTCAGCCGCTTCGGCAGCATCGCGCCCGGTGCCACGGTCACGCCCGTGGTCACCACCAAGTCGCCCCTGGACGACATCGAAAAGAACGCCTTGGTCAAGGGCGCCCCGGTGGCCGTGAATGCCGGGACGAAGTCTGCGACGCTTGAGGTTCCTGCCGCGTCTGTGGTGACGTTCGTCGTCGACGGCGTCAGTGGAGTTTCGGACGACGCCGCACCAGTGCAGGACGGCCACAGCTACCACCTCAGCGGCGAAGCGAGCGGCAGGTACCTGACTGCGGGTTCCGGCACCGGCGCATCGATCCAGGATCTGGGCACGGACGCCGCGGGTGTTGCTCCGCAGATCTGGACCTTCAAGGCAGTGAACTCCGGCGATGAGTTCGCCAACGACCGCCGCTGGGTTGTCACCGGCGAGGATGGGCGGGTTCTGAGCGGCAACGGCGGCGTAGTGAACGGCAGCCAGAGCGGGGCGGCTTCGCTTGCTTCCCTGACGCTGGATCAGGCCAAGGCCACTCCTTCGGCACAGTGGATACTGACTACGGAAAACGGCAAGCAGTGGACCCTGGTGAATGCCGCGGCTGCCATTGCCCTCCAGGTTTCGGGCAACCAGACAGCAGCTGGGACATCAGTTGCCCTGGCTTCCTCAACCGGCACCACGGCAACTGCTTTGGCCAGCCCCCATCAAGCATGGGCGTTCACTGACATCGCCGATCTGAAACTGCTGGGTGTCTCGCCGGTTGAAATGAGCACGCCAGTGGGGACAGCTCCCATTCTCCCCACCACCGTTACTCCCGTTTATGAGGCCGGCCCCGGCAAGCCACTGGCCGTGACGTGGGCGCCGGTTGACCCCGCCTCGTGGCAGAAAGCCGGCAAAGTGACGGTTTACGGTTCCGGTGTGGACCCGTACGGCCAGACGTTCGATGCTGTCCTTACCATCACCGTAGGTGCTTATATTGCTACCGATCCCGTTTCGGTGACTGTTGGTGTTGGTTCATCCGGGGCATCGGTGCAGGCTGCGGCCCCTGTTGCTGTGCCTGGCCAGATCGCAGACGGCCCAGCCCGGAACCCGCTGTCCGTCAGCTGGGATTGGTCTTCCCTGGCCGAGTCCTCGCTGCAGGCCACGGGAAGCGTGACAGTTTCCGGAACCGCCAACGGACTCCCGGCAAAGCTGACCGTCATTGTGGTGGACCACATTCCTGTGGCCAACATCTGCAAGGACGACCCCGCTACAACAGCCACAGCGTCTTATACCGAAGGCTCGTACACCGCCAAGAACACCTGCGACGCCAACGCCTCCACACGCTGGTCCAACTGGGTGAGCGGCGGCCGTGCAGGTGACTCGTTGAGCTACGGCTTCGGCCGCGATTACACCGTCTCATCGGTGACCGTTACGTCTGCAGAGAAGGCTGCAGCAAGCCTCAAGGTCCAATACCAGGATGCAGCCGGCGCATGGGAGGACACATCGGCAGGGACGGTGGCTGGCCTCTCGATCACCTCGCCCACCACGGTCTCCTTCGATCCGGTGACCACGCGCGGCGTCAGGGTTTCCTTCGTGACCACGGCCTCGTACACCAAGGTGGCTGACGTGGCCATCGCCGGAACACGTTTGGCTGACGCCGGGCTCGCCGACCTCGGCAGGCTCCTCGTCAACCAGTCACCGGTGGTGGGCTTCACTCCCGGAACCAGCGACTACCGGGCGCTGACCGCGACGGCGGCTCCCGCCGTCGTCGGCTACCCGTTGGACACGAACGCAAAGGTGACGGTTCGGCAGGCAACGGCGGAAAGCCCGACGGCGGTAGTCACCGTGACTGCCCCGGACGGAACCATAAAGGAGTACCGGGTGGCGGTGTCCACCGGCAAAGACGCGTGCAAGAACGATGGCTGGAAGACGAGCCCTTCGCCCGTCTACAAGAACCAGGGGCAGTGCGTGAGCAGCTTCGCCGCCGGTTTGTAGGACTCCGGACGCTACGAGGCCCCTTCGACAGAGTCGCGAGGGGGCCTCGTAGTATCTATAGACGGTAAAGCCACCGTTGCTCACCGTTGCGAGGAGGGGTCGGTACTCCGTCCCCCTCCCAAAGACAACAGTGTCCCCCCTCAATTCTGATTCTGGCTTGCACCTGGGGTGCACTTCAACCGAGGAGTGGTGGCGTCGTCTGTCACGCTTGGAAGGGAAAGACGAGCAGAGACCCGGTGGCAGTCGCGACCAGCTTTCCGTTGGCGTCGATGACAGTTCCGTCGGCGAAGGCTACGCGGGTTCCTGCCTTGGACACGGTGCCTACACACGTCAACGGGCCGCTGTCGGCCCGCACGGATCGTAGGTAGTTCACCTTTATCTCGATGGAGGTATACCCAAGCCCCTTTGGCAGCGTTGTCTGAACGGCGCACCCCAAGGCCGAATCGAGGAGCGTGCACACCAGCCCTCCGTGAACAGTGCCGATCGGATTGTAGTGGGATTCATCCGGATCGCAGGTGAAGGTGGCTGTTCCCTGCGCAGCATGGACCAACGTCATATTCAGTAGTTGGCCCATGGGCGGGGGGCAACTTTTTGCCCATCATCGAGTGCATGTATTCCAAGCCACTCATGCCCGGCATCGCTGCCACGCCAGGTGCGGGATCGTCCCATGAGATTAGCTTTTGGCGCTCTTTCACTGCTTCTCCTTTTGAGGTGCTATCCCGGGGCAAACGGCAACATCTTTCCCTGGTCGGGGGGGGGTGGCGCCTGACCGGGACATTGTGATCGCGGCTGCAGCGGCCGCTGTTCGTCCAATCTGTTCAAGGACTGAGGGTGCGCAGCCGTCGGTTCCGCGGGTGAGGAGTCCCAGTATGAGGGCGGACATGTAGGAGTCGCCGGCACCTACAGTGTACGCAACCTTCGAGATCACTGCCGGAATGCTGACAGGCGCTGGGGCATCGAAGACTTGCGGGCTATGGGGACACCTGCCCTGTGTGTCCTCGGTTTGAGGGTCGCTGGCAGGCTTGATTCGGAGGAAACGCCGGCCCTGGTAACCCGGCGTGCGCCCCTAGGGTCGCCTCCAGGATCGCTGCCTGGTACCCCGTGGTGGCGGGTTAGCATTAGGTCTGCCCGGGCTCTCCGGGATGGGCGAGTAAGAGGGGGTGCCCGGGTTGCGCTTGCACCGCGCCACAACAGCCTGCTTAGCCGCCTTGGCCATGCTGACGCTGACGGCCTCATCGTGCGATGAGCGGCCGTTCACGCGCGAGGACGCCATGGCTGTTCCGCACTCTGTGATCCAGGTTGGCGAGTATCGCGATAAAGACTGGGAGTACGTCGACAGCAACGGAGTGACGCAGAAGCTCAACAGATGCGAGGACGAAAGCCCTTGGACCGTCGAATACAGGTGCACGTCTCCTGATGGCGCTGTCGAGCTGACCTTCGATAACTCGAAATACGACAGGATGAAGGATGCCGTACTCCACATCGATGGCAAGGATGTGCCTCTCGACTGCATCAACGGCGGCTTTTGGACCGACGGGAAGATGTTCTGCATGCCGAACTCAGCGACTCCGGAGCCGACCAGGAACTTGATGCTTGGATCGGGCCCCTTCCGGGTCGCCTTGCTGCTTTCCCTCGAATTGCCCAATGGCAGCTTCAGCGGCGTGCTCGCCTGGCATTCCCTGATCCATCGGGCACCAGCGGCGCTGCCCATGGCTCCCACGGAGTTCCAACATGTTCTCTGGTCAGAAGGGCGCCTACTCGTGGGATCCGTTCAGGGAAAGGCCGGCGACGTGTTGGACAATGCAGCGACCGAGGCGTACTAATGGTCCATCGACCAGACGCGTATCGTTAGCACGCCGGGACGCCTCCCCGAAAGAGCCAGGTCACGGCGGACCTCTACGGACACGATTCCCGTCGCAGCCAAGGAAGCAACAGGGGCGACAGCATCCAATAACCCGGTGCCTCCAGTTCCACCGAAAGCCCAAGAATCGTGCAACACGCTTCGTTTTCCGCCCGCCGGCAACGCCAAATTTAACTGGTGATCCACGGTATCGCCGCCCTTTGCAACTGATCGGTGTCCCCGGGTTTTGTAGTCCACGCTGACGGTTGGGTCTCTATGCTGGCCTCCGCCATAATCTCGCTGTCAAAGCCCCAAAGGCTCTTTTCAAGCTGTCCTGGCGCGCCTAAGCTGCCCCCACGATCATCCACAGGAGGCACCAATGCGGACAGCAAAAGCACGGACGGAAACTGAGCAGGTTCGTCGTCTTCCGGAGAACCTCAAGTCTCAGCTCGCCAAGGGCGGGGAATGGGCCACCCCCGGGGTCCAGGCAGCCCTCCAGAGAGCGGTAGCCGGACTGGATACCGGAATCGAAACCGCCTCCCCGCGGCTTCAGGCGCTGTTGCGGCGGCTGGCAGATGAACTGGCCGGCAGCGTGGAGACCCTCACACCCAGGGTGCATGAACAACTCATGCGGGTCGGGCCACGAGCCGCTGCGCCGGTCCCGATCCAGACCAGGAAATCCCCGTCGCGGATCTGGTGGTTACTCACAGGAATCGCCTGCGCAGGAGCCGGGGCAGCGGTGTGGCAGTTCAGGAAGGCATCCAAACCCGAACCATCACCATGGGTCAACACCGAGGAACTGAAAGCCAACCGCGCTGATACCAACGTCGACGCAGACCTGACTTCCGGCCGGATGTAGAAGCGTGTTCCGGGAGAACCGGCATTAGGATCCGGACGCCTTCACGGCGCCCAGCCAATCAGCACCAGTCCTACAGCTTCGTAGACTCATGAGGGACCCCAAGGGTCCTGACGCCTTCATCTCCAGCTTGTCCAACGAGAAACTGGCGCAGATGCTGGATGCTCTTTACCGACGCCTTGATACTCCTGTGCCTGAACTGGGGACTGTTTATTGGTACGAAGCTTGCCTTGACCTGAGTCTGCGCGGGCACGGGCTGGACCGGACGCGATCGGATGAGGAGGCCTCCCACACATGAAGCGCCCCCGGGAGGACAAGCCACTTCCGGGGGCGTTGAGTTCAATACTGTCCGGCTGCAGCCTTCTGCTGGTGAAGGATCACCTCCTGTTCCTCTTCGCTAATCGCCGGCCCGGACAGTTGTGCTCTTGCGCTGTCATCGTGCGACGGGGATCTTGAGCGCTTCGACGAGTTCGGCGCACGGGCTCGCCGACCTGGGCAGGCTCCTCGTCAATGAGGCATCAGTGGTGGGCTTTACCCCCGGAACCACCAGCTACCGGTCGCTGAACCCGACGGCGACTCCCGCCGTCGTCGGCTACCCCCTGGACACCAACGACAAAGTGGAGTGCAGGCTGCTGTTGTAGTGGTGAGCATGGCACCGGTCAGGCTGGCGGCCGGCTCACCATAGTCGGGGCAATCACGTCGAAACCCAGATGCGCTTCGAGGACATTCCGGACCGAGTTCCATTCATGCGGGCCGTAGCGGTCGTTGTTGACGTGACGGAGCTCCGCTTCGCCGCTGAACATGCTGACGAAGTACTGCATGCCCTGCCACGCGGGGAAGGTCTCGTCTTGGTCCCTGGACAGACGCCGGCCGATCTTGCTCGCGGCCGCTAAGAGACCGGTGGTACCGGCCCACTGCAGGGAGAATGGCGTTCCGGTGAGCTCGCTCATGGTGCGGGCGATACTTCGCGCCGTAACCCGGTCGCCGGCTATCTCGACGACGCGGGGCGCGTCCTCGTCGAGGGCGACAAGAGCGACGGTGCGTGCGACGTCGTCCTTGGTGGTGAAGTCGAGAATCTGGTCCGGTGAGGACCAGAACAGGATCCGGCGACGCTCGAACAGGATCATGGGCGCCTGCCCGGTGAGCATGTCTGCGAACGCTCCGTTCAGCACTGACGTCACGCGGATGGGGGCAGCGTCGAGTTCAGCGGCCAACTCGCGACGCAGCTCGAAATTCCGGTTGCTGCCCGGGGTGATCCGGCGATAATCCGCAGAGTAATCCGATGGGATAAAACGTGCCACCCCTGCTTCGACGGCGGCCGCGAGGAGCGCCCGCTGCGCGTCGATGATCACCGGACGCGCACCGCTCACGGCCGAGATCACTGTTTCGACGCCCGACAGGGCTGAGACGAGGCCGGCTGGATCTGTGTAGGCGACCTCGTGTATCTCCACCCGGTCATTCCCGCCGTAGACGGCATGGGCTTTCCCGCTTCCAGGGCGTGTTAAGACCCGGACCAGGCTGTCGCCGAGCAGGAGTTCGCTGACGATGCGTTGGCCAAGGTCTCCGGTGGCTCCGGCGACGAGAACCGTGATGTTTTTGATGATCTGCTCTTCTCGATAGCAATAGGCGGTGGGACGCGGGCGGGAGGGGCCGAAACCTCCAGGTCAATCGCCCATGTCGAAGTCTAGGCCGACGTCTTCCGCGGAGTGCAGTTCCCGCAAGAGAGTGAGGTGATCCGGGAAGTCGGCAATACGGCTGCGATCGGCATCGGGTCCGCGGCCACGACGGTGACGGAGACCCCAGCAGGCCGGTGTTGACAATGCCGCCTGGTATGTCGGCCTTTGCGTCAGCCCTTGCCAATGACGAATCTAGAATCTACACTCTAGGGAACGGCCAGATGTGGTCGAGGTCACTGAGAGGGAAAGCAATGTCGCTTGCACTTGCCGCGTTGTCACACGCGCCATCATTTGGGAACGTCGATCCGGGCGGGACGATCTTCGCGGAAATAAATGAAGCCTTGGGAGAAGTCCGTTCGTTCGTTGAGGACTTCGCCCCGGACGTCACCGTCATCT
The DNA here is from genome assembly GCF_900105535.1 of Pseudarthrobacter equi. Taxonomy (NCBI): domain Bacteria; kingdom Bacillati; phylum Actinomycetota; class Actinomycetes; order Micrococcales; family Micrococcaceae; genus Pseudarthrobacter; species Pseudarthrobacter equi. The sequence goes on from NZ_LT629779.1 coordinate 2,303,469, forward strand.
TCGGCCCGGACCACTTCAACGGCGTGCTCTACTCGATGATGCCGCCGTTCGCCATTGGGGCGCAGGCTGTCGGTGTGGGGGACTACGGGACCGGTGAAGGTCCCCTCCCGGTGGATTCCGAGACGGCACGGGAGCTGCACGCGCTCACCATTGCGCAGGGGATCGACATTGCCCGTTCGGAGCGTCTCGAAGTTGACCATGGCGTCATGCAGCCGCTGGAATTCCTGTTCGGCCCGGGCTTTGACAATCCGTTTGTTCCCGTGTTTGTGAACGCCCTCGGCAAGCCCCTTACTCCTATGGCCCGCATCCGCCTCATGGGTGAGGCCCTGGGCCGTGCTGCCCAGCAACTGGATAAGCGCGTTCTCCTTGTGGCCTCCGGCGGGCTCTCCCACAACCCACCGATTCCCGAGTACGACGGCTCGCCGGAACCTGTCCAGCAGCGATTGGTCTCTTATGCACCGTCCAGAGAGGACCGGGCAGCCCGCGAAGGAAAGATCATCGAGGGCATCCAGGCAATCGCGGATGGCCGGGCATCCAGTGCACCCCTCAACGAAGAATGGGACCAAAAGCTGATGAAGGTGCTCCGCTCGGGTTCCCTGAGTGACGTGGACGGCTGGGACAACGACGAATTCATCGCTGAAGGAGGTAGCGCGGCGCACGAGATGCGTTCCTGGATCGCGGCCTTTAGCGCATTGTCGACGGCGGGCGCCTACAACATGGTCGTGGACCGGTATTGGCCGGTCAGGACGTGGGGCGCAGGTTTCGGCATCACAGCTGCTCTTCCCCAGAACTCATGACCCAGGTAACCATGTGGGGAGAGATTGCCGATTTTCCCCACACCCTTGAGTATGTCCAAGTAGGACCATGGCGTACGCGGGTGCTGACCGTGGGCGCCGGAGAACAAACCCTGGTCCTCCTCAACGGCACCAGCGGGCACATCGAAGCGTGGACCCACAACATCCGTGCGCTGGCGCAGAACTACAAGGTCATCGGTTACGACTACCCAGGGCATGGCTTTTCAACGCTGGCTGAAGCCGACTTGGAAATTCCGGACTACGAGGAGCATCTCCTGGCTCTTTTGGACGTTCTCGGCCTGGATAGGGTGCACCTCCTGGGCGAGTCCCTCGGTGGGTGGATCGCCATCAAGTTCGCTGCGCACCACCCCGACCGCCTGCAAACCATAGTCCTGAGCGCTCCCGGCGGCCGCATGGTGGGCCCTATATCCATGGATCGCGTCAGCCCGGTGAGCCGCAAGGCCGTGGAAGACCCCAGCTACGAGAACGTCAAGGCACGGCTTCAAGTGGTCATCCACAATCCCGAACAGATCACGGACGAACTGGTGGAAGTACGCCGTGCCGTCTACAGCCGGCCGGGCTTCATCACCTCCATGGAGCACATCATGGCGCTCCAGGTTCCGGACATCCGTGCGCGGAACCAAGTGACCAAGGAAGACTACGCTGCCATCCCGGTGCCGGCCTTGCTCGTGTGGACGGACCATGAGCCGACCGGCGGCGTGGCAACGGGGGAGACCCTGGCGGCGGCAATCCCGGACGGCGAATTCGCGCTGATCCGCAACGCCGCCCATTGGCCGCAGTGGGAGGATCCCCGCACCTTTAACGAAAAAGCACTCGACTTCCTCAGCAGAAAGGCCTGATGAGATGCCGGACATCATTACGGAGATCGCTGACGATCTCTACCAGGCGCGGACAACGCGCACCCCTATCGAGTTCGTTCGCCACCGGCTGCCGGAGAAGGACAAGGACGCCGCCTACCGCATCTCCGAGCTCGTTACCCAGCAGCGCGAAGCCGCGGAAGGCCGCCGTCGTGTTGGCCGGAAAGTTGGCCTGACCAACCCCGTTGTACAGGCGCGCGCCGGCGTGGACGAGCCTGACTACGGCATCATCCTCGACAACATGGTCTTCGAATCCCCGGTCGAGCGGCCCTCGTCGGCGTACTTCCATCCCAAGATCGAAGCTGAGCTGGCGTTCGTCCTCAAGTCGGACATCCTGAATTCAGACCTGGCATCAGTGGAAGCCGCCATCGACTACGTGACGCCTGCAATGGAACTGGTTGATAACCGCTACCACAGCTACAAGATGGGCATCGTTGACACAATCGCCGACAACGCGGCCTGCGAAGGAATCGTCACTGGTTCGGTCCGCATCCCTTATGGCGAAGTCGATCTCAAGCAGGTGGAGATGGTCCTCTACCGCGGCGACGAAGAATTGACGCGCGGTGTTGGCGGAAACGTCATGGGCGATCCCATCAACGCAGTTCAGTGGTTGGCGGAGACTTCGTTGCGGATCGGCAAGCCCCTCCGCGCCGGAGAAATCCTGCTCTCCGGATCCATCGGATTGATCGTGGACTGGGATCCCAACGTTACGTATTCCGCGAAATACTCGCACGGGTTCGGAGACGTCGTCGCGCACCTGACGGGGCCTGCACATGCGTAAAGTGACGCTCGAAACCAGGGTGGCCATTGAGGCGCTCGTCGCGGAATTGTTGTGGCGGCTCGATCACGGCAAGGCGGACACAACCTGGGAGCTTTACACGGAAGACGCTGTATCCACGGGCCCCCTGGGCGACATGGATGGCCGTGATGCCATCAAGGCCTGGGGCGAACGCCGTGCCAAGGTCACAGGAGTTTTGGGCCGCCATCTCATCGGCGGCATCCGTTTGGAATGGGTAGGCGAGGAGCTCCATGGCTGGACGCAGTACCTGACATTCCGGGACTCCTCGGAGAACCCGCTGATGCCGGCCAGCGTGGGTGAGTTCCGGGAGGTCTACCGCACGGTAGACGGCGAGTGGAAGATCGCGCGACGCGAGATCAACCCCATTTTTGGCGGAATGAACGCTGCTGCGCACGCCAAGCGCCTGACGGAAAGCGCCGCGACATGAAGTGGGAGAGCCGTGGCGGCAAGCCGCCCGCACTCTTGCACCAGGCAATCCCTTCGCTCTCCGTCACGGAGTGGGCCCTGGCTGCCGGCTACGACGGCGTGGTGGTCGACTTGCAGCACGGCGAAGTTGGATTGGAATCAGCCTGCACCATGCTGAGGGCCGCACCCCGCGATTCCGCCTACAGCTATGCGCGGGTCGGAAGCCTTGATCCCGCCCCCATCCTTCGTCTCCTCGACAGCGGTGCACGCGGAATCATTGCCCCTACCATCGAGTCGGGCGAACAGGCACGAATGCTGGTGGAAGCCACTAAGTACCCCGGCGTGGGCAACCGTAGTCTCGGTCCCAGCAGACCTGCCCTCTACAAGGGAGAGTCCTACACCGAAGCAGGCAACCGCGAAGTGTCCACCATCGCCCAGATCGAAACAGTGGCCGGCCTAAAGAACGCGGAGGAGATCGTCACGACTCCCGGCCTGGACTCCATCTACATCGGTCCGGCGGACCTGGCCGTGTCTTTCGGCCTTCCGGGCAGGGGCGACTGGGAAGATGGGCCCGTCCGCGAGGCCATAGTCCATCTGGCTGCCTTAGCGAGGGAACACGGCGTGACCCTGGGTATCTATTCGGGCTCCGGTGCCTATGCAGCAGACCTTCTTGACCGGGAACTCGTCGACTATGTCGGCCTCGGCATTGACCTCGTATTCCTTAGCCGTGCGGCACAGGAATCCATTAAGACCCTGAGGGGCACAAAATGAGCGACCGCAAGGACGTAATTATCATCGGAGCCGGTCCGGTTGGTTTGACCCTGGCCAACCTCCTTGGCCAGTTTGGCGTCAGCACCGTGGTCTTTGAAGGCCGCGATGAACTCATTGACTACCCGCGCGCCGTCGGCATTGACGACGAGGCGCTCCGGACCATGCAGACCATTGGTTTGGTGGACAAAGTTTTGCCGCACACTGTGCCGGACCAGAAAATCCGGATCGTCAACGGCGAGCGCAAGGTGCTGGCGGAGATCAATCCCACCACCCGTGAGTTCGGCTGGCCCCGAAGGAACGGCTTTATCCAGCCCCTGGTTGATAAGGCCCTGCTCGAAGGCCTGGCGCGGTACCCCCACGTCGAAGTGCGTTTCGGATGCCGCGTTGAGGCTTTTGAGTCTGCTTCCGACGGCGTCACCGCCACGGTCAGCACGCCCACCGGTGAGGAGCGGGTTAGCGGCAGCTACGTCGTGGGTTGCGACGGCGGCCGGTCGCTGACCCGTCAGCATCTTGGGCTGGCCTTCGAAGGCGAAACCCGCTCCACGCGCGGACTCGTGATCGACGTCGCCAACGATCCAATCGGCACACCGCATGCGGTATTCGGTGGAGACCCCAGCCGCGGCTATGCAACGCTTAGCCTGCCCCACGGTATCCGGCGCTGGGAGTTCACGCTGTTCGAAGGGGAATCGGAAGAGGTGGCCGAGGACGACGAGTTCGTCTTCTCCCTCTTGGCCCCCCATGTGCCCGATCCCGCGAGCCTCGACATCATCCGCCGTCGGGTGTATGCCCACCACGCCCGCGTTGCGGAGAAGTTCCGCGTGGGGCGTTTCATGCTGGCGGGCGATGCCGCCCACGTCATGCCCGTTGTGGCTGGCCAGGGGTGGAACTCCGGCATTCGGGATGCCCTGAACCTGGGCTGGAAACTCGCAGCCGTGGTCCAGGGCAAAGCGGGCGACCGCTTGCTTGATTCCTACGAAGACGAACGCCGTGAACACGTGAAGGCCATGGTGGCACTTTCACTGAACATGGCGAATCTCGTGACGGACCACAACAGGCTGCGCACGGCTGTCCGCGATATGGCTGCTGCCGTGGTGGACCGGCTTCCCAAGGCCCGTGCCCGCCTGAACAGCCAAGGCTACAAACCGATGCCCAAATACGATCACGGCGTTGTGGTTCCGTCGAAGCTCCCCACGTGGAAGTCTCTCCCCGACAGGGAGGACGCGCCCCGTACTGTGGGAACGTTGTTCCCGCAGCCCACAGTCCGAAACGCGGACGGTGAGTCGGTCCTGTTGGACGACGCCACCGGCCAAGGGTGGCGAGTAGTGGTTTGGAACAACAATCCCACGGCATTCGTGAGTGAGATTGACGCAGAAAGGCTTGCGAGGTTCGGCGGTGTCCTGGTGCATGCAGTTCCGGCCACGCAGCTGCCGTGGGCCAAAGCGGCGGCCGCGCCTGGCGTGCGGGTGGTGGGCGACGAAAGCGGCCTGCTGAAGTCCTGGTTCGACGAGAGGCCCTTCTCTGCCATCATCGTGCGGCCGGACCACGTGGTGGCTGCTGAGTGCCTGGCACAGGAACTCAGTGCGGTCTTGGGCAAGGTTTTCAGCGTGGCCGACGCCACATTCGCTGCTCAAAACGCATAATGATAATAAGAATGCATAATCCGTTGACAAAGGCTTAGTTCACAAAATACTGTTGCTGCAACTCGCCAGCACAGGCAGTAGGCGGGAAAGCCCGCCCAGCGTTCACTCAAGGGAGAGCGAATCTCATGAACATCAAGAAAACCCGCACAGCTACCATTGCTGCCCTGGGCTTGGCATTGACCCTCAGCGGCTGCGCATCCGGATCCGTGGATGGGAGTGCCCCGGCAGCAGCAGGAAGCACATCCGAGGGACTCACCAAGGTCACCTACGGAATTTTCCCGTCCAACACCGTGGCAGCTTTCCAAGTCGCCAAGGACAAAGGCTTCTTCGAAAAGCATGGAATCGACTTGCAGCTGGTAGTGGGTGCGGGCAGCAGCGCGGCACAGTTGCCGGCGCTGGCAACCGGGGAACTGGACTTCATGCTGGCAAGCCCTGTTACGGCGCTGACGGCAGCAACGCAGGGTCTGGACGTACGAATTATTGAGGGTGTCACCCAGAACGACCCCAAGATCGTGGAAGATTCAACGGCAGTCGTTGTCGGAGCTTCATCAAACATCAAGTCTGCCCGCGATCTTGAAGGCAAAAAGGTCTCGGTGAACGCCTTGGGTGGTATCGGTGAGATCGGCATCCGTGAAGCAGTAGCCAAGGACGGCGGCGACCCGAAGAAGGTGACGTTCGTTCAGTTGTCCTTCCCGGAAGTTGCAGCCCAGATCGAAGCAGGCCAGATCGACGCCGGCATGGCAGGCTCTCCCTTCATGCAGCAGGTGGTGTCCAAGGGCGGCCGGGTGGTCAGTGACTTCATCCACGACACGGGCCTCGGCACGAACGAACTGGTTTCCATCTCCAGCGGCAACCTGGTGCAAAGCGATCCGGACAAGGTCAAGCGGTTCACTGAAGCCATGAAAGAGGCCCTGCCCTTCCTGGTCGAAAACAATGATCTGATCCGCGACGCCATGCCGGCGGCCCTCGGAACCGACCCCGCAGCCGCGAAGAAGGCACAGCTGTCCCTTTACAGCCCGGATATCTCGAAAGAGACCATCCAGCTTTTCGCGGATCTGCTCGTCAAGTATGGCATTGTCAGCACCAAACCGGACGTTGACAAGGTGATCTGGAAGCCATAAAGCCGCTGTCGGGGCCGCTCCCCCCTGCGGCCCCGACAGTCAACTGATCGCACAAATGAGAGCAGAAGAAACCGTGGAAACACAAACCCCAACCCTGAGCCGCGTGGCCGTGCGCTCCCTGCCCACGCGGGAACACTCGGTCCGCCGTGCTGCACGGTGGACTGCTGTTGGGCCGTATGTCCTGGGTGTCGCCGGCATCCTCGCCGCACTCATCGTCTGGGAAGCCTTCTCAGCATTCGGCCCGGTCAGCCAGCACCACTTGCCACCACCATCGGTGGTCATCCCAACATTCCTTACCACATTGACCTTCACCCAATTCTGGATCACCGTCGGCCAGACCATGTGGGCCTGGTTCCTCGGACTCATCATGGCCACCCTGGGTGGGGTAGCGATGGGGCTGCTTATCGGTTCGAGCAAATTCCTGCGGTCGGCGACGCATACCACCATCGAGTTCCTCCGCCCGATTCCGGCTGTAGGCCTGATTCCCTTGGCTGCACTGCTTTTTGGCCCGAGGATCGGCGCCGAGCTCCTGATCGTTGTTTACGGGTGCTTCTGGATCGTCCTGATCCAGGTCCTTTACGGCATCACCGACATCGACAAAGTTGCTGATGACACAGTGCACACCCTGCGCATGACGTGGCTCCAGCGCGTGCGGTACCTCGTTCTCCCCACCCTCCTGCCGTACCTGATGACAGGCATCCGGCTGGCAGCGACTGTCGCCTTGATCCTGGCAATCAGCGCGGAGCTCATCGTCGGTACACCAGGCATCGGACGTGCTGTTGCCCAGGCCCAGCTCAATGACAACCCGCCGGCGATGATCGCCCTGATCATTACGTCAGGTCTTTTGGGAATCGTCGTAAACCTGATTTTCCGTTTCATCGAGCGAAAGGTGCTCTTCTGGCACAGCTCAGTCCGTTCGGAGGTGGCGGCATGATTGTCCTGAAGCGTTTGGGCATGTCGTTGGGCCTGCCGGTCATCCTTGTAGCCATCTGGTGGGCCGCAACGGCCCAGGGCGTCAATTTCTTTGTTCCCAAGCCCGATAAACTGGCCGACACTTTTGCCAAGGTGTGGTTCAGCGAGAAGTTCTTCACGGACGTGCTCCCGAGTCTGGGACGGCTCCTGGTTAGCCTCGCGATCTCCCTGGTGCTCGGCGTCGTCCTCGGGATCGCCATCGGACTCTCCCGAACTCTTCGGTGGCTCCTTGAACCGCTACTTGAGTTCATCAGGGCGGTCCCTTCAACAATCCTCATCCCGGTCCTGCTCCTGCTCATCGGCATTAATGACACGATGAAGGTGACGGTGATCGTCCTGGGCTGCCTCTGGCCCATCCTGCTGAATACGGTTGAAGGCGTGCGCTCCCTCGATGAAGTCCTGAAGAACACTTCGCTGGTCTACCGGCTCCGTGGCTTCAACCGCATCCGCTACCTGGTGCTGCCTGGAGCGATGCCGCTCATCATGGCCGGCATCCGGCACAGCCTCGCCGTGGGACTCATCCTCCTGGTCGTTTCGGAAATGTTCGCCTCGACCGATGGCATTGGCTACTCAATTATCAACTTCCAAAACCGTGTCGCAATCCCCGAAATGTGGAGCGGAATCGTCCTGCTGGGGATCATAGGTGTGTTGCTCTCGGTTGCATTCCAAGCGATCCAAAAGCGGGTTTTGGGATGGTACTACGGTCTTAAGGAGGCCTCCAATGACGGCTAACAAGTCGGACGTCCGTCTCAGTGTCCAGCAGGTTCGGAAGGTCTACGGCGTAGGCTCCCGCAACGAAGTGGAGGCTGTCAGGTCACTCAACTTCGATCTGCACGCCGGAGAGTTTGCCTGCCTCGTGGGTCCTTCGGGCTCGGGGAAAACGACGCTGCTGAAATGCATCGCCGGACTCCTCGAACCCACCTCCGGGGAGGTGGTGCTGGACGGCAAGCGCGTCTCGGGTCCAGCCGAAGGCATGGCGGTGGTGTTCCAGGAATACAGCCGCAGCCTCTTCCCCTGGCTCACCGTGGAAGAGAACGTCGCGTTGCCGCTGAAGACCTCTGGTGTGCCCAAGGCCGAACGAAAGGCACGTGTCAGTGAAGCGCTGGAGGCCGTCAGCCTTTCCCATGCAACCAAGAGCTACCCTTGGCAGCTGTCCGGCGGCATGCAGCAGCGCGTGGCCATCGCCCGGGCCGTGGCATCCAACCCAAGCGTCCTGCTCATGGACGAACCGTTCGCGGCCGTTGACGCCCAGACCCGTGGGGAGCTCGAAGACCTGGTGCGGGACGTATGGAAGCGACTCAACATGACCATCCTCTTCGTCACCCATGACATCGATGAGTCCGTTTACCTGGCGGAGCGTGTCCTGGTCTTGTCAAGCTCGCCGACCATCGTCCAGGCCGACCTCCACATCGACCTTCCGGACGTTCGCAGCCAGGCGGACACCAGGTCCCTTCCACGTTTCGGCGAGCTGCGCCATGAGGTCTACGAGGAAGTACAGTTCGCCAAGATCAATCCCGGAGGAGTGCGGACTGCGACGCGCGGGGAGTTGCGCGCATGAGCCCCCGTGCGAGCGCCGACGTCAGCAGCAATGGGAAGAGTGAGACCGGCAAGCGTCGCCGCGTCCACCAGTCCACGCCGGAAAATGAACGCGCCATCCTTGAGGCCGTGCTCCAGCTGGCGGTAAAAGTCGGCTACGAAGGCACCACCATGGCCGAGGTGGCCCGGGTTGCCGGCCTGCCGATCGGTTCGGTCTACTGGCACTTTGAAAACAAGGAGGGTCTGTTTGCTGCACTGATCGACTACTGTTTCGAAAACTGGCAGACCCGTCACCGTGGACCAGAGAACAGGGCCATCCTCCGTACCAGCATCGCCGGATCCGCCGCCAATTCCACTGATCCCGAGCATGCGCAGGAAGCGTTTTGGATCATTGGCCTGCTCTTTGCCTTGGAGAAGAGGTTGGCAGGAAACGCTGCCCGCCAGAAGTACTTGGAAGTCCGCGAGCAGATGTATGAACTCATGGTGAAGGCCGTCACTCCGGGGCTACCGGAGGCAGCGCTCCGTGCCAAGCCCGATCTTGCGCGGAAAGTCGTGATGCTGGGCCGAGCCCTTACGGACGGTTTCTACATCTCGGCCTCCGCGGGAGACCAGATCGACTTCGCCGAAGCGGCCGAGCTCTCGGCGCTGGCCATGGACAAGCTCGTCAAGCACTATGCCGAGCTCGGAGAGGCGGCGGACAACGAGTGACAGCACCAGTCAAGGTAGCGCTGGTGGTGGGCGGTGGCCGCGGAATCGCGGGTGCGGCAACCAGGGCTTTGGCTGCTGACGGGTACAGGATTGCGGCACTTTCTCCCACCGGCAGTGCCATGGAATTGGCCCGCAGCCTCGGCGGGGTGGGCGCGGTTGGTTCCAACCGTTCCGTTGCTGACCTGAAGTTGGTAACGGACTTGGCGCTGGAGACCTACGGACGGATCGACGTCGTCATCAATAGTGCCGGCCATGCGGCCAGGAAGCCGGTGCTCGGGATCAGCGACGCCGAATGGGCCGAAGGCTACGAGATGTACCTCCTGAGCGTCATTCGCATGGCACGGATCGTCACTCCTCACCTGCTTGCCGCGGGCGGGGGATCGGTGGTGAACGTTTCCACCAGTTCCCCCTTCGAACCCAATCCGAACTACCCGGTTTCCGGCACATTCCGCGCCGCCCTGGCCGCTTTCACCAAGCTGTATTCCGATGAGTACGGTCCGTCCGGAATCCGAATGAACAGTGTCCTTCCGGGCTTTACCAAGGAAGACCCCGGCGCCGTGCCGGCCGAATGGACCACCCGAATACCACTGCGCAGGGCTGCCAGTTCCGAGGAAGTAGCCCGCGTCATCCGATTCCTCGCTGGTGAGGAATCGAGCTACATCACAGGCCAGAACATCCGAGTGGATGGCGGCTCGTCCCGGTCCGTTTAGGAGTGGGACATCTAGAGAAAGGCTTTAGCTATGGCAGTTGGTGTGATTGCCGAAATGGGCTATCTCGCAATGCGAACCCGGGACTACGACGAGTCCCTTGAACTGGCTACCGATGTCCTCGGCCTGCGCATGACGCTGAACGATGACAAGCGTGCCTACCTGTCCGCCGCGGACCGCCACCACGAGTTGGTTTACGTAAAAGGCGAAGAGGACGGAATCGACCACATCGGTCTTGTTGCGGACAGCCCGGAGGGGCTCGAAATCATCCGCAAGCGCCTGGAGGCGGCGGGGTTCCCCATCCTGACCCGTAGTCCACTGGAGCGGGAGATCGGCGAAGGCTTCGCTGTCCTCGGCCCGGAGGGCTACGTCTACCACGTCTACGTTGGGATGAAGGACTTCCGGCACGGTCCCGCATCCTTTGGCCCGGACCGGTATGGCCACATTAATATCCATCCCCAGAACCCCGGCTTAATGAAGGACTTCCTGGTGGAGTTCTTCGGCTTCAAGGTTTCCGATGTCATTGGCCAGGACTTCGCGTACTTCCTGCGGTGCAACCCGGATCATCACGGTATTGCCCTGATCAAGGGCCGCGGTTCCCTGCACCATCACGCGTGGCAGACCCAGTCGATCGCAGACCTCGGCCGTCTGGGTGACAGGTTGTTCGCCAAAGGTCGTCGGTTGATCTGGGGCCCCGTGCGCCACGGCGCAGGACACAACATCGCGGCGTACTACGTCGAGCCCAACGGCACCGTGGTGGAGCTGTACACCGACCTGGAACAGATCCACGACGTTGAACGTCCTCCGATCGAATGGGACCAGGACGACCGGACCTGGTTCAACCGCTGGGGCGTCTACAACGGCGAAGACTTCCGCTTGCACGGTGCCTTCCCCATTGCGTTGAACTGAGAATGGGCCGGGTTGCCCTACTCCTTGGGCAGCCCGGCTTCGGAGGCGGCGTGAAACTCGGCTTCTTCGATCACATCGATCGTTCGCATGTAGTGCTCACGCAGAAGCTTGGTGGCCGTCGGGGCGTCGCGGGCGACGGTGGCGTCGAGGATAGCCCGGTGCTCGGCTTCGATGTCCCGGGACTGGGCGCGTTTGTCCGGAGCGGTCCAGAGGCGGTAAAGGGCGGTAGCCTCGCCAAGGGTGGCTGCGAAGTCCTGCAGCAAAGGAACTGGGCAGGCTTCCAGCAACTTTGCGTGAAACGCCTGGTGGGCTAGGAACCAGTCAACCGAAATGTGGTTCGGGTCCTCGCTGGTGCGGCGCGGGGTCCGTTCCAAGCGGTGATGGACCGCGAGAAGATCGGACTCCCAGGTAACATCGCCCTGTTCGATGGCCAGCGTCAGGCCGTATTCCTCTACGCGGCAACGTAGTTCACTTAAGCCGCGCAATTCTTCAAGGGTGTATTCGGAGACGAAGAAACCTCTGTTGGGCCGGAACTGCAGCAGCTTTTCACCAGCGAGGCGTACCAGTGCTTCGCGGACCACCGTGGAACTGGCTGCATACCGCTTCGTGAGTTCGCCGACCTGGAGGTTGGTACCCGGGGCCCACTGCCCGGCAAAGATGTCGGCCCGCAACTTGCTCCGGACCACTTCGCTGATGGTTTCTGCGTTTGCTTGTCGCGCCATACGACAAGACTACACATACGCACTCATGCGTATGGAATGCATTCTTGACCTAAGAATGCATTGAACCTAAGGTTGAAATACCGGCAAGCCGGAGGCAATGGTGCCGGCACTAGAAAGGATTCACATGCGCTACGCGAGTTACCTGAACCAGGAAGGCCAGCCCACGTGGGGTCTTGAAGCCAACGGAGAGCTGTTGGACCTTGGTCCCAGTGGTGCCGACGTCGGCCCCTCACTGCAGCAGGCCATCCAGGAAGGCCTGCTGTCAGCTCCCCTGGAGAAGGACGAGGCGCCGGCCCAGCCCGTTGAAGGGACCACCTTCCTCCCCGTCCTGTCGGCTCCCGGCAAGGTCATCTGCATCGGCGTTAATTACCGGAGCCACCAAGAGGAAACGGGACGCGACTCGGTCGGCAAGCCCACCGTCTTCGCACGCTTCTCCGATACCCTGGCTGCCCACGGCGCAGACCTGCCGATTCCCGCCGAAAGCTCCATGTACGACTACGAAGGTGAGGTTGCTCTGGTGATCGGTGCCCACGCCGACCACGTCAAGCCCGAAGACGCCTGGAACTACATTGCCGGCTACGCCGCATTCAATGACTTCAGCGCCCGCGACTGGCAGCGCCACACGGGTCAGTGGACCCCGGGCAAGAACTTCCCGCTCAGCGGAGCCTTCGGTCCCTACTTCATGTCCGCCGAGGAAGTCGGCGACGTCACCGAGCTCGTGGTGGAAACCCGCGTCAACGGTGAGGTTCGTCAGCGCGCCGCCGTCGCTGACCTCATCTTCGATATCCCCGCCATCATCGAGTACGTCACCGCGTTCACCCCGCTGGCTCCGGGCGACGTCATTGTCACCGGTACACCGGGCGGCGTGGGACTCTTCATGGAGCCCCCTACATTCCTGGTCCCCGGTGACGTGGTCGAGGTTGAGGTCGGCAAGCTCGGCACCCTTCGCAACGTCCTCGTTGCTTAGGGATGCGTGGAGGAAACACTATGGATGACTTCGATGTTGCGGTTGTCGGGGCCGGGCCAGTTGGTCTGACGGCGGCGTTGTTGTTGGCCGACGGCGGTGCACGCGTTGTGCTGCTCGAAACCGCCACGGCGCCGGCGGACCTGCCGCGGGCTATCAGCATCGCTGATGAGACCTTCCGGACGATGGACCGGTTGGGCCTCGCGCAAGCGCTGAAAGCGGAATCGCTCTTGGGAACCGGCAGCCGCTACTTCGGGCTGAATGACCGGCCACTTGCGTCGTCCACACCTGTTCCCTCCCGCCTCGGGCATCCTGCGAAGTCGCAGTTCGACCAGCCCGTGCTGGAAGAACTGCTGTGGAACAAGGCCCACAACCACCAAGGGATTGAGTTCCTGGCCGGTGCCGAGGTAACTTCCATCAGCCAGAAAGCCGACGGGGCAACAGTCGGCTTCGAATCCGGCGCCGGTGCCGGCACCGTGACGGCATCCTGGCTTGTCGGGGCAGACGGTGGTCGCAGCTTTATCCGCGAGAGCCTGGGCATCGACCTGGTGGGTTCCACCCAGCAGGAACGATGGATTGTGGTGGACCTGCTCAACGTCCCCGGGGCACGCGAACCCTTCGCCGAGTTCCATGGCAACGGGACCCGCCCCTACGTCCTGGTTCCGGGAATCAAGGGCCGACTGCGGCTTGAGTTCATGCTGTTCGATCACGAAGACGCGGACGAAATGACGTCTCCGGAGAAGATCCTGGAGCTGTCCAGGCCCTTCCACCCGGAGCTCCGCGCCGAAGACGTCAGGCGTGCCGTGGTCTATGTCGCCCATCAGCGGCTGGCACGCACCTACCGTTCGGGACGCGCTTTCCTGATCGGGGATGCCGCACACTTGATGCCTCCCTTCTCGGGACAAGGATTGAACGCAGGCCTGCGGGACGCCCTGAACCTGAGCTGGAAGCTGCTGGAAGTGCTCCGCGGTGTGGGCACGGACCGCCTCCTGTCCACCTACGAGTCCGAACGTCGCACCCACGCGGCCAAGATGGTCAAGGTTTCACGCCGGACCGGTGCAGTAGTCATGGCCGTGGGCGCCTTCCGGACCAATCTCCGCGATGTTGCCTTCCGTACGGTCAGCCTGATTCCCGCCGTGTACAGGTACCTGGGGTCGATGCGGTTCATCACGCCGCCGGATTACCGCAACGGTGTGGCCATCAAGGCCCATCGCGGTGTTGATCGCCGAGTCGGAGCCTGGGTGGGGCTCGCCCTTAGCCAACCGTCCGTAGTTGATGATGACGGATCGGCGGCGCCACTCGACTCACATCTGGGGAGTGGGTGGGCGCTCATCACACTTGGGGCAGGCGGGGGAGGAACGTCCGAGAGCAGCAAGTTCTGGTCCTTGCTCGGGGCTCGCCGGATCACGCTCACGGGGAGTTCCCACGAGGCGCGCCGGAACGCTGATGAGCGGGTCCTGGTGGACGCCGGGAGTGTTCTCGCGCTTCCAGGGTTGTCCACACCGCACAACGTTCTCGTCCGTCCCGACCGTTACGTCGCTGCCGTGTTCACCGAGCAAGGTGAGCAGGCCGTGATCGACAAACTGCGTTCATACGTCAGTCCGCTGCCGCGGTCCTGACGAGTCAAGGAGGAAAAATGCCCAGCATGCAGGAAATGAGGTCTCAGACGATGCGGTTTGACGACCTCTATTGGGAAGCAAGTTCAGAGCGGATCGTCGAGGACGACGGTGAACTGGAAAAGATCGCCGCCCGGGCGGATCTTCCTGTCCTGCTCGCCGCCCTCGCGGCGGCGCTCGGCGACACCTCTTTCCTCAGCAGCGATCTGCAGCCTCCCTTGACCCCGGTTGATACCCAGCCCCATGCTCAAGGGGGCATGTCACCGGCCCAGCAGGGACGCGCCAAGGCACTGGCCTTGGAGGGCTTGCGCCAGCTGCGGGACAAAGCGATCAACAGCGTTGACCTGCTGGAGGACGGCACCGTAACAGAGCTCCTGGCCTTCCTTACGGGTGGCCGTGAGCACTGGTATGCGTCACTGAAGCATGAACTCGACCTCGCTCCGGACAAGGGCGGAGCTCCACAGTGGCATTTCGACGAGGTAGCTGAGGGACGCAGCTTCCCGGTTCTGATCATCGGCGCCGGGATTGCCGGAATTGCCGCCGCCTACCGGTATGCACAGGCGGGTGTGCCCTTCACCGTGGTGGAGGACGCCCCTACCCTCGGCGGGACCTGGGCGAAGAACACCTATCCGGGGGTCCGTCTCGACACGCCCACGTTCGGCTATTCGTATTCCTTCGCCCAGCGTGGTGATTGGCCCCACCAGTTCGCTGAAGGTGGAGACGTTTTGGATTATGTCCGCGATGTGGCCGAGCGTGCAGGCGTGGTGGAATCCATTGAGTTCTCCACCCGTCTTGTCCGCTTGTTGTGGGACGAAGAATCCCGCACTTGGCAGGCGACCACCCGCCTTAGCGGCGGCCAGGAGCGGGTCCGCACCTTTGCCGCCGTCGTAAGTGCCCTCGGCCAACTGGACCGGCCCAACATCCCCGACTTCGCCGGTGCGGAACTGTACGGCGGGGTAACCATGCACTCGCAGGAGTGGTCGCACGGCGTGGACTACCGCGGAAAGCGCGTGGCAGTCATCGGCACCGGCGCCAGCGCCTACCAGATTGTGCCCGCGCTCGCTGACGGAGTCTCCGGGCTGGTGCTCTTCCAGCGCAGCGCACCGTGGATGCTTCCTGCTCCGAGCTATCACGACGGCGTCAGTGACACCTTCGATTGGCTGCGGCGCAAAGTTCCCCACTACGCCCAGTGGTACCGCCTGTGGGTGACGCTTCAGGGAATCCCCGGCCGCATGCACACGGTTACCGCCGAGGACGGATGGCAGGGTGCGCCTTTGAGTGTTTCGGCCAAGAACCAGGAAGTCCGCGAAGTGCTGATCGAGCGCTTAGAGGAGCAGTTCGCCGACCATCCGGAACTGCTGGAGACCGCCATCCCGAACTATCCGCCGGGAGCCAAGCGGATGCTGCGTGACAACGGGGTGTGGGCCGCTGCCCTCAAGTCCGAGCGCACCACCGTGGTTACCGCCGGGATCGAGCGGTTCTCCGAGAAGGGGATCATCGACAAGTACGGTGTTGAACATGAGGTGGACATCGTGGTCTTCGCCACCGGGTTCAAACCCTCCGATTACCTCGACGAGGTGGAGGTTGTTGGTCGGCAGGGTGTGGAGATCCACGATTTCTGGAAGGGTGATGCCAGGGCCTACAACGGCGTCACTGTGCCCGGGTTCCCCAACTTCTTCCTGATCTATGGACCCAATGTTGGGGGAGTGGTGGCGGGAAGCCTGCACTTCATGATCGAGCGGGCCGTCGAGTTCTCCCTGAAGGCCGTCCACGAGGTCCTGCAGCGCGGCGCCTCCGCAATCGACGTCAAACCGGCGGCGCTGGACCGCTTTGTGGAATGGGTCGACGCCGGAAATCGCCGGATGGCCTGGGGGCAGCCCTACGTGCGCAGCTGGTACCAAAACGCGCACGGCCGGGTTTCCCAGGTGTGGCCCTACACCAACGCGGAGTACTGGGAAGCCACCGAGACGGTCAAGGCGGACGATCACGAGTTCCTTGCGTGACGGTTCTGCGGATTGATACACCAGCTGGGGAGGTCCGGGCGAGTCTCCGTGCAGGAGTAGTCGACGCGCCCGGACTTCGCTACGGCACGGCAGGTCCGGACCCCCGCAACAGCGAGGTTTCCATGGTGATTGCTGGTGAACCACAAACCCGCCCCGCAGCCTTTCCGCAGCGGCCGGGCACGCTGGACGGGTTGCTTGGCACTGCGCTGAGTGAACTTGAACAGCGTGAGGACGCTTTTACCTTGCGTGTCCAGGCGCCCGCGGGTGCTCACGGACTGCCGGTGCTGTTCTTCATCCCCGGTGGTGGTTTCACCACTGGCTCCGGGGAGTGCCGGTGGTACGACTCGCCGGATCTCGTGCGGACCGGCGGCTTTGTTCTGGTCACCGTCAACTACCGGCTCGGGGTGACAGGGCATTTCGGGTCGCTTGGGGACCCCTCGGAATCCACCAAACCCTTGCGAGACCTTCGCGCCGCACTGGCGTGGGTGCGGGAGAACATCAGCGCCTTTGGCGGAGACCCCGGGAAAGTCACCTTGGCCGGGGATTCAGCCGGCGCTTGGTACGCCTATGCCCTGAGCACGGACCCGTCAGTGCGGGGTTTGGCAGCGCAGACCCTGTTGATCAGCATGCCCCGCCTGGCGCCACTGCCTGTAGAGGTCTGGCTCAGCCATCGTGCTGCCGTTCTTGAAGCACTGGGGTCCGGGCTGGAGACTGCTCCTGTCCCGGCACTTCTTGACGCCCAGGAGGCTGCAAGGGCAGGTCTTCGGCCGTTCCCGTTCCTGGCTGCGGAATCGGGGCTGGTTCCGGGGGACCTGGTGAGGTACGCGGCTTCGGTGCGAAGGATCCATACCCGTGCCCTGCTCATCCTCACTACTGCTGAAGAGTCCGCAGCGTTCCTGCGTAACCAGCCGCGGGACCAGTTCTCCGACGCGGGCGTGGACGGGTTCATTGAGCGAACCTTCCAGGATCCTGCCCTGGCCGCGGAAATGCTGGTGGTCCCGGGTGAAGAGGCCGACGCCTACCTCCGGATGGTTCGGGCCGCGACACTGGCCCAGTTCCGCACCCCCGCCCTCGAGATCGCCGCGCACTCACCTGTGCCGGCCCAGGTGGTCCGATTCGATCACCGAAGCAAGCTTGATGGCGCCTACGCAGCCCACTGCTTCCCGCTCGCCTTCATTTTTGACGGCACTGACCGATGGGCCGATTCCCCGATGATGGTCAACGCCTCAGAGGTGGAAACTGCCCGGGTGACTGCTTCAATGCGGGAGCTGATTTGCCGGTTCCTGCATTGCGGAGTGGCCGAAAGCAGCCGCTACGACGCCGGGGCTCCGCGGTCGTTGTTCATTGACGCTGACGGGGTCCGGTGGGAGCCGGTCCGTGAAGCCGAAGTCAAGGTGTTGAGGTAGGGGTTTCCCGTCTTCAGTGCTTACGCACTTCCCGTGAAAGTTGACCGCCTCGTAGCCGTCAGCGTAGACCCAGGTTTGGTGATGTTTCCCGCGAAGGTCGCGGGAGGCCAAATCGAAAGTTCATGGATACAGGAGCGCGGGACCAGCTGATGGAGCACCTCGGTTCCTTGGAGGAGATGCCCACGCGAACTGAACTCGTCGCGATCTCTTGTGCTGCCGAGTGGCGCTGCCGATATGTGGGTGGGCAGGGCTCACGTCACACCACTAAAAGTCCTCTTATTTGGCCGTTTACGTAGCTTCGTAGTAGGGGTTTTCCCCTAGTTTTTAGGAAAGAAAACAGGGGAGTCTTCACCCTATCGCCTAAAAACGAATGGGTTGAAAATGGGGCGCATTACATGATTGACGGAGGGGCCGCTGCGTCGACCGCGAATCCTCGTATATTCAGGTTCTCGACTACCGAGCGGCATCTTTAAGATTGTAGGAGGGTCAAGATGGATTCACCTGGAAGGCCGGGAACAGGACAGCCGAACCCTGCTGGGATGATAAGTCACAGCTACGACCAGCTGACGTATGAGATGCTAACCGCCCGATTTCTTGCCCACGACGAATTGTTGTGGCAGACACCTGTCCTGGCTCTTACTGCGCAGTCCTTCCTCATGACCATCTCTCTAAGCCGCGATGTCGCGAACCTCGCAGCAGCAACGTCTGCCGCACTTGGGGCAGTGCTTATCCTCATGTCGATGCATTTGCTGGGCAGGCACCGCTTTCTGGAGCTGATCGAGAAGCACAAACTCATGGAATTGGAACAAACCATGGGAATTGAGCCACTCAGCACTCATTCGTGGGCATGGAGATATGAGAAGGCCCCCCGGCTGGGACGAGCCTTTAAACCGCGCGACTACGGGCTGGAAAGCCCGCGCTACCCCCGGATATTTTCTTGGCCGAGTTACGTCATTTGGCAGATTGGGCTCGGGTTGTTCGCCCTCGCTAATATCGGTATCTGCATCTTTCGGATATGGGCAGTCGGCCAAAACTGACCCGATAAATCCGTTGCGGGAAAGAGCAGGCAACTACCCCGGAGGAACGGGAACCCGTCAAGACCCCGGCCCTTTCAAGGATCTCTCGCCGTCGGTCCGGCTGTGGGCTACGGATTGGGCCACCGGCGCCGCCCCTCCTAGGTCGCCGGCTTAGCGGCCCCGGGAGATCTGTTGTGGATGTTGATCCGTATGGACGACCGTTTCAATCGAGTGGGGAGCCTTGTTCGTAGACGAGGAAGTCTTCGATGATTTGGCCAAAGGCGGTGTCGATGATGATGACCGAGTTGGCGGGCCATGTTGCATTGGCGACCGGGGTGTAGTCAACGTCCGAGATCAGAGTGCTGTTCTTTGCCCGGTTGAAGACGTCGACGACTTGTCCCGCGCGGGTGTTCACGGTGACCGTCTCCTCAGGTAGTCCGGCCATATCTCCGCTTGCCGGTGTCGAGTTCCGCCATCCCTCGTAGCCTGCGATGTTCCGGTCGTTGACGGAAATCATGGCCGCCGGCAAGTCACCGGACGTTTGGCTCGCTTGGAGGCCTGCAATTGTGCACGCCACTACGAATGCGCTGCACCCAAAATCATTTTCATGTTTCCCCCGTTTGTTAGGCGCGACAGCAGCGTGCGGCCGCGGTGAAGTGCGTCGTGAAATCAGATACTCTCGGCGGACAGCAAGGTCTCAAGTACCAGTGTCGTGGCTGGAGTGACCCTCCCCAAACTACTTCGGCTGGCGTAGCTGCGTTCGAATTCGAACCGCGTTGGCCCCGGACTGGACATCATCTATGCGCCCCGCAGGCCGCGTGCGGGCGCGATGCCATGTGCGGAGCTGGGCGCCGTTTCTTAGCGTCTAACTGAGCCTGCTGTTTCGAGGGGGACACTGAGGTGCAGTGAATAGGTCACGGCCCCAAGCGTCCCGCATTGGCGCACAACCAGGCGCCTCCTGCGGTGGGAATAGGACCTGACAACAGGCTGGTAGGGTGTACGCCGCCTGCCACGGGGATAGCGGGATACACACAGCAGGGGAGCAGCCGTCGACGGATGACGGCCGCTCCCTGCTTGGCTGGACTAGCCTAGGCGGTCGTGGCCGGGAAGCGGTCCCAGACCCGGTGGGCTGCCAAGAGTCCGGTGAGCTCCGTGACCAGGGCCTCAGAGTCCTCGCTGGCAACGATTCCCGGGGCGTCCTGCGGTATGCCGGCAGCGGTCAACGCTGCTGAGCCTGCGCCAAGGCACGCGATGGCCTTGGCGTGCCGGAACGCCTCGGTCAACAGGAGCGTGGCCCGCGGATCCACCCGGCCGCCCGGTGCCCCGGCCTTCGCATCGAGCCCGGGTGCGGCGTCGGACGCCGGGGCTGCTGCCGAGGCGACGATGACGGCGTCGAACTCCGTGGAGCGTGCGGTGAGGTATGTCCGCTGTACGGGGACCCCGCCGTCGTCCTCCTGTCCAAGGTATCCGCCGGACGGCGCGATGACGAGCGGGACGATGCCTTGGGCGTCCAGGGCCTGGCGTACCGCGTTCACGGCAGCGAGGTCACTGTCCTCGGCGGCCAGGATTCCTACCACGCGGCCCGCGACAGGCCAGGTCTTGCCGATCTGTGAGAGGGCAGGGCTGGCCTCGGATGAGGGCGCCTGTTCTGTCGCTTCCGGGGCGGGGAGGCCGAGGCCTTGGGCCACCGCGGCGCAAAGCCCGGCGTCGATGTTGGCGAGGGCAGTGAGCTGCCGTTCCCGGATGGATTTCTCGTAGCACTTGCCCAGTTCGAACGTGTACGCCTGGATGATGTGCTCCTGTTCCACCGGGCTCAGGCTGCGGAAGAAGAGGCCTGCCTGGCTGTAATGGTCATCAAAGGAGGCCGGGTTCCGGCGTTCCTTGATGGCTGCGGCCACTTCCTCCGGCACGTCGATGAAAGCCCCAACATCTTCTCCGGCCAGGAACGGGCACCCGCCGTCCAGCGAGTTGGGCCGGTACGTGGCGACTCCGGCATGGACGGCCTGCTGGTGCATCCCGTCACGGAGCATGTCGTTCACCGGGGCCTGGGGCCGGTTGATGGGGATCTGGCCGAAGTTGGGTCCACCAAGGCGGGAGATCTGGGTGTCCAGGTAGGAGAAGAGCCGGACCTGCAGCAGCGGGTCGTTCGTAACGTCGATGCCGGGGACCAGGTGGCCGGGGTGGAAGGCCACCTGCTCCGTCTCAGCAAAGTAGTTGGTGGGGTTGGCGTTGAGCTTCATGACGCCGATCGGCTGGACCGGTGCCAGTTCCTCGGGGACGAACTTGGTGGGATCAAGCAGGTCGATGCCTTCGAACATCTGGTCTTCGGTGTCCGGGAAGGTCTGGACGCCGAGTTCCCACTCCGGGTAGGCGCCGGCCTCAATGGCGTCGGCGAGGTCCCGGCGGTGGAAGTCGGGATCCATGCCGTTGATGATCTGCGCTTCCTCCCACAGCAGGGAATGGACACCCTGCTTGGGCTTCCAGTGGAACTTCACCAGTGTGGTGCGGCCTTCGGCATTGACGAACCGGAAGGTGTGGACGCCGAATCCTTCCATCGTCCGGTAGGACCGGGGGATGCCGCGGTCTGACATGTTCCACATGGTGTGTGCCTGGGCCTCGGTGTGCAGGGAAACGAAATCCCAGAAAGTGTCATGGGCACTTTGGGCCTGGGGGATTTCCCGGTCCGGGTGGGGCTTGGCGGCATGGACCACGTCCGGGAACTTGATCCCGTCCTGGATGAAGAAAACGGGAATGTTGTTGCCCACCAAGTCGTAGGTGCCCTCGTCCGTGTAGAACTTGGTGGAGAATCCGCGCGTATCGCGGACGGCGTCGGCAGAACCCCGGGAGCCGAGCACAGTGGAAAAGCGGACGAAAACCGGGGTCTCCACGTCCTTGGCCATGAAGCCCGCGCGGGTAATGTTCGCGGCGGTGCCGTAGGAACGGAAGACGCCGTGCGCGCCGGCGCCGCGGGCGTGGACGACACGCTCGGGAATGCGTTCGTGGTCAAAATGGGTGATCTTTTCGCGGAGGTGGTGGTCCTGCAGCAGAATGGGACCGCGGGAACCAGCCTTCAGAGAGTGATCGGTATCGCGAAGGCGAAGACCTTGGGCGGTGGTCAGGTACTGGCCCGACTGGGCCCGTGCCGTTCCGGGCGCCCCGGTGGGGCTTCCCGTGGGCGACACCGCCTCAGGCCCCCGCTGGTCCGGCTTGGGCGGCAGGGGCTCCCGTGGAGTTGTCGGTTCTTCCAGGCCGGCCGGTTCGCTTGCCGGGACGCCGGGAATGTTGGTGCTTGTTTCTTCTGGCACGGTGCTTCTCCTTTGGGTGGGCAAACCTAGCAGTCCTCCGCCGAAACCGGGATACTAAGCGTACTTAGTACGCTAGGGAAGGATTTGCAGCACCACAACTTTCGGGAGGAATTCCAACACCGCGCTGGTTGTCTTCGGGGCGGGCCGGGGTCGCCCACGTCTATCTTCCGACGGCGGTTGGCCGCGCCAAGGAGCGCGGGCACAGGCCTTCCCGGGGGCTGCCGCAGGTATCAAAGTTCGGGATAAGAAAGTTTTTCGCTCGCCTAGGAAAGGACCTGGAGCAGCCGGTTCTTCGTTTGGATGGCGCATCTGCTGAGGTCGTCCAGATGCGCCCGCGCCATTCCGGGCAAGGCGGTGGTGACGTCGTGTTCGCTGGCGGTACGCAGCGCGGCCTGAAGGTGGCCTGTGAGTGCGGCCAGGCGCTCAGCGCCCACCATCTCACTCGAGCTCCGGAGGCTGAGTACGGAGTCCATCGCTCCTTCAAAGTCCGCACTGGTCAGGCATAGCCGCACGCGTTCGATTCTGCGGGGGAGCAGCCCGATGTAGTTCCGGATGAAGAGCCGCCATATGTCCGAGTCGTTGTCGTCCCCATCCCGCAGCCGGTCCAGAACGGTGCTTTCCAAAAGTGGATGTCCCAGGGCGTGCATTTCCTTCATTGAAGTTGTCCCGGCACTCCGGCTGTGGTCCGCCCCAT
This sequence comes from Pseudarthrobacter equi, assembly GCF_900105535.1. NCBI lineage: Bacteria > Bacillati > Actinomycetota > Actinomycetes > Micrococcales > Micrococcaceae > Pseudarthrobacter > Pseudarthrobacter equi. The sequence goes on from NZ_LT629779.1 coordinate 2,326,435, forward strand.
CGCTTCACGACGGAGTCGGCGGATAGCCGGTCCGGAACGTGGGCTCCTATGTCGCTTGGTATTCCCTGGCAATGATCCGTGCACTTTTGCCCCCAATTTTCCTGTGTTGTTACCCGTTGCAAGTGCGTGATCGCGGGCCTACCCGCGACGCTACGGGCATTTTTGCGGATGGACACGAGTAGTCGGTACTCATATTGCTTACTAATTGAAAATAGCTCGAGCGAAGGGGCGGCAGGTGCGACATGACATGGCATGATCGTCTCGGAAAGAAGCGGACAGGTAACCCGCCGTCATCGGTCAAGAACCGGGCGCAAAAGTATTGGGGGAGCAGTATGGAGCCGCAGAAACGTATGGGTCCGGAGTACCCGCATAAACCTCCCAATCCGCCCCAGCACCACTACGCACAGAACCCAAGGCCGTATCCCCAGCATTGGGCTCCTCCTCCACCCAAGAAAAGCAAGAAAGGCAGGACGGGATGGATCCTTGGCATCATCGCTGTGTTCCTGACTATCTGTGGAATCCTCGTGTTTGCCGGCTGTTCGGCCTTGGTGAGGGAGGTCAACGGAGGCGGCGGAAGTCAGGCCGAGAAGGCAGCGGCCATGAGCGCTGCAGTGGACAACGTACCGGGGGACGGCTGGACTGAAACGTATCGGTTTCAGCGAAAGGTTGACCCCGGTTGCCTTTCCATCGACACCCACTGCCTCAGACTGGAAGCTGCGTGGGCGGTTGACCACGAAGTAACCGTTGACGAAGTTGCCTCACGCCTTGGCCAGAGCATCGACGAGTTCGAGTTCGAAGGATCTGGTGACGGGACCTGCATGACGAACCGCGACAGCAACAGCATGACCCAGATTTGCGTGGGTGACAGCGCTGATGGCGGACATGGCGCCAGGGTCACCATGACGCGGAAGTAGCGTGCAATGCGCAAGGTGTCCACACCCGGCTGACCGGGAGGCGCCCGTCATGTGAGGCTGGCCCCGCCGGCGGTCTCTCACTCACTATCAGGAAGAATGGACGCCGTGAGCTCCTCTGATACCGTCGTACCGCCAAAACGCCAGACCTTCTGGGCCCGTCTGGGAGGCTTCGCGTTCGTCGCGATCTTGCTCCTGGCGGGACCGGTGCTGATCGGGATCGGCTCCTCGGTGACCGATTCGGATGAGGAGCTCGCGCGCACCGGCATTCACGCCACAGGCTCCATTGTGGACTTCGCCGACGTACGGAAGGCGTCGAACCGAAAAATTACTGTGGAGTACATGGCGGCTGACGGCCTTGGTTACTCGACTTTTGCTTCCGTTGACCATGACCAGCACCCCGTGGTCGGCGGGGACGTTACCGTGATCTACAGTGATTCCAATCCCGGTAAAGCGGTCGTTGTGGGCTACGAGAGCAGCGGCGTTTCCGTGCGCGGCATCGGTGCCCTCTTCGTGCTGATATTCACCGTTCCTTTGGGCGTGGTCCTCGTGGTCAAAGGGCTCCGGAAGAACCGCAGGCAGCGAACCACCTAGCGTTCGCCCGAAGGGCGGCGTGCCCTGGACGCCTTCCTTGATGCCCTGCGCCAGGACCCTTTCCGTGGCTGACATCGGCTTACCGATGCCGCTCCCTGATGTGGTCAGGCCAGCAGCCAGCGCCACCAGCGTGGCCGCCCCGGCTCCGGTGTCGGTTCCGGTTCAGGTTCCGGTTCCTCTCCCAAGGCCAGCGCGGCCTGGACGATGTCGTCCACGGTGAGTGTCATGACCGCCTCACGGTCGAGCGCGTCGAGGCTTTGTTCCTCGTCGAGGGAGAGCCGCAGTGCCTGGCGGTTGATTGCCTGCTCGAACAGCGTGCGGGCGAACCGGGCGTTGCCGGAGTCCTCGCTCGCATGGAGTCCTGTGAAAATGCGGTGCAGCATCTGGTCCGCACCCGGTTCCAGGGTGTACTCGTGCTGGGCCAGCATCTGGTGGAAGATCGTCTGCAGTGCGTCCACGGAGTAGTCGGGGAAGGTGATTTCGCGGGCGAACCGGGAGCGCAGTCCGGGGTTTGAGAGCAGGAAGGACTCCATCAGCCTGGGGTACCCGGCCACGATCACCACCAGGCGGTGGCGATGGTCCTCCATCCGCTTGAGCAGGATCTCGATCGCCTCGGGACCGAAGTCCATCCGGCCGTCTTCCGGTGCGAGCGCATACGCCTCGTCAATGAACAGGACGCCGTCAAGCGCACGCCGGATCACCCGGTCCGTCTTGATGGCGGTCTGGCCGACGTACTGCCCGATCAGGCCCGATCGGTCCACCTCGACCAGATGGCCTTTCTGCAGTAGCCCAACGGCCCGGTACATCTCGGCCAGGAGCCGCGCCACTGTGGTTTTGCCCGTGCCCGGATTTCCCAGGAACACCAAATGCTGAGAGGTGGCCACTTCCGGAAGGCCGTGCGCTTTGCGGCGGGCCTGGACCTGGAGCAGTGCGACGAGTGCGCGCACCTGTTCCTTCACGGTCTCCAGTCCGACCAGCGCGTCGAGCTCGGCCTGCAGTTCGGCCAGCGGACGGGCCGGCCCGGGCTTGGAGCCCATAAGGTCACCCATCAGGTCGTCGACGCGTTCCGAACCGGGCAGCTTGAGCTGATCGGTCAGGTGGCCGATGGTTTCGCGCAGGTCGTCGAGCGGATTGCGGCTGAGAGCCATGCATCAACTGTAGACCCCGATTCCCGGACGTGGAGGGTAGGGGAAGTCCCGGGTGGCAAGGGTCGCGGGATTTCTCGAATCCCGACTGCTTCCCACCGCTGGCAGCGGCGCTCCCCGGGTGGGATAATTTTGGTCATCCTTTGAATGAGGGGGGCCATCATGGCCGGCCTTGCTGCTCTTCGACCTGGCCGCCGCTCCCGGGCATCCATGCCCCGGCTCCTGGCGGTTTTGCTGGTGCTCGCGCTCGGGGTGCTGTTCGCTCCGCCGGCCCGGGCCGTCGACTATGGTCACGACGTCTCCTGGCCGCAGTGTCCCGGCGGGCTGCCGATGCCGCCGGACACCACGGAGTTCCTGGTGGTGGGGCTGACACGCGGGCTCGCCTTCACCGACAATCCCTGCCTGCAGCAGCAGTACCAGTGGGTGCTGGACCGCGGCGTCAGGGCGCAGGCGTATGCCATGGCAACGTTCCCCACCGCCGCCCAGTACGACACCTACGGCGGCGGAGGCCCTTACCCTGGAACCGTCCGTTCGGACCGGCTGCGCAACGTGGGGTACGCCGAGGGCCGCGCCGCCCTCGCGTCCCTCACCAGGGTGGGGTGGCGGCCGGAGCGGATCTGGGTGGATGTCGAGCCCCGCCCGGCACAGCCCTGGCCCAGCTCAACGGCCGCAGAGCGGCAGGAAAACCGGTACGTCATCGCCGGGCTCCTGGCCGCACTGGCTGACGCGGGGTTCCCGCACGGCTTCTACTCTTATGCGAGCGCCTGGGACGCCATCACCGGATCGTGGCAGCTTCCCGATGTGCCGGTCTGGTCACCGGCCGGGCGCCTCGACGTCGCCAGTGAAGCTTCAGACCTCTGCGTGAATCCCAGTTTCTCAGGCGGCACCGTCCACCTCACGCAATGGACCGACGGCACCTACGACTACGACATGACCTGCACGGGCGTCTACCAGGCCCATGTTGCCACCCTCGGCTGGCAGCCCAGCGTCTTCGACGGCGGCACCGCCGGCACCACCGGCCGGTCACTGCCGCTGGAGGCGTTGCGCCTCTCGGTGGCAGGAGACCGCCTGGCCGGCGACATCCTGTGGCGCGGACATGTGCAGAACATCGGCTGGCAGCCATGGACGACGGCGGCGTCCCCCATCGGGACCACGGGTCTCGGTCTGCGGTTGGAGGCTTTGGAGTTGCGGCTGACGGGGGACCTCGCCTCGCAGTACAGCATCCGGTACCGCGCCCACGTGCAGAACGTCGGCTGGCAGCCCTACGTGGTTGACGGTGCCACGGCCGGCACCGTCGGGCAGGGCCTGCGGGTGGAAGCGGTAACCATCGACCTGGTTCCAAAGATCGCTCCGGAATTCACCGCCGTCTATGCCGCACACGTTCAGAACCGCGGCTGGACAACGAACGTCTCCGATGGCACGGTCGCGGGGACCACCGGCCAGGCTCTTCGGGTGGAGGCCCTCCGCCTCACCGTTTCCAGTACGGCTTATGGCGGCGACATCCAATGGCGGGGACATGTCCAGGACATCGGCTGGCAGCCGTGGACTTCCTCGACCAATCCCATCGGCACCACTGGGCAGGGGCTCCGCCTGGAAGCGTTTGAAGTCAGGCTCACCGGTGAGCTGGCCAACCACTACACCGTGTACTACCGCGCCCACGTGCAGGATGTGGGCTGGCAGTCATTTGCGGCCGACGGCGGTACTGCGGGAACAACGGGTCTGGGCAAACGGATCGAGGCCGTACAGATCATCCTGGCCCCCAAAACCGGCGGTTAGCCGGCAACCCTGGTACAGCACCTCCACGGGAACTGCGGACTTCAATCCTGCAAGTCCCGGTCCGGCTGCATGCTTGGCGGCGCCCCCGGCCACGGCGAACAGAAGTGTGAGTCCCGTGGTCATGGCGGGGTGTGCCAGGGCCTTGGAGGACGGGGTGGTCATGTCCAATTGCCTACGATCGTTTCGGCGCGGTCGGTGGCAGGGGCGGGAGTGGGTGACAGGGCCGAGATTCCTGCCCGCAGCTCGGCTGTCATGTCGATCTCGAGCGCCGCGAGGGATCCTTCGAGCTGCGCGGGGTTGCGTGCGCCCACGATCGGTGCCGTGACGCCCGGGTGGCCCATGGCCCAGGCGACAGCGAGCGACACAGGCGAGAACCCGGCGTCGTCCGCGAAGGCGGTGAAGCGCTCGGCGGTGGTCCGGTCGCTTTCGAGCCCGTAGCGGTCGGCGTACCGGGCGTTATCCACGAGCCGGCCGGCCGCAGGCGGCTGCCCGCCCCGGTACTTGCCGGTGAGCAGGCCGCCGCCGAGCGGGCTGTAGGTGATGACTCCCATGTTTTCGGCCTGGGCGAGCGGGAGGATTTCAACCTCGGCCTGTCGCTTGGCGAGGTTGTACATGGGTTCGATGAGTTCAAAGCGAGCCAGCGTCTCCCGGGCGGAGAGGCCAAGGGCGGTGGCGATCTGCCACGCGGCCCAGTTGCTCAGGGCAGGGTAGAGGATCTTGTCCTGCCGCTGCAGGTCATCGAGGGCGCGGAGCGTCTGCTCGATGGGGGTGCTGTCATCGAAGGCGTGGACAAAATAGAAGTCGATCCTGTCGGTGCCGAGCCGTTTGAGGCTTGCTTCGGCGGCCTGCATGATGTGGCGGCGGGAGAGGCCCTGGGCGTTGATGTCTCCGCTCGTGGGGTAGAAGGCTTTTGACGTGATGACCACGTCGTCCCGTTCGTTGGCGATGAGCCGGCCAAGGATCTCCTCGGACGCGCCGCCGCCGTAGACGTTCGCGGAGTCGAAGAAGTTGATGCCCAGATCCCGGACGCGGCGCTACATCGCTGCCGAGGTTTCCTCGTCGGCTTCGGCTCCGAAGGACATGGTGCCGAAGCACAAAGGGGAGACCTGGATGCCGGTCGACCCGAGGGTCCTGTAGTTCACGGGATGTTCCTTTCGTTGAGTTGCCTGCTTGCGAGGGCGGCGCACAATGCGACGGCCGCCGCAATGAGGAGGCTGGCCATGAGCCCGGGGTGGAACGTGGATGGCTCTGCCAGCAGGGCACCGAAGACCGCGACGGCGAGGGCGCCACCGAACTGCCGGCTGGTGTTGAAGATCCCGCTGGCCGTCCCGGCCAAGTGCCCGGGAACGGCGTTGAGCAGCGCCGCCGTCATGGGCGGCATGACCAGCGGCCCGGCCAGCCCCACCAGCACCATGAGCCCTGAGACTACCCAGACGGGTGATGCAGCAGGGAGGAGGGCAATGGCGGCCAAGCCCACGGCCATAGCACGGAATCCGAGCGTCACCAGGCGCCTGGCGCCGAAACGCTCAACGATACGGGCGCTGAACGGGGTGATGATGAGTCCGGTCAGCATCATCGGCAGGAACGCGATTCCGGTCTGGAACGCAGACAGTCCGCGGTGTTGCTGCAGGTCCAGGCTCATCACGAACGGAAGCCCGTAGTACCCGACCATGAAGGCGAAGCCCGCGGCGGCGGCCACCAGGAGAGTGCGTGAGCGGCGGAGCTCCGGCGGTATCATCGGGTGCCGTCCCCGGGCCTGCCCGACGGCGAACGCGGCCAACGCGGCGAAGCCTGCGGTCAACGCGATGGCTACTTGCGGAGCAGCGAATCCGGCTGCTCCAGCCTCGATGACGCCGTAGATGATTCCGCCCATGGCGAGCATCGCCGTCGTTTGTCCGATCCAGTCGATCGGCGCGCTGTGGCGGGCCGAGCGGGAAGTCCTTGCAAGCAGGACCAGCGCCACGACGCCCACCGGGATGTTGATGAGGAAGATGAGCCGCCAGCTCGCCAGGCTCAGCAGCCCTCCGATCACTGGTCCGGAGGTGGACGCGATGGCACCACCCATGGCCCAGAAGGCAATTGCCCGCGCCCGACGCACCGGCTCGGGGTACGCTTCACCGATCAAGGCCATGGAGGCGGGCAACATCAGGGCAGCCGCGGCGCCCTGCACGAATCGCGCCGCAACGAGGGCAACCATGCCCGGCGCGACACCGCACGCCAGCGACGCGATGAGGAACAGGACCAGCCCAATGCCGAAGGACCGCCTGGCGCCCAGGCGGTCGGAAAAGGCGCCGGCGGACAGCAGGAACGCGGCGAACATAAGCGTGTAGCCGTCCAGCACCCATTGGAGGCCTGTCATGCCTCCGCCGAGGTCAGCACGGATGCTTGGCAGGGCTACGTTCACCACCACCGCGTCCAGGGTGATCATGAAGAAACCCAGGACCGACGCCGCGAGGGCGGTGCCGGCGCGCGGGCCTGAAGTGCCCGGACGTGTCTCCGGGGGCGCTGCGGGGCTGCCCAGTTTCATGGGGACTCCTGATCTGTGTTTAGTTCGGTCCGTCAGTGCCGAAAACCTTCTTTGCCGCGGTCATGGCGGACATTGCCTTTGGCCAGCCGGTGTAGAAGGCCAGGTGGGTGATCGCCTCGATGAGCTCCTCCTCGGTTACCCCGTTGTCGCGGGCGAACGGCAGATGGAAGTTCAGCTGGTCGATGTTGCCCATGGCGGTCAGGGCCGCGACTGTGGCAAGGCTCCGGTCCCGCTTCGACAATTCAGGCCGCTCCCATACCTCGTCGAAGAGGACCCTGTCCGTGTAGTGCACAAGCCCCGGGGCAAAGTCTCCGAACGCGTTCTGCCCGCCGGTCCACCCGTTCTTCGATGCGCTGGTCATGGGTACGCTCCTTCTCTGTTAATGGGCCGCAGTTGCTGTCTTTCCACCAACAGGACATCGCGGATTACCCGCCCGTGGGAGTCCCTGCTGAAGGATGTACCAGCAGGGCATCCCTCGCTGGCCCGGGTGGAAGTAGGGTCTGTGTGTGGACAACAGGAATGAAGCACGGGAATTTCTTATGTCACGGCGGGCCAAGCTCGCTCCCGACCAGGCCGGGGTTGCCGTTTCCGGGCACCGGCGGGTGAAGGGGCTTCGCCGCAGCGAGGTCGCCGCGCTGGCGGACGTGAGCATCGAGTACTACTCGAAGATCGAGCGCGGGAACCTTGCAGGGGTCTCCGACTCCGTGCTGGATTCAGTGGCGAGGGCCCTGCAACTCGACCATGCTGAGCGTGAGCACCTCTTCGACCTGGCCCGTATCGCAAACGGCGCCGCCCAACCGGTGCGTAAGCGCAAAGCGAAGGCCTGGGCTGCGAGGGAAAGCCTGACCCGTTCGCTGGATGCCATCACGAACGGCCCGGCGTTCGTTCGCAACGGCCGGATGGACATCCTGGCGGCCAATGCCCTCGCGCGCGCCTTCTACGGCCAGGTTTTTGATGGGCCCGGCCGTGGCAACCTCGCCCGCTTCAACTTCCTGGATCAACGGTCCCGGGAGTTCTACCCGGGCTGGGAAGCTGCAGCGGACGTGAGCGTCGCGATCCTGCGGACCGAGGCAGGACGGGACCCGCACGACAAGGAATTGCACGACCTCGTCGGTGAACTCAGCACCCGCAGCGATGCTTTCCGCAGCCGCTGGGGCGCCCATAACGTGCGCCGGCACGGCAGCGGAACGAAGAACTTCCACCACCCGGACGTCGGAGACCTCACCCTCACCTATGAGGGAATGGAACTCACCGCCGAACCTGGACTGTCCTTCCTCATCTACACCGCCGAGCCCGGCTCACCGAGTGAAGACCGGCTGAAGCTCCTGGCCAGCCTCGCCGCGACGGCACGGCAGCAGGCAGCGGCCGCCTTGCCTGCCATCGAGGCCTCGCAGGAACCCAGTTAGCAGGACTGGTTCGGAAGTCAGCGGCTGGTCGGTACAGCAAAAGCACCTGTCGACGCGGCAACTGACCTGTCGTCCCAGCCAGACACGTGGACCTCCACGACGGCAGGGGCCTCATCATTGGACGTGCCTCTCAGCAGCAATCTGATGCTGTAACACCCGGTGAAGGGAGACGCAGGGAGGGTCTGCCATAACCCGTTACAGCAAAGCCCTGGCTACGGCTCCCGGAACCCGCTTTCATGAGACTGACCCAATCGCCGCTGATCCTGCTTCAATGCTGGCCGTGACGCCTGGCCCAACGAAGCCAGGCCCGAAAAGGATGAGAAAACCCCCATGCCTCGTGCCACATCCCCAACGACTACCGGGCCACACCCCAACGACGCCCGGCCGCATCCCGCCCACTGGGGAGGTGTCTTCGCGATGTCACTCTGTGTCTTCGCGCTGATTGCTTCCGAATTCATGCCCGTCAGCCTACTCACCCCCATGGCCGCCGAACTCAAGGTCACGGAGGGGCAGATCGGGCAAGGCATTGCCATCTCCGGAGTCTTTGCCGTTCTGACCAGCCTCTCGATATCAACACTGGCCGGCAGGATGAACCGCAAGACGCTGCTGCTCGGGCTGACGGTGGTCATGGGAATCTCAGGTGCGATGGTTGCGCTGGCTCCGGGATACGCCTTGTTCATGATTGGCCGCGCCCTCATCGGCGTGGTGATTGGCGGGTTCTGGTCCATGTCGGCGGCCACGGCCATGCGTCTGGTACCGCCCCACCAGGTGGCCCGGGCCCTGACCATCTTCAATGGAGGCAACGCCCTTGCCACGGTCCTGGCAGCCCCGCTGGGCAGCTACTTGGGGTCTGTCATTGGCTGGCGCGGGGCGTTCTTTTGCCTGGTGCCCATTGCCGTGATCGTACTGGTCTGGCAATGGATCAGCCTTCCCGCCATGAAGGCCGCCGAGCGGAGTCCGGGCACCGCAAATGTCCTCGGCATCTTCACCGCGCTCAAGAGCCCTCCGATCGCCTGGGGAATGGCAGCCTGCGGGTCGTTCTTCATGGGCCAGTTCGTCCTTTTCACCTACGTCCGACCTTTCCTTGAAACAGTGACGGTTATTGATGTGTCCGGCGTTTCCCTTGTCCTGCTGGTCATCGGTGGTGCCGGCGTCGCGGGTACCCTCCTGATCGGACGCGTCCTCCGCAAGGGCCTCTACCGCACACTTATTGCCATTCCGGCGCTGATGGCTGTCGTCGCCGGGGCTCTTGTGCCTTCGGGTGCCTGGGTGGCAGCCGTGGTGGTGCTGCTCGGTCTGTGGGGCCTGCTGGCCACGTCGGCACCTGTCGGCTGGTGGGCGTGGATCGCAGAAGCAATGCCCCATAACGCCGAAGCCGGCGGGGGCCTCATGGTGGCAGTAATACAGACGTCAATCGCCATTGGCTCCACTCTCGGCGGGCTGCTGTTCGACTCCGTAGGCTACCGGGGCGCGTTCTTGACGAGTGCCGCCCTGCTCCTGATCGGTTCCTGCCTGGCCTTCCTGACCGCCCGGACGGCACGACGGGACGCACCCTCGGCATCGTAGCGACCAGCCACGGAGGTGGATTCGCGGCTGCCCGTTCGGATTATCGGCGCGCAAGCAGGCTGACCTGCGCCTCTATGTCCTGCAGAATCGCCGCGGTGGTCAAAGACGCGTTCACGCTCGCGGCCATGGTGACGAACATGACTGCGGAGATGATCCGGGCCGTCGTTGCGGCGTCGCCGGTAGCGATGGGGCCATGGCGGCCCAGGGCGGCAGCGATGGCTTCCTCGGTCCGGGCAACGATGGAGAGGGCCTGGCCATGGTGCGGCTCGGCCGGATCGCCGAACACCATTTCCCGCAGGTAGAAGCGCCCGTTATCGACCTGGACACGGTTGCACTCCACGATGGGCCTCACGATGGCCATCACCGCACCCAGGACATTCGGAATGGTTTCAGCCTCGGCCCGGCCCCGCTCAAGTGCTTCGGCGTAGTGGGCGTTTTGCACGAGGAGGAGGAGTTCGCCCTTGTTCCTGGCATAAAGGAACAGGGTTCCGGTGCCAATGTCAGCCTTGTCGGCAATTTGCTGGGTAGTGACATCGTCGACCCCGTACTGGGCGAACAGTTCAGTGGCTGCGGCCGTAATCCGGTCCAGCTTCTCCTGCTTGTTCCGTTCCCTTCGTCCCAGCGGTTGAGGTGTAACAGGCATCGGATTCCTCTGGACTCAAACTGACTGGACTCAATATTGAGTATATCCAACCAGTCTTGGTGACACTTCCGGCCGGGATGTGCGCAGTGAGGCCGGCCAGCTCAGTTGGTGACTGTGACGACCGCCTTGCCGCGGAAGCCCCCCGCAGCCAGGGACTCCAGCGCCCCAGGCGTTTCGTCGAAACTGGCGACCTTCCCGACGACGGGGCGGAGCACGCCGTCGTCCACCAGTGCACTGATCTTTCGCAACTGGTCGCCGCTGGCCCGCATGAAGAGGAACTCATAGCTGACGCCGAGTTTCCTCGCCTGCCTGCGGACCCTGCTGCTGAGTGCTGCGATAGCCACGCGCAGTACGGGGTTCAGCCGGGCTTCGCGCGCAAAACCGGAATCCGGCGGCCCGGAAATTCCAATGGCCTTGCCGCCAGGTTTGAGGATACGCAGTGACTTTTCCAGGGTCTTCCCGCCGAGACTGTCCAGCACGAGGTCGTAGCCGCTGAGGAGTTGCTCAAAATCCTGGCTGCGGTAGTCGATGACAGTGTCTGCCCCGAGGCCGCGTACGAAGGCGGCGTTGTGGTGGCTCGCGGTGGTTGCAACTGTCGCGCCCAGGTGCTTGGCGAGCTGGATGGCGATGGTGCCCACACCGCCGGCGCCGGCGTGAATGAGGACTTTTTGCCCGGGACGCACGTTTCCCCGCTCGACGAGGGCTTGCCACGCGGTAAGCGCGACGAGCGGCAGTGATCCCGCCTCCACCATGCTGATCGAAGCCGGTTTCAGCGCCACGTCTTCCTCTGCCATGGCAATCCGCTCAGCAAACGTGCCGATACGGTCTTTGCGGGGGCGGGCGTACACTTCATCCCCGGGTTTGAACCCGCGGACGGCTGCGCCCACTGAGAGCACCGTTCCGGCAACGTCGTTGCCCAGCACCAGTGGAAACTTGTAGGGAAGGATCTGCTTGAACTCACCCGTGCGGATCTTCTCGTCCAACTGGTTGAGACCGGCTGCCTGGACTTTCACCAGCACGTCCCCTTCGCCAACCACCGGCTCGGCAACCTCAATTTCTCTTAGTGGTTCCTTGTAATTCTTGATACCAAAAGCCCGCATGCGGGTTGCTCCTTCTGGGTCGTGTTCATAGGGCTGACGTCGGGCCACCGCTACGCCGTGGCCCAAGGCGGTGCGGCTGCCTTTAGGCCTTGCTGCGCGCAAGTTGAGGGTAGAGCGCCTCGATGGGGGCACTGAGCCCGGCCTTGAGCTGCACAGACGTCTGGTCGGCGAGGACCTCGTAATCGCCCGCTTCGACGGCATCCAGCACCGTGGTGACCAGATCGGCCGGGTCCATCTTGGGATCGGTGGCGTGCGCAGCCATCATCGTGTCGACATAGCCGACATGGACGCCCACCACGTGCACCCCTTCGGGTGCCAGTTCCAGGCGCAGCGAGTTGGTGACAGACCACAGTGCTGCCTTGGTGGCACTGTATATGCCGCCAACGGCGTACCAGCTCATCGCGGAGTGGATGTTGATCATCGCGGACTTGTCCTTCGCTGTCAGGACCGGCGCGAAGGCGCGGGCGAGGAACAGGGGGCCGAGGAAGTTCGTCTCGACGTTGGTTCGGATTTCCGCGTCGGAATGGGTAAGGATGCCCGGGGTAGCGACGCTGGCTCCAGCGTTGTTGATCAGCACGGTGACGTCATCCGCGGCTGTTACGGCAGCCTGTATTGAGTCCGGGTCCGTGATATCGAGGGCAAGCGGGACGATGCGCTCATCATCCCAGCTTCGCGGGGTACGGGCGGTGGCGTACACCTTGCTGGCGCCCCGGGCCAGGGCGCTGTGAACGAAGTGTGTGCCGATGCCGCCATTGGCGCCAGTGACGAGGACGACTGCTCCATTGAGTGAATACATGGTGGAAACCTTCCTGGGCTGTAAGCCGTGCGCGCCGGTTGGCACGGACGGTGCGGGGACCGGAAGGCCCCGCATACCACCCGGCATCTCGCAGGGTGACTACACTCATAACTGAGTGTGCTCAGCAAATATTCCCGGGGTGGATGAGGCGATGAGGCCGCCCCAGAATGGGCGTGCTGCAATCCACTCGTCAGGAAGAGGCATCGAGCGTCACCGGGGCGGGCGGGGAAGGGACTCGCCTGTCAGGCTGCCGGCCGTGGAGGCAGCAAATCGGTCAAAGACAGCCTGGTGAGTGGCGTGGGCCCCGCCGAGGACAGGGCCGCGACGTACCCCGGAGGGGCAGGAAGGAAAACCGCACCCAGTCCGTTCACCTGCGGGTGGGCAGGGCTGTCGGCGCGGAGGGTGGAGCAGTCGTCGTTGGCCGAATCGCAGGCCAAATGAACTTCGGCCGGAGGTACGCTGAGGCCGAGCCCGGCCGCCTTGAGTACTGCTTCCTTAGCCACCCAAAGTCGGAGCCGCGCGGGTATGTCACCGGGGGCAAGCGCTATACGTTCGGCCGCGGACGCGACGTACTGGTCGAATCCGCTGTGCAGGGTGTCGGGAATGCGTTCGATATCCGCGCCCACCGGGGTGCCCTCAGGTCCTGCGGCCACCATTACGGCGCCCTTGCTCCGGGACAGGCTGAGGCTGGCCCCTGCGACTGCCGGCTTGCCGTGCCCCGTGCTCCCGCAGCCGCTGCACCACCGGGTGACTTCCAGCTGCCGCGCCTCAGCGAACCCCCGCCCCAGCCGGTGCGCAGCAAGCAAACGGAACAAGGCATGGGAGGCCAGATAGTCCAGGCGGTCTCCGGGGCGGGCAAAGCGCCGGGCGGATTGTGCTTCGGCAGGGGAGAGGCAAGCCGTCAAACCGCCAATCGGTCCGCAGGCAGCCTCAAGATCTGCAGAAAAGACGGTGAGGAAAACCGTGCCGGCAGCAGGGTTTCGGCCGTTCATCGCCGGCTGATGCGCCGGTACTGGGTAATGGCCAGCGGCGCGAACACCGCAATGATCCCGACGCTGCAGAGCACCGAGTAGAGCACCGCGTTATCCGCCGCCCAGCCGCCCGGGACGCCGAAGCCGGCGGGAGCCGCATTCCCGAACAGTTCACGCGCCGCAGTGGCGACGGCTGTGACCGGGTTCCATTCGGCGATGGTCCGCAGCGGGCCAGGCAGGGAATCCACCGAGACAAATGCCCCGGAGATGAACGTGACGGGGAACAGCCACACGAGGCCCAGGCTCTGTGCCACTTCGACGCTGCGGGCGGTCAGCGCAATCACTGCACCGATCCAGGACACAGCGAAGGCGAAGAGCAGCAGCAGGGCCAACGCCGCAAGAGCGGGGCCGGGTCCATTGGTGATCCGCCAGCCGATGGCCAGCCCGCACAGCATGGTGGCCGCTACGGACAGCACGCTGGTGGCGAGGTCGGAGGTGGTGCGGCCCAGGATCACGGCGCCGCGGGACATCGGCAGGGACCGAAACCTGTCGATGAGGCCCAGTTGCAGGTCCTTGGCCAGGTACACGGCCGTGAAGGAGGCGTTGAAGGTGAGCGTCTGCGCCAGGATTCCGCCGATCAGGAAGCTTCGGTACTGGTCGCCGCCGAGGGTGCCGCCGAACACGAAGCCGAGCAGCAGCACGAACATGACGGGCTGCACGAGGCCGGTCACCAGGGCACCGGGGGTCCGGAGGACATTGAGGAGGTTGCGGCGGGCAATGACAGAGCTGTCCCTCGCGGCTGCGGTAATGGCGGTCATACGGTCACTTCCTCCTTTTCGGCGCCGGTCACGGACGCGTCGGTGGCGTGGCCGGTCAGTTTAAGGAACACATCGTCCAGGGTGGGCCTGCGGAGCGAGGCCTCTTCCACTGCAAGGGACTGTGCGTCGAGTTCGGTCAGGATGCGCACCAGGGTGCGGTGGCCTTGCGGGGCGGCGATGGACACGCCCAGGTTCTGCGGATCCAGCTCGGGCCGGACGTCCGGGCCGGCGGCGGCGTGGAGCACGGCGGCTGCGGCGGGCAGGTCGGCAGCATGGCGCATGACGACGCCGATGCGTTCAGTTCCGGCATTTTGCTTCAGCTCTGCGGCTGTCCCCTCGGCGATGACCTTGCCGTGGTTGATGACGGCTATGTTGTCGGCCAGCCGGTCCGCTTCTTCCAGGTACTGGGTAGTCAGGAGCACAGTGGTGCCGTCGGCGACGAGCCGGGATACGACATCCCATGTGTCCAGGCGGCCGCGCGGGTCCAGTCCTGTGGTGGGTTCGTCGAGGACAACCACCTTCGGCCGGGCCACGATGGCACCCGCGAGGTCCAGGCGGCGCCGCATTCCGCCGGAGAAGGTTCCCGACCGTTTGGTTGCCACATCCGTGAGCCTGAAATTCTCAAGCAGCTCCGACGCCCTGGCGGAGGCCGTACGCCGGTTCATGCCGTACAGGCGTCCCACCATGTGCAGGTTCTCGAAAGCGGTGAGTTTTTCGTCCACGGCCGCGTATTGCCCGGAGAGGCCCAGGTTGCGACGCACCAGGTCCGGGGCCGACAGCACGGAGTGCCCTGCCACCCGGGCGTCCCCGCTGTCCGGAGCCAGCAGCGTGGTGAGGATCTTGACGGTGGTGGTCTTCCCGGAGCCGTTCGGCCCCAGGAGCCCCAGAACAGTTCCCTCACCGGCCTTCAGGGTCAACCCGTCGAGGGCTTTGAAGCTGCCGAAGCTCTTGCTGACGTTCTCTACGCGGATCACTGCGAAGCGGCGAGCTCGGAAACCTTGCGCGGTGCCATGTCCGTCCACGTCCGCGACACGTAGTCAAGGCACGCTTCCCGGTTGTCGGGGCCGAACATGGTCACCCACCCCTCGGGGACGGCGGCAAAGACGGGCCAGAGGGAGTGCTGCTGGTACTCGTTGACCAGTACGGAGAAGGTGGCGGACTTGTCATCGAACGGGTTCGTCATTATGACCTTTCCTGGCGTTTTTGGTGGTGTGCGGGGGCCCCAGGCGTCACAGGAGCATCATCTGTTATTCGGTTCCGCCGCCCAGGTGGATGGCCAGGGAATGCATGATTGTCTTGAGAGCCCGGTCACTGAGGAGCTGGGAATGCCTCTCGCCGACAGGAACATCGGTGATGGCCCCGGTGACGAACGGCGACCATGCATCGCTGCCGGGAGTGCCCGGCGGGACCTGCTCCGTGGCGCGGAAGAACAGCAGGTCACCGGTGAACAGTTGGGGCCGTTCGTCCCGGATCAGGCGTGCCAGCACCGGGAAGTTCCGGGCCATGGCCTCCACCGAATCCGTGGGGACCGTTCCTACCGGGTTGTGGTTGGCGCGCAGGATCTCCTGGGCGCGGTGCACGTCCATGCCTGTCAGGTTTTCCCCGGTGAGGTCGTAGCCCTGCGCTTCCAAGTAGCTCGCCCACAGCGCCTGGCCTTCGCCGGGAGCGGTGTTGTTTTCCTGGTTGTCCGGGAAGGCGTCGAGGATGGCCAGGAATGCCACTTCGTGGCCACGTTCCTGCAGCCGTGTGGCCAGCCGGTGGGCCAGATACCCGCCGAATGACCAGCCCAGCAGGTGGTACGGCCCCTCGGGCTGGACGGTGAGGATCCGGGCAATGTAGTCATCAGCCAGTTCCGTCAGGGTTGTGGCAGCCACCGGAGAGGTCCGGCCTGGTTCCATGCCTGGCATCTGCAGCCCGATCAGGGGCCGTTCGGGGTCAAGCTGCCCCAGCATGGAGGCAAATCCCCAGCCGATGCCCGACGCCGGGTGCACGGCAAACAACGGTGCCTTCGACCCGGCTGCCCGGAGGGGCAGCACCTCCCGCAGGCTGTCCGCGATGCTGGCACGCGAGCCGTTGGCTGCTTCGAGCAGCAGCCCTTCCACGGTGGGCGCCCGGAAGAGCGACTGCACCTGCAGGTCCGTGCCCAGGGCAGCGTTGACCTTTGCGACCAGCGGCTGCGCGAGGAAGGAGTGGCCCCCGAGTTCGAAGAACGACTCGTCAACGCCCGCCCGGTCAAGGGACAGCACCTCGGCGAAGATGCCGGCCACGGTCTTCTCCTGCGGGGACCGCGGCGCGCGGCCTCCTGTGCGCGCCGCGGTGGCGGCATCGGGGAGCGCGTTGGCATCCACCTTGCCGTGCGGCGTCAGCGGCACTTCCGGGATCACCATGACCACTGAGGGCACCATGTAGTCCGGCAGTGCCGCCTGCGCGTGGCGGCGCACTGCGTCAGGCAGGTCTTCCGCGGCCTCACCGGACGCGACCACGTAGCCCGCCAGCCGCGCTGCGCTGCCTTCACCCACTGCCCGGACCACTGCGGCCCTTACGCCCGGAGCACCCCTCAGGACCGATTCCACTTCGCCGGGTTCCACCCGGAAGCCACGGATCTTCAGCTGCCCGTCGTTGCGGCCGGCGAAGACCAGCCGCCCGTCCCGGTGGCGGTAGACCACGTCACCGGTGCGGTACATCCGTTCGCCGCCGCCGTGGAAAGGGTCCGGCACGAACCGTTCAGCCGTAAGGCCCGGGCGTCCGCGGTATCCCCGGGCCAACTGCGTGCCGGCGATATACAGCTCGCCGGCTGCGCCCGGGAGGGCGTGCTGCAGCCGGTCATCCAGGACGTAGAGCCGGGTACGGGGCGTGGGCCGGCCCAATACGGGCGCATCACTGTCGGCCACCGCTGCCACCACGGTATCCACGGTGGCTTCGGTGGGACCGTAGAGGTTCCAGGCCCGGACGCCGGGAAGCGCCGCCAAGGACGTCCACAGGCCGGCGTCGAACGCTTCACCGCCCAACGCGAGGCTGAAGGCCTCCCGGCCGCCCGGGTGGTTGGCCAGGTAGGCGGCGAACTCCGGTTCGGCCAGGAGTTGGCGCAGGTAACCCGGAGTGGTCTCCCAGGCACTGATGCCTTGGCGGACGAAGTACCCGGCGAGGGCCGTTGGGTCCCGGCGGAGGTCGTCGGAGAGCAGGTGCAGTTCATGACCGGCAGCCAGCCAGAGGACGGGATCCCACGATGCATCGAAGCCGACGCCCGTTGTGTGGGCCACCTTCCGCCTGCTGATGCCGGCAAGCAGCGTCTCCCGGTGGGAGGCCAGCAGCGCGGCCAAGGCACCGTGGCTGACCTCCACGCCCTTGGGCCGGCCTGTGGAGCCGGAGGTGAACATCACCGACGCAAGCTCACGCGGGTCCCTGACGCGGTGGGGCACCGGCGGCTGCGCGGTGGTGCGGGCCAGGTCTTCGATCAGGAGCACGCGGGGTTCAACAGCCAGCCCCGCCAGGATGCCGGCGAGCCTGGGCGCCACGGCGGAGCTGGTGAGCACTGCCTCGGGCGCGGCATCTTCGAGGATGGCGGCCACGCGCTCGTCCGGATACGCCGTATCGATGGGGTTGTAGGCGCTGCCCGCAAGCACCACTCCGAGGAGGGCCTCCACCGTGCCGGCGGACCTGGGCAGCATGACAGACACCAGGCCGCCGCCCGCGCCGGCTGCGGTGAGTCCGGCGGCGACGCGTCCGGCGGACGCCGCAAGGTCCGCGAAACTAAGCGAACCGGCGTCGGTCACAAGTGCAACGGCGTCCGGCGTGGCACGGACTGCCGACGCGAAGGCCGCCGGGATGTCCTGGTCGGCAGGCCCCGGGGCTTGTCCGGGTGCCTGGCCGGCCCCGGGGGCGGCAGTTCCGGCGAGCGAGCCCGCCGTTGACGCAACCAGGGCACGCGCCTCGTGCTCTTCCAGCAGCGGCAGCTCCGACAATGGCATGTCCGGAGCCGAGGCGGCCAGGTCCAGCAACCGAGTGAACCCTGCCGCCAGGCGCCGGGCGGTGCCCGGTTCGAACATGGCGGAGTTGTAGTCCAGCGTTCCGGCCAGGCCCCCTTCGGCATCCGGCCGAAGCGTGAAGGACAGATCGAACTTGGCCTCTCCTGTTCCGGCCTCCGGCTCGGGAACCACCGTGACGCCGGGAAGCTGGGGGACCGCCGGCATGTCACTGTCCACCGTGAGCATGGTCTGGAACAGGGGATGGCGGCCCAGTTCGCGTTCCGGTGCCGCTGCCTCCACCAGCCGTTCGAAGGGCACATCGTCATGGTCGAAGGCGTCCAGGATGCTGGCCCTGGACCGGTCCAGCAGGGTGCGCAGGCCAGGGTCGCCGGCGGCGTTAACGCGCAGCGGCAGGGTGTTCACGAAGAAGCCCACCATGGGGGCGAGCAGCGGATCGGCTCGGCCCGCGGTGGGCGAGCCGATCACCAGGTCCTCACCGGCGCCGGTCCGGAGCAGGTAGCCGGCAAGCCCGGCGTGCAGGGCCATGAACAGGCTGGCGTTCGACGACGACGCGAGGGTTGAGAGCGCCGTGACACTTTCAGGGGACACGCGGAAGCCCACCTGGCCGCCCGGTTGGCGTGCGGTGCGGGGCCGCTGGTGGTCAGCGGGCAGCATCAATTCGGGCGGGATCCCGGCGAGGGCGTGCCGCCAGTGGCCAACCTTTTCAGCCAGGGCGGGCCCGGCCAGTTGCTGCCGCTGCCATGAGCTGAAGTCGGCGTACTGCAGCGGCAGGGGAGCCAGGGCCTGTGCGGCCGGCGCCCCGTCCGCGGCTGCGAGCGCCGCTGAGTACGCCGCGGAAAGGTCCCGCGCCAGCGGTGCCAGGGAGGCGCCGTCGCCGGCGATGTGGTGGATCACCAGGTGCAGCACCCATTGTGGTCCTGTCTCCTGCGGTGCTTCACCGGCCTCGCCGTGGATCCGGATGAGACCGGCCCGCAGCGGCACCTCGGTGCGGACATCGAAGCCGCGGCTTGCCTGTGCCTGCAGTTGGTCGCGGAGGTTGTCCTCGGATGTGGCAGTGCTGACGGCAAGGTTCATCGAGGACCCGTGGCCGGCGCTGCCGGTGGAAAGGATGTGCTGGCCGGGGACGCCGCCGGTCTCCGGGTATACCGTCCGGAGGACCTCATGCCGGTGGAACAGTGCCTTCACGGCGGAGGCCAGGGCCTGTTCGTCGAGGGTGCCGGTCAGCCGCACTGCCAGGGAGATGTTGTAGTCGGCAGCGCCTGGATCAAGCTGGTTGAGGAACCACATGCGTGCCTGCGCGTGGGACAGTTCCAGGTGCTCCGGCCGGGTGGCTCCAGCAGTGTCCAGCCATTCGCCGAGCGGCATGCTGGCGGTTCCAGCGTTCGCGGCCATGCCGGGCCCGTCAGCGTCTCCGGCGGCGACGGTGTCCGTCCCGGCGTCTGCCGTTCCGGGCCGCAGCGCGGCCAGCAGCCCGGCCGGGGTGGGGGCGTCGAACAGGGTGCGCAAGGGAAGTTCCCGGCCGAAGGCCGTCCGGATCCTGCCCATCAGGTCGATGGCCAGCAGTGAATGCCCGCCCAGGGCGAAGAAGTCGTCGCCCATGGAGACGTTGTCCACGGCCAGGACGGCGGCAAAAACGGCGGCCATGGCGTGCTCGTCCGGGGTCTGCGGTGCTGCTCCCATCCCGGCTGTTGATGCGGCGGGCGCGGGCAGGGCTTTGCGGTCCAGCTTGCCGTGCGGTGTCAGCGGTATGTCCGGGATGGGCATGAGGATGGCCGGGACCATGTAGTCCGGCAACCGTTCCGCAGCGTGCGCCCGGAGGTCCTCCGGTGCAGCGGCTCCGGTGTAGTAGGCGATCAGCCGGTGTGCCGGTTCGCCGTCGGGAAGAACCACGGCCCGGTCCACCAGTGTGTGGGCTCCAAGTGCAGCCTCGATCTCACCCGGTTCCACCCGGAATCCGCGGACCTTCACCTGCTCGTCGTTGCGGGCGACGAATTCGAGGGTCCCGTCGCTGGTTCGCCGCACCAGGTCGCCGGTGCGGTACATCCGGCTGCCGTCGGTGGCGTAGGGGTTGGCCACGAACCGGGCCGCTGTTTCGCCGGGTCGCTGGTGGTAGCCCTGGGCCATTCCGGCTCCGGCCAGGTACAGCTCTCCCGGGACGCCCAGGGGTACCAGGGCCAGGTGCTGGTCCAGGACCAGGGTGGCGGTGTGGGCGATTCCCGTGCCGATGGTGGGCCGGGGCCCCTGGATCCGCGCGGTTGCGGAATCCACGGTGAATTCGGTGGGCCCGTAGAAGTTCCAGGCGTCCACGCCGGGCATGCCGGACAGGGTTGCCCATAGCCCGGCAGGCACGGCTTCGCCGCCCAGCAGCAACAGCAGCGGCAGTGCCTGCCCGGTACCTTCGGTTTGGGAAACCGGCTCCGCACCGAGGCCGAACTGCAGGAGCTGGCCCGCGTAGGAGGGGGTGGTTTCCAGGACTCCGATGGCGTGGTCCTGGCAGTAGGACGCCAGCGCCTGGGCGTCGGTGCGCACGGCGTCGGCCACGATGTGAAGTTCGGCGCCGGCCACCAGCCACAGCATGGGGTCCCAGGCTGCGTCGAATCCGAGCCCAGCGATGTGGGCCACGGACACCGTTGCGCCCCGGGCTGCCTCGAACCGCGGGGCATAGAGCGTCCGGAGGTGGTGGGAGTAGAGGTTTGCCAGTGCACCGTGGGATACGGCGACACCTTTCGGCCGGCCTGTTGACCCCGAGGTGAAGAGGACGTAGGCGAGGTCTTCCGGTGCGGGCCGTCGCCCGGCCAGGTCTGTGTCAGCGACGCCCGTTCCGGCGGAGATCAGCATCTCCAGGGTGACTGTCCGGGCGGCCGGAACGGGGCCCGCCTGGCCCGGGCCCGCGGGTGCGGCGAGCACCATCGCGGGGCCGCCGTCGTCGAGGATCATGGCGATCCGTTCGGCCGGGTAGGTGAGGTCTACCGGGATGTACACCGCTCCCGCAGCAAGGACCGCGAGCGCGGCCGTGGCCACATCTGCCGTGCGGGGAAGGGCCACGGCCACCCTGTCGCCGGGCTGGATACCCAGCGCCACCAGGCCCTTGGCCGCAGACTCCACGCGTTGCCGCAGCAGGCCGAAAGTGAGGCCAGCGGCCGGGCCATCTGCGTCCACCACGGCGGACGCAGATGGGGTCCTGGCGGCGGTGGCCAGGAAGGCATCCACTACCGTTTGGCCTGTCCCGTCCCCTGGGCTGTACGCGGTGCCGCTGGCGCTGTGCGCCAGCACCAGGGCCTGCTGTTCAGGCGACTGGATCCGCAGCCTGTCCAAAGTGACGGTGGGGTCCGCGGCGAACTGGTCCACAACGGCCATGAAGCCGTCGGCCAGCAGTTGGGCGGTGTCCGCGTTGAAGAGGGCGGGGTCGTAGGCGAGGGATCCGGTGAGGCCGCCGGACCTTTCGGCGAGGTCCAGGAGCAGGTCGAATTTGGCTCCGGCCGCCTCCCGGGCCTGGTCCGCCGTGGCTTCCAGGCCGTCCATGGCCAGTTGGGTGGTGGCGGTGTTCTGAAGGGTCAGCATGACCTGGAACAGGGGGTGCCGGTGCTGCGAGCGGGAAGGGTTGAGCTCCTCCACCACCCGCTCGAAGGGCGCATCCTGGTTGGCGTAGGCATGCAGGTTGGTATAGCGGACGCTCTCCACGAGTTCACCTGCGGTGGGGTTGCCGGAGGTGTTCGTGCGCAGGACCAGCGTGTTGACGAAGAAGCCCACCAGGCTGTCCAGCTGGGTGTCCGTCCGGCCGGCCACTGGGGTGCCCAACGGAATGTCGTCGCCGGCTCCGGCCTTGGTGAGCAGTGCTGCAAAGGCTGCCTGCAGCACCATGAACAGGCTCGCGTTGTGCTCCCGGGCCAGGGCGTTGAGCTGCTCCGCCGTTTCGCGGCCGATGTTCAGGTGAACGGACGACGCCGGACCGCCGCCTGGGTGCGCAGCGTCAGTCCGGGTGCCGCGGGCGTGGTCGAACGGCAGCAGCAGTTCCTCCGGGGCGCCGCGCAGTTCGCGCGCCCAGAACTCCAGTTGCCGCGAGATGGGGCTTTCCGGATCCGACTCGCTGCCCAGTTCGGAGCGCTGCCAGAGCGTGTAGTCGGCGTACTGAACGGGCAGCGGCGGCAGGTCCACGTCCCTGCCCGCGGCGAGGTGGTTGTACGCGGCCGACAGATCCCTGGCCAGGGGAGCCAGGGACCAGCCGTCGGCAGCGATGTGGTGGAGGGTGACGGCCAGGACGTGATGGTCCGGCGCCAGCTGGAAGAGGACCGCGCGCAGCGGCAGGTCCCGGGCCAGGTCGAACCCGCGCCCCGTCTCCGCAGCAAGCGCGGCGGGCAGCGCTGCGCTGGAGCATTCCACGGCAACCAAGGACGGCCGCCCCTCTGCCGGCGGCAGGATGTGCTGGGCGGGTTCGCCGTCAACCAGGGGGAACACCGTGCGGAGCGTCTCGTGGCGGGCGGTCACTTCGCCGAGGGCAGCAGCCAGGGCTGTGACATCCAGGGCCCCGCGCAGGTCCAGGACCACCGGGATGTTGTACGTCCCGGCCGCCGGATCCAGCCGGTTCAGGAACCATAGCCGGCGCTGGGCGAACGACAGCGGCAGGACTGCCGGCCGGGTGGCGGCAGCCAGCGGCTGGGCCGGAGCCGTACCCAGGTCCAGGGTTTCGGCGAGGGCCGCCACCGTTGTCTTCTCGAAGACTGTGCGGAGCGCGGGAGCCGTACCGGTCCGGTCCCGCAGCAAGGCCACCAGCCGGGTGGCCAGCAGTGAGTGCCCGCCCAGGTCGAAGAAGTCGTCCTCCAGCCCCACCGAGTCGAGGCCCAAAACGTCCCGGAACGCAGCGGCAACGATCCGTTCGGGCTCGTTACGCGGGGTAGCGGCGGAGGTGTCCTGTTCCGGTACAGGCAAGGCCTGGACGTCCAGCTTTCCGTTGGGTGTCAGGGGCAGGGCAGGGATGCTGGTGACGGCGGCGGGCACCATGTAGTCGGGCAGGTTGCGCCGTGCCTGGCGCCGAAGCTCGGCGGTGTCCAGCGGTTCCTGCGGCCCGCCGTCCTCCGTGGGCGCCGGCGTGACATACGCCAGGAGCTGGTCATAGCCGGCCCGGTTGGTACCTACGGTGATGGCTGCCTGGTCTACGCCTGGCAGGGCGCGCAGCACCTGTTCGATCTCGGCGGGTTCAACGCGGAATCCCCGGATCTTGACTTGGGCATCCAGCCGCCCCCGGAATTCAAGGGTGCCGTCATCCCGGCGGCGCACAATATCTCCGGTGCGGTACATCCGCGAGCCGTCCAGCGCGAAAGGGTCCGCCACGAAGCGTTCTGAGCTGAGCCCGGGCTGGTCCAGGTACCCGCGGGCAAGGTTGATGCCGGCAACGTAGAGCTCGCCCACGGCATTGTCCGGAACCGGGTTCAGACCGGAGTCCAGGATGTAGTGTCGGGTGTTTGCCACCGAACCGCCCAGGGTGGGTGCGGTGCCAACTTCCATGACCGCGGTGAGCGAGTCCACGGTGGTTTCGGTGGGGCCGTAGAAGTTGTAGGCGACAACGCCGTTGCGGCCTGCCAGGTCTTCCCACAGTTGGGTGTCCACAGCCTCGCCGCCCAGTGCCACCACAGACGGATGCCGTTCCTGGTCGAACAGTCCGCCGGCCACCAGTACCTTGGCGAAAGAGGGCGTGGTCTCGACGGAGTCAATGCCGGCCTCGGCCAGATAGGCGCTGAGTGCCTCAGGGTCCCGCCGGGTCGCGTTGTCCACGAGGTGAAGTTCATGGCCTGCCACCAGCCACAGGATGGGGTCCCATGACGCGTCAAAGGACAGCCCCGCGGTGTGCGCCACCCTCAGCTTGCGGCCCAGCCGGGCCTCCGCCGGGGCAAAGATGGTGTCGCGGTGGGAGGTGTAGAGGTTCAGCAGGGCCAGGTGTTCGACACCGACGCCCTTGGGCCGGCCCGTGGAGCCGGACGTGAATATGACGTACGCGAGATCCTGTTGGCCGGTGGCGGACGGGAGAGCCGAACCGTCCTTGCCGGCGAGGCAGGCCTCCATCAGGGCAGAGTCCAGGACCGTGACCGGGACGTCCGTGGCCAACTCCTCGTATCCCGGTGCCGGCGCGCTCCCCGCCCCGGACCCTGCCGCCGTAAACGCTGCCGAGGTGAGGAGCCTCAGGGGTGCAGCGTCTTCGAGCATTCCCTCCACGCGGCCCACGGGGTAGTCCGGATCCAGCGGAAGATAGGCGGCGCCGCACTTGAGGATGGCCATGAGCGCTATCGGCAGCAACAGGCCGCGGTCCAGCCGCACCGCCACCGTGCTGCCGGGACCTGCGCCGTGCCCGGAAAGGAACCTGGCCAGTTGGTTTGAACGGGACTCGAGTTCGGCGAACGTGAGAGTCCCATCCGGCGCCACAATGGCCGTCTGATGCGGCTGTGCCGCCGCGTTCTGCTGGAATTCCTCCACGACGGTGTGACCCGGCAGGCGCTGGCCGTGAGCCTGGCCCGCGGCGAGGAGTTGCTGTTCCTCGGCCGGGGTGGTCACCGGCAGGTCAGCCACCACCGCGTCCGGGCGGGTGGCCACATGTTCCAGCAGGCGTACGAAGCGGTCAAGGTGGCCGGCCAGCACATCCTGCGTGTACATCGCCGCGTTGGCTTCGAACTGGACTGTGGGCTGCGGTGCTGCACCGCCGGCGCCGAGGCCGTGGACCACGATGGAGAGATCGTCGACGGGCCCGGTGGAGAGGATGTTCATCGCGCCCCGGGCCTCGCCGAAGGAGATCGCGTCCAGGACGGGCAGGATGTTGACCGAAGGGCCGAGGTAACCGCCTCCGGTGTCCAGGTCCTCATAGCGGAAGCGCTGGTGGACCAGTGCGCCGCGGAGGCTGCGTCCCACCGCGGCCGCGGTGGCGGTAATGGTTTCGCCGGGGTCCACGGTGAGCTTGACGGGAACGATGTTCGACAGCATGGACGGCGTTGACTTCGCCAGATGTCCGCGCCGGGCCGTGACGGGCAATGCCACCGAGGCGGTGCGCTCACCGGTGATCCGGTGCAGGTACAGGGACGCGGCAGTCAGGATCAGCGCCGGCGCGCTTGCCGGCGCACCCTCGAGGGCCGTGGCCGCGGCGGGTGGGAGGACCATCGAAGCCCGGATCAGCGACCCCGCGGCACCGTTGGGCCGCCCGGCCAGGCCTGTGGCAGGAGGCGCCCCGGTAAGCTCGGCATCCCAGAAGGCGCGGTCGGCCGCGGCGCCGTCGGACCCGGCGTAACCCGCCTCAGCCGCCAGGAGATCCGTGAACCGTGCAAAGCCCGGACCTTCCCCGGTGGCCTGCCCGCCGCCGTCGTCCGCCAGGAGGATGTTGTAGAGCTCAGCCACCCGTCGCAGGACCAGGACCGCGGAATAGCCGTCCAGCAGGAGGTGGTGCACGCGCTGGTAGAAGAAATGACGTTCGGGCGCGAGGCGGATGAGCTCTGTATGGAGCAGGTGCTCCGATAAAGGATCCCGGGGGAGTGCCAGGTCGGCGTCCATGAGGGCCCGGGCCTGTGCTTCCGGGTCTGCAGCGCCGGCCAGATCGGTGACATCAAGAACGGCCGGCCGCGGACGCGGGTACTGGAACGGCCCGTCTTTGTCCTCGCTGAAGGCCATGGTGAGGGCCTCGGTGCCTGCAACCCCCTGCTTCAGGGCGGCCGCAAGGACATTATGGTCCAACGGACCGGTGATCTCAACAAACTGACCGATCTGGAACATCGGATTCTCCGGTGCCAGCTTCTGCGCATACCAGATGCCACGCTGGGCCTGGGTCAGGTCCAGCCGCAGAGCTGGGCGGGCAGGGGAGTTCAGTGCGTCGTGGGACATGTTCCTTCTCGGGATCTCTGGGCCGGCTGGCACGTCGGGGGCATGGCGAAGCACCGCTGCCCGGCGTGGAGGCCGGGCAGCGGTGGGTCAGGCGGGGAAGGTTACTGGAACTGGCCGAACTGGAAGGGGCCGGTGCCGCCCAAGTCCACCAGTGGGCCGTCCACTACGGGACCGTTGATGACGCCGCCGTTCAAAATTCCGCCGGCGAGTACATCGCCCAGCAGAAGGGAGCCGGTGGCCTGCCGGGAAACTTCAGTTACGGGGCTGGACGCCGTAGCGGCCTGCGCGGGGAGGGTGGTTGCGGCCAAACCGGTCAGGGCCAGCAGGGAAGCGGCGGCGGTCCGGGTCATGGTCTTGGCACTCTGGTTCACGATCATCTCCAGTCAGGTAGCAAAAGTTTCCACACTCGTTCAGGTGTCATAAGGGCATTCGGACCTGACGCAGTACCGGATGGGCGGCAACGCCATGCAGGCCCATGGAGTCCCCCGGAGCCAGGGCTTCCGGGCAGTCGCTCCGGCTGAGGTTTCCGTGCCACACACGTATGGCCCGGCTGAAGTTTCCGCCGGGCCATACGTTCGTGGGTTGTGACCGCCTAGACGGCCGTGACCTTGATGAGCAGCGCGTGCTCCGGGTTGAGCATCGGCATCGGCAGGCCAACTTCGCCGAGGAACCGGCCGCTGGCCGTTGCACCGTCAGTGAGCCAGGCCGGTGGCTGCACCTGGGTGAACGTGTGTCCGTAATCGTTATCGCCGGGGGCCGGGAAGATGGGTTCCACCCGGTAGGTCCGGTCCGGGTCGAGTCCGGGCAGGCCCATCCGTCCCGGCTGCTCGGCACCCGAGGTGCGGGCACAGACAAAGGCGAACAGCGCCGCCGTCGTACCTTCCGCAGCGGGTTCCGCGGCCGCCACGCCGTGCAGCTGGTATGCCTCATCAGCGATGTCCGCGTGGACCGGGTGGCCGCTGTGGATCAGGCCCCGGTGCTCCTTGAAGAGCCCGACGACGCGCCGCAGCTCCTCCCGTTCCGCGCCCTGGACGCCGCGGACGTCCCATTCCATGCCGAAGTGGCCGAAGAAGGCGGTGATGGCACGGAAGGACAGGTCGTGCGTGCGGGCTGTGGTGTGCGAGGTGGTGGGGCCGATGTGGCTGCCCACGAGCTCCGGCGGAACCACGGCGCCGGTCCAGCGCTGGACGGCCTGCCGTTCCAGGGCGTCGTTGCAGTCCGACGCCCAGACACGTCCGGTCCGCTCCAGGATTCCCAGGTCAACGCGTCCGCCGCCGGAGGAGCAGCTTTCAATCTCGACGCCGGGATGGGCCTTGCGGAGCTCGTCGAACAGCCGGTAGGCGGCGAGGGTCTGTTCGTGGACGGACGCGCGGCCGGCATGGCCCTGTTCAACGATGTCCCGGTTCTGGTCCCACTTGAGGTAGCTGATGTTGTTCTCAGCCAGGAGTGCCGAGATCCGGTCGAAGACGTACTGCCAGGCTTCCGGATTGACGAGGTCGATGACGTGCTGGTTGCGCCATTCAAGGGGCAGCCGGCCGCCGTCCTTGTGGGCTACCGCTGAAGGGCCTGAAATCCAGTCCGGGTGGGCCCTGGCAACATCCGAGTCCAGGTTGACCATCTCCGGTTCCACCCACAGCCCGAACTCCATTCCCCGCGAGGTGACGGCTTCGATCAGCGGCGTCAGCCCGTCCGGCCACAGGGTTTCGTCCACGTACCAGTCGCCCAGGCCCGCGTGGTCGTCGCGGCGGCCGCGGAACCAGCCGTCGTCGAGCACGAATCGCTCCACGCCGAGGTCCGCTGCGGAATCGGCAAGTTCGATCAGGGTGTCGAGGTCGTGGTTAAAGTACACGGCCTCCCAGGTGTTCAGCACCACCGGGCGCGGCTTCGCGGCGGGAGCGCCGGCCGTGGAGGCTGTGCCGGCCGCGGCGGCAGGAAGGATGTGGTGCGGGCGGGACCGGAACCAGCTGTAGAAGGCCTCGGTGATGCCGTCCAGGCCGCGGTCCGAAAAGGCAGCGAACAGGGCAGGTGTGGTGTAGCTGCCGTCCGGCGCGAGGATGACCTCCGCGGAGCCCAGCAGTTCCGAGCCGCCGATCATGGTCCGTCCGTCGCCGATGGTGTCTGCGAACTGTTCATGGTTGCCGCTCCATGCCAGGTGGGTGGCCCAGACCTTGCCGTGCCGGTTGCCGAAACTTTGGGTGCCGGCGGCAAACAGGAGGGAAGAGTCGTGGCCGGTGCGGCCATGCCGTCCGGAGCGGACCCACGTGCCTTGCTGGATGGGCCGCCGCTGCGGGTGGCGTTCGCGGCACCAGCGTCCGGTCAGGTCAAGGAGTTCGACGGCGTCCGGCGCTACGGGGAGGACGGTGGCCAGTTCGTCCACCTGGAAGGGGGTGGTGCCGTTGTTGGTAAGGGTATGCCGCAGTTCCAGCAGGCCACCCGGGTGCAGTGTGAGGGCGGTGGCGACGCTGATGCCGGTGTCGGCATCGGCCTGGACAATGGTGGCCCGCCCGGGGCCTGCGGTGTCCACCGACGTGACGCGGAGGCGGGAAGAGAAATCCATGCCGGGGGCGCCGTCAGTGATCCGGTTGCCGCGGAGGGCAGGGCGGCCCCGCCAGGACGAGGAAGCCTGGGGGAGGAGTGCGGCCGGGACGCGGGCGTCCACGGAGGAATTTCCTACGGGCGTGGTGAGGACTGCGAGGTCTGGAAGTGCTGCACCCAGGTCCGCGCCCCAGTGGATGACCTCGGCCTCCCCGCTGTCGAAGCTGATCAGCAGGCTGGTGCCGGCGGAACGGAGGTGCAGGGGATCCATGGTGGTCTCTTTCGGTGTTCAGGGTGCGTCTTAAGTTACGCATAACGGGAATGCCAGGGAAGGGGGTGGCCGGGTGCCGCCGCCGCGAGGAGGAGGACGGCGGGACCCGGCCGGGTGGCTGCGACCACAAACGCAGCCACTTTTTTAGGGGTTACTTGAACAGCGCGTTGACCTGTTCGTTGGCGGCCGTCAGCGAACTGACCGGCGCCTTGCCGGACACTACGGCGTCCATGGCCGGTTCCATGATGCCCTTGACCTTGGCGGTGTTGTCCGTGATCGGGTACAGGAACGTGGTCTTGTTCTTCACGTGCTCGGTGAAGGCGGTGACGTCCACGCCCTTGGCCTGGAATGCTGCGGCTGCCTTGTCCGAGGATGCCTTCAGTGCGGGGAAGACCACGGCTTTAGACGCAACGACGTCCTGGCAGGCGGATGAAGCCAGGTATTCAACCCACTTGATGGAGGCGTCCTTCTTCTTGGTGCCGGCCCAGATGGAGTCTGCCAGGCCGTTGAACATGGAAGCGCGCTTGCCTTCGGGGCCCACTGGGGTGGGAGCGATGCCCACCTGGATGCCCTTGTATCCGGTGTACTGGCCGATCATCCATGAACCGTGGGCGTTGATGGCGGACTTGCCGGCGGCGAAGGTGTCAGCCATGCTGGCGCCGACGGTGGTTTCGAGCTTGGGCATGTAGCCCCTGTCCGCCAGGCCCGCAAACCACTGCATGCTGTCCTGGAATTTCGGATCGTCATAGTTGTAGTGGGTGCCCCACGGGTTCTTGTCCGTGTGGGACCAGCCGGTGGTGTTGGTGAGGTAGCTCCACTCGGTCTGGCCGGAGGAGTCGCCGCCGCCGTTCAGGCCCAGGCCGTAGACCTGGACGTTGTTCTTGTCGAACCCGGGCTCGTCACCGCGCTTGCCGCTCTTGTCCACGGTGAGGTGGGCGATGACCTTCTCGTAGGTGCCGCCGTCCTTGGGGTTCCAGGTGAGGTCCTTCATCTGGTCCTCGGAGATGCCGGCGGAAGCGAGCATGTCCTTGTTGTAGAACAGGCCGATGGTGTCCCAGTCCTTGGGCAGGCCGTACCGCTTGCCGTCCTGGCCCACCCAGAGGTCCGCGAGGCCTTCGTTGTAGGCGGACAGGTCCACTTTGTCTTTGTCCACTGCGTCATCGATGGCCAGGAGCTGCTTGTTCTCGGCGAGCTCGCCGTACCGGCCCAGGTGGTTGGTGAAGACGTCCGGTGCGGTGCCGCCCACGAAGCCGTTGGTGAGGGTGCTCCAGTAGTCGTCCCAGCCGCGCTGGGTGATCTTGACGGTGATGTCCGGGTTGGCCTTGGTGAAGTCGTCGGCGCACTGCTGGTAGGCGGGGAGCTGGTTGGCGTCCCAGAGCCAGTAGCTGATTTCGCCCTTGCCGGCTTCGGCCGAACCGCCGCCGCTGCCGCAGGCGGAGAGAGCGAGGACTGCTGCGGCGGCCGCAGCAAGGGCACCGGTTGCTTTCATTTTCTTCATGGGAGGTCCTTTCAGGGATGTTTTCGGGCAGGCCGCCATGGCCCGCGCGAGGTTGCAGGAGAAAAAAGGGGGTCTACTTGATGCCGGAGAAGCCGATGGAGTTGACGATCTTCTTGCCGAAGGCGGCGAAGAGGATCAGGACCGGCAGGGCCGAGACGAGGGTGGCGGCCATCAGGCCGGACCAGTCCGGTGCGCCCTGCGGGGACTGCGATTTGAAGACGCCGAGCCCCACCTGGAGCACGCGGACGTCATCCTGGGAGCCGACCAGCAGCGGCCAGAAGTACTCGTTCCACTGGCCGATGAAGGTGAGCAGGGCGAGGGTGGCGATGGGGGCTGCGGCGTTGGGCAGGACAATCTGGAAGAAGATGCGGAGGTGCTTGGCACCGTCGAGCATTGCCGCTTCCTCTACCTCGCGGGACATGTTCAGGAAGAACTGGCGGAGGAAGAAGATGGCGAACGGGGTCATGAACAGATAGGGGAGGACCATTCCGAGCATGGTGTTGAGCAGGTCCAGGTTCTTGATCAGCAGGAAGTTGGGCAGCGCCGTGAAGATCGGCGGGACCAGCATGGTGCCGAGGAAGAGGCTGAAGACGGCATTGCGGCCCTTCCAGCGGAGCCGGGCGAAAGCGTAGGCGGCCATGGCACTGAAGAACACGGCCCCGGCGGTGGTGATGGAGGAGAAGACAACGGAGTTGCGCAGGTAGATCCAGAAATCGATCGCGGCGCCCGAGCCGCCTTCGGCAACGGCCTCCGCGGGAGTCTGCAGGCCGAAAACCCGCTTGAAGGCACCGAAGGTGAATTCGGCCGGGAGGAGGCTGCCGGCGTTGGTTGCCAGCGCGTTGTTGGTGGACAGCGCGGTCCGCAGCACCCAGAGGAAGGGAAGGACGGAGACGGCGATGGCCAGGATCAGCAGGGCCCAGGCGCCGGCGCGGCGTGGGTTGAACGGACGGTGCTTTGCCGTACGACGGCGGCTGGCCGGCTTGGCCAGCGGCGCGCGGCTTGCGGTGGTGGTCATGGAGGACTCCTTAGTCCAGGTCCGACTCGTTGCCCTTGAGGAACTTCATCTGGATGAAGGCCACCAGGGCGAGGATGAGGAAGAGAATGACGGCGATGGCCGATCCGTAGCCGAAGTCCGACTCCGTGAAGGCGCGCTGGTAGATGTAGTACTGGATGACGCGGGTGGCGTTCACCGGGCCGCCGCCTGTGGTCACCGCGACGGTGTCGAAGACCTGGAAGGAACCGATGACGGTGACCACCAGGACCAGTACCAGGACCGGACGCAGCAGCGGGATGGTGATCTTCCGGAAGGTCTGCCATGCCGATGCGCCGTCCAGCTTGGCCACCTCGTAGACGTGGCCCGGAATGGACTGCAGGCCGGCGAAGATCAGCAGCGCGGTGTAGCCCATGTGCCGCCAGGTGTTAATCAGCGCCTGCGTGGGGATGGCCCATTCCTCGCTGCCGAAGAAGGCGGCCCGGGGCAGGCCGGCCCACTCGATGAACTGGTTCACCACGCCGATCTGGTAGTCCAGCATCCAGAACCACAGCAGGGCGGCAATGACGTTGGACATCAGGTAGGGGAGCAGCAGTGCGCCCCGGATGATGGTCGACTTGGCCACCTGGTGCATGAGCAGCGCCAGACCCAGTGCCAGTGACGTCTGCAGCGCGATGTTCAGGACGACGTACTGGCCGGTGACGGCCAGTGAGTTCCAAAACAGGGGATCCTTGGCGATCGCCTGGTAGTTCTCCAGCCCGATCCATTCCGGATCTCCGAGGATGTTGTATTCCGTGAAGCTGAGGTAGATCCCGCGGATGGTGGGCACCAGGTAGAAGAGGACGAATCCGATCATGGCCGGTGCGATGAAGAACAGGGCAATCCTGACCTCGCTGCGGGTGCCGGGCAGCTTCCGGTTAAGCCGTGTTCGCTTGGGGTTTTGCTCCCCCGAACGGGGGCTCCTGGTAAGGGTGGTCATCTTCGACCCTTCCTGATTGTGTGATGTGCCTAACAACCTGAGCTGCAATCTACACGAGTAGATGGAGTGAGGCAAGAGATTAATTTATGCCCCGAAACGGCTTGATTTTTATGGCCTGGAGTTGTTGACTCGAGTAGAACAACTGAGTTCCCGCATTGGCAGGGCGGGAAACACATACTGGATTCCTGCTTCTGCGCCGCCACCGGCGCACATCCACTTCCACACAGAAGGAAAACAATGACGTTCTCAATCGGCATCGTTGGCGCCGGCCAGTTCGGCGGCCAGTTTGCCCACCTGTTCAACCTCCACCCCGGCGTCAGGGAGGTGTACGTGGTGGATGAGCGCCCGGAACGCGCTGCCGAGGCGGTGGATCGCTACGACCTCGCCGGTGTGAAGCCGGATTTTGAGGCCCTTCTGGCCTCCGATGTTGACGCCGTGGCCATCTTCACCCAGCGCTGGACCCACGGTCCGCTGGTTGAACGTGCCCTCCGCGCGGGCAAGCATGTCTACTCGGCCGTGCCCATGGCGGTGACGGAAGAAGAAATCGCCCGCATCATCGAAGCCGTCCGTGAAACCGGCCGGGTGTACATGATGGGGGAGACCAGCTACTACAACCCCGCCACCGTCTACGCCCGCGAACAGCACGCTGCAGGCAAGTTTGGGCGGATCTTCTACTCTGAGGGCGACTACGTCCATGACATGGACCTGGGCTTCTACGACGCCTACCAGTACAGCGGCGGCGACCGCTGGAAAGAGACGGCCAGCTACCCGCCCATGCTGTACCCCACCCATGCCATCGGCGGCGTCCTTGGCGCACTTCCGTCGCATGCGGTCAGCGTCAGCTGCTTCGGCGTGAAGGACGACCGCAATGACGGCGTCTTCGACAAGGACGTCAGCATGTTCGGCAACGACTTCTCCAACGCCACGGCCCTCTTTGAACTGAACGACGGCGGCGTGATGCGCACCAACGAAATGCGTCGCGTGGGCTACCCCTCCCACATCCGGGAGTCCCGGTTCCGCTTCTTCGGAACCGAGGCCAGCTTCGAACAGCTCGCCAAAGTCACGGTGTGGCAGGACAAGAAGAACGTCCACGACATCTCGGAACAGATGGAGACGCGGCCCAGCATTCCGCTGGACGATCCGTCCCTGGCCAATGTTGCGCCCGAACTGCGTGACGCATTCGTATCAGGGCTTGCTCCCGTGCACGACGCGGGGCGGCTGCCGGAGGAGTTCCGCGGCGCCCCTAACGGACACGAGGGCAGCCACCACTTCCTGGTGGACGACTTCGTCACCGCCGTCAACGAGGGAACGTTGCCCCCGGTCAACGCCTGGGTGGCCGCACGCTTCACCCTGCCCGGCATCGTGGCCCACGCCTCGGCGCAGCAGAACGGGGCGCGGCTTCCCATCCGCGACTTCGGCGACGCCCCGGCCAACCCCTAGGAGCCATGTACTCCATGACCATGTCGGCTGTGCCGGGGCCCCGGGGGCCTGTGACGCGTAAGGATGTTGCGCGGTTCGCCGGGGTGAGTACTGCCGTGGTGAGTTATGTGGTGAATGGTGGTCCGAAGCGGGTGGCGCCTGCCACTGAGGCGAAGGTCCAGGATGCCATCCGGCGGTTGGGGTACCGGCCCAATGCTGCGGCCAGGGCGTTGAAGCTGGGCTCGAGTGAGACGATCGGGCTGGTCATTCCGGATAACAGCAACCCGTTCTTTTCGTTGCTGGCGCACGCGGTGGAAGAGGCCGCGGACGGGCTGGGCTATGCGCTGGTGTTGACCAATTCGGACGGGAACGTGGCTAAGGAGCGCCGGAACGTGCGTAACCTGGCGGCCCGGCAGGTGGACGGTGTGATCGTCTCGAGTGTGTTGATGGAGCCCGGGGTGGCGGACTTCGAGTCGGCGGAGGTCCCGGTGGTGTTGTTGAACCACAGTGCGGAGGCGCCGGGGTTCAACAGTGTGGGGGTGGATCTGGTGGCCGGTGCGCGGGCTGCCGTGGAGCACCTGATCGGTCACGGTCACACGCGGATCGCGTTGGCGATGGGAACGAACACGGGCAACTATTACGACGGCCGTGAGGAGGGCTGGTTGCAGGCCCTGGCCGGGGCGGGCCTGCCGGAGGGTCCCATTGTGCGGACCCCGTTCACGCGGGAGGGCGGTTACGCTGCGGGCAAGCGGCTGCTGGCCGGGGCGGAGCGGCCCACGGCTATTTTTGCGACGTCGGACCTGCAGGCCGTGGGGATCCTGCGGGCGCTGCATGAGGCGGGTTTGTCCGTGCCGGCGGATATGGCGTTGGCGTCCTTTGACGGGTCGGCGGAAGCGGAGTACAGCTGGCCGCCCCTGACCACAGTCAGGCAGCCGGCAAAAGCCATGGCCGAAGCCGCGGTCAACGCCCTGATCGGCACCGGACGGGGCAACACCCCCGAGCACCTCATCTTCCCCGCCGACCTCCAGGTCCGCCAATCCTGCGGCTGCCGCCGGGAATGATTCCGCAGGGCGGCGGGCCCGGAGGCGCCATACCCGACGCCTCCGAGAACTCGAGCGCGCGGACGCGAACCCTTCCGCCGGCGTCGTGCGTTCTTGCTCCGGACTTCAGGCCAAGGCGCTCGTCAAGGCTGTGATGGCGGCGAGTTGGTCGTTGTCCAGGTCGACGTCAGCCGCGGAAGCGTTGGCGTGGAGTTCTTCGACAGACTCGGCCCCCACGATGGCCGATGCCACAGCCGGCCGGGACAGCAGCCAAGCCAGTGAGGATTGGTTGAGTGCCAGTCCCCACTCGCGGCTGAGCCGGTCGAGTTCGCGGGCCGTATTGATCTCGCCACTGGTAAAGCCGGGCCCTGCGAAGCGCTGGTCGCCGCTGACGCCCCGGTCAAGGACGCGAAGATCAGCAAGCAGGCCACCGTGCAGCGGGGCGTACGGGATGATCGAGACGCCAAATTCGTCGCAGGCCGGCGCCAGTTCCCGTTCGGCTGTGCGGTCGATCAGGTTGTACTTCACCTGGGTGGCCACGGGTCCGTAGTAGCGGCGGTCGTCGGCGAGCCACAAAGCGTGGACGAGTTGCCAGGCGGGGTGGTTGGACAGGCCGATGTAGCGGATCTTGCCTTGGCGGATGAGATCGTCGTACGCGCTGAGGGTTTGTTCGAGTGGAGTGTCGGGGTCGGGGTTGTGTGCGTAGTAGAGGTCGATGTAGTCCGTGCCCAGGCGCCGCAGGCTGGTCTCGACCTGCGCGATGATGTGGCGGCGCGACAGGCCGCCATCATTGATCCCGGGGCCAACATGGACCTGGGACTTTGTAGCGATGACTGCCTCATCGCGGCGGCCGCGCAGCGCGCGGCCGAGGATCTGCTCGGCGGGTTCGCGGTCTGCGGACGCCGGGGCGCCCGGGCGATCGAAGACGGGCATGTTGCCGTAGGAGTCTGCGGTATCGATGAAGTTGATACCAAGGTCGAGCGCCGCGCCGACCAGCCGGCCGGCTTCGCGCGCGTCGGGTGCAACGCCGAACGTCGCGGTACCGAGACAGATCCGGGAGACCTTGAGGCCGGTCCGGCCGAGGATGGAATACCGCATGAGCACTTCCCGGGTAGTCGTAGGGACCTCTTCTGGACATGAACCATAACCGAATGGTAGGTTTTCGTCAACGTCCCGGAAAAAGGAAGTGCCTGAATGGCCGGCAAGGCTGTCTCTGCCCCCAGGGGCCCATATAAAACAGGGGTGCGGCGGCGGGAGCAGATCGTGCAGGCGGCCCTGACGGTCTTTGGTGAGCAGGGCTTTGCCGGCGGATCCATCCGAACCATCGCCGAGCGCGTCGGTGTCTCGCATGCCACGCTGCTGCAGCACTTTGGCAGCAAGGAAGGACTGTTGACGGCGGTGCTGGAGGAGTGGGACCGCCAAACCGTTGAAACCGGCCTCTCGGGAGTTGAGGGGCTGGAGTACTTTCGGCGCCTGCCCCTGGTCATGAGCGCACACCTGGCCAATCCTGGCCTGCTCGAACTTTTCATCACCATGGCCGCCGAAGCGTCTAACCCTGCGCACCCCGCCCATACGTTCATCCGGCACCGATATGACCGCAACCTCACCATACTGGCCGGACACCTTCGCCAGGCTGCCGATGCGGGCGAAACAACGTCCTTAGCGCCGGCACAGATTGATATGGAAGTCCGCATTGTGACGGCCGTCCTGGACGGCATCGGACTGCAATGGCTGAACGACCCCTCCACGGACATCGTCCAGGCGGTCGCCACGTTCATGGACCGCACCATCGCCGACTGGAGCCGCCACTAGCCTGTGCCGTTCTGGTGACGCTTTCCGGCTCCTGCGGCGGGGCGAATCAGCGCTGCGTCGCGGGTGGACCGTGGGCCGGCCCCCAATTCTGGTACCGGCCCACGGCGGGGGCCGGTACTGCATTGGGCCACCCTCACCTGTTACCGCATCCTCGGTGCAACAGGTGGTCTTTAGCCCGTTTCCAGGGCAAAGCTACGGAGGGAAGCGTGGTGGATCGCTGAACCATTGATGGTTGGCGTAGAACTCACGGGGGCTCCCTTGCGCGCACTGTGCGGGCTGGCTGCTCAACCACGAGTAGCAACAAGATACCCCACTCGGCGCCGTCAAGCCACGGTGACGCCACTGATGTGTACAGATGAATTGTCCGCCGGTGTTGATGGTTTGATTAGTCAGTGCTCCGTATTCGACGTTATGTGGTTCTCTGCCTGTTCCTGATCTGCGTGGGCACCGCATTCTCGTTCTGGGCTGCCGGGAAGTCCGGTGCGGAGGACACCGGCCAGATCCTCCCACCGCCCCCGCTGGCGGGCGTGAAACTCGATGCGGGGCGTAGCGGAATGACAACGGCCGTCAACGTCACGGCAAGCCCGGATGCCCAGTGGCTCACGGATGCAGCGGCGCAGACCGGCATCCCTTCCCGTGCCCTGCGGGCCTACGTTGCCGCAGCCGCCTCGGCCAATGGATCTTCCCCGGCCTGCGGAATCGGTTGGAACACGCTGGCCGCCATCGGCTCCGTGGAATCGGGACACGGAACCCACGGCGGTGGCAGCCTGGACACGGACGGGCAGGCAAGCGGCGCCATTGTTGGCCCAAGCCTCGACGGCGAAGGATTCGCCGCAATCCCGGACACCGACGGCGGCGCACTGGACGGAGATGGCCAGTGGGACCGGGCCGTCGGACCCATGCAGTTCATACCCTCGACGTGGCGGCTGGTGGGTCGAGACGGCAACGGCGATGGAGCAGCGGACCCCTTCAACATCGACGACGCCGCCCTCAGCGCCGCCACGTATCTTTGCCTCAACGGCCGCGACCTTCGGACGTCCCAGGGGTGGACGCAGGCCATCTACTCGTACAACCAGTCCGATGCCTACATCCGCCGGGTCAAGGACAAAGCGGTCACTTATGCAACGGTGACCGGAACGCTGAGATAGATTTCGAGGCAGTTCCAGCCCCGGATTTCCAGGGGCCGGCTAGGTGTGTTCACCCCTTCGGGAACAACGGCGCAGCGGCGCACGTTGGAGACACGTCAAGTGAGCAGCCGGCAAGAGAGATGAGATGCACCCGTGGCAACCGATTATGACGAGGTCCGCTCCGATGTAAAGGAGTCCCAGGACCGTTCCCTGGAGGCGTTGCAATCTGCCAACGCCCCCGACGCCCGCAGCGTTGTTACCCAGTTGGACGAAGCGGATGCACTGGATGAAGGCCTGACCCCCGGTGGAGAAATCGTCTCTGAGGAACTGACAGTCCAGGTCATTCCCCAGGGCGCGGACGAATTCACCTGCTACTCCTGCTTCCTGGTCCGCCACCGCTCCCAGCTGGCGCGGGAAAGCAACGGCCATTCGTACTGCAGCGAGTGCGAGGGCTAAAGGCAGGAGCGCTGGCAACAGCGCCGCCCAAGGGAGGTCGGCGGAACCATCGTTCAACGAAGGTGACCAGGGGACTGGCCTGTCCGGCTCCCGGGGCTTAGCCCAGGCGCAATGCCACGGCGAGGTCCGGGGCCAGCGACTTCGCGAACGTGTTCGTCATGTGGTTGTCGCGGTAGACAAGGACATTGCCAATAACCACCGGGCAGACGCCGTCGCGGCAGAAATGGCGGGACAGGTCGATCGTTTCAACCCCGGGAACACTGCCGGCGGCAGTCACCAGAGTGTCCGTACCTGCAAGGGCCTCGGCTGCGGACGTTGCGCATTGATCCTGCTTGCCGTGCTTCTGCAGGCATTCCACCGGATTTCCGCCGGGGTACGGCGGATCGGCGATCACGGCGACGCGCAGGCCCGCCCCGCGCAGCCGTGACAGGGACTGGACGTAACCCTCAGCCAGCGGGGATTCCGGGGACCAGTGCCACCCGAGCGCCTTGCGGTAGCCGTCCTCGCGCATCCCCGCCACCAGGACCAGATCCGGTTTCTGCCCGATAATCTTCTCGGCAGTGATGGCGTTCTGCGCCGAGCAGTTGGCATACACGGTGTCCGCGGAGCGTGGCGGCGTCAGCGCAAACGGGCAGCCGTTGCGCACCATCGCGTGGATCCTGAGCGGAATCTTCTTCGACACCGCAACGAGCGGATCCACGAACTGGCCGGCGTGCGAATCGCCCACCACGACCACTACGGGCGCCTGCTGGTCCTGTGACCCGAACCAGCAGTCAGTATCAGGCACCGTGGCCGGATCGTAGACACCGCATGCGCCAACACTCGTGGCCGGAACGTCCTGCATCGCCACGGACGGATCCGGGCGGACGGGCATGCCCGCGGGAACGGCGGCGGGACGCTCGGACCACGCCTGGGCGCCGGGGTAGTCCCGGTCGGACAGGGCAGTGGACAGCTGGGCCCGCTTGACCTCAACAACCTGCCACGGCGCCCACGCCGCCACGGTCACCAGCACCGCGCTGCACATGGCAAGGACGTACACCTTCCGGTGGCCGCCCCACCCGGTGTTCCGGCTGGAAGGGTGCCGGAAGCGCTGCTCCACCCAGTAATAGGACGCAGCTGCGAGCCCGAGGCTCAGCACTGCCAAAAGGACGGCCTCCCTGATCCGTGGCGCGCGGCCCAGCAGGGCCACGGCGAACACGATGACTGGCCAATGCCACAGGTAGAGCGAGTACGAGACGTCGCCAATGAAGGTCAGCGGACGGAGGCTGAGCACCCTGGACGCTGACCACGGAACGGCTGCCGCCGCGCTGCCTGACCTCAGGAGCAGTGCAGTGCCGAGCACGGGTATGGCGGCGATGCTGCCGGGGAACGGCATATCGGTGGTCAGGAAGAAGACGGGGATGACGACGGCGGCCACGCCCACCCAGCTGGCAAGGGCGGCACGGCGCCCGGTCAGGATGCCCATGGCCGGCACCAGGGCGGCCAGTCCGCCGACGGCCAACTCCCACACCCTGGTGCCCGTCACGAAGTAGGCCAGGGTGTGTTCGTTGTTGCTGAGGTAGATGCTGTACGCGAAGGACACCAGTGCCACCGCAGCCAGTGCGGGAACAATGAACGTGTCTGCCGCCCGGTTCAGGCGGCGGGCGGCCAGCACAAGGCCCAGGAAGAAGAACGGGATCACCAGGTAGAACTGTTCCTCGACCGCGAGGGACCAGAAGTGCTGAAGCGGTGACACTTCCCCAGTTGCCCCCGCATAGGACACCGCGGACAACGCCTGGTGCCAGTTCTGCACCTGGAGAAGCGAAAAGAGCACATCGGCCGAGATGCCCTGCCAGCGGCTCTGCGGAAGCAGCAGCACGGTCCCCAGCAGGACCGCCACCAGCACGGCAGCCGACGCCGGGAAGAGCCGGCGGATCCGCCTGGCATAGAAGGCGGGGACGGAGATCGACGAGTGCTTGGCAGCTTCCCGTGCCAGGGAACCGATGATCAGGAACCCTGAAAGGACGAAGAACACGTCGACGCCGATGAACCCGCCCGCCAGGGCCTCCGGCCGGAGGTGGTAGACCACCACGAGGCCAACGGCCAGTGCGCGGAGCCCCTGGATGTCGAGCCGTGGGGCGTGCCCGGTTCCGTTGTTGGCGCGCTTGACCGCGGAGGCATGCCTCATTGCGTCCCCTCTGAGTACTTCTTCAGTCCCGCGCCGTGCGCAGGGAAAATCAGGGGCGAGCGGAGGCTCGCCGACAGGAGATTCTATCGGATGCCGGGTGGTTACTCCGCGTGCCGGAGCACGTCCGGGAGTTCTTCGACGTACACCGTTTGCGGCGGTTCGAAGTAGATCACCAGCACCTCCTCGCCCACTGCGAAACCGCTCGCCTTGTCGAAGGGGTGTGCATGGAAGGCCATGGTTCCGCCGAGATAGGGCAACATGACCTCGCCGATGGTGCCGGGCCCGATCCGTCCCGTCACCCGGGCGATCTTGCCTGTCAGGCTGCGGTCGGCATTCCTGTGCATGGCCTTCCTAGGCGCCGGGAGCCGTTGGTGTCCGCGAGGAGTCTTTGGCGTC
The DNA here is from genome assembly GCF_900105535.1 of Pseudarthrobacter equi. Lineage (NCBI taxonomy): Bacteria > Bacillati > Actinomycetota > Actinomycetes > Micrococcales > Micrococcaceae > Pseudarthrobacter > Pseudarthrobacter equi. Next base: position 2,367,219 of record NZ_LT629779.1, read on the forward strand.
CTTGCCGTTGCGGAGTGCGGTGCGCAGTGCCGGCAGGTAGTCGCCGGCCTGGGCCAGGATCCCGCCGAGCATCTTGTTGACGCCCTCGCCGCCGTTCAGGACTGTCATTTGGCCAACGTGCGAGAAGGGTTCGGCGGCGGCCGCGATGATGGCGGGCATGTTTTCGGCGAGCTGCTGGGAAATCACGGCGTCCTGGTTGCTGGCCAGGGCTTCGGCCCGTGCCTTGATGCCGTCCGCCTCGGCCAGGGCCTTGGCCTTGATGGCGGAGGCGGCAGCATCGCCCTTGGCCTTGGTGGCCGCAGCCTCGGCCTCACCGGTGACCTTGGTGGCGCCCGCTGCTGCAGCCGCGGCGGTGGCGTTTGCCTGTGCCGTCATTTCCGTTCGGCGGGCGTTGGCCTGGGCTTCGAGCTCTGTGCGCCGTGCCAGGGCTTCTGCGGCGCTGATGTCTGCCGCCTTTTGCCCTTCTGCGTCGGTGCGCTTGGCATAGGCCTTGGCGTCTGCGGGCTTCCGGATGGTGGTTTGAAGCTTTTGTTCCTCGCGGTCGGCCTCGAGCTTGGCGACTTCGGTTTCCTGGACCACCACCTGCTGGCGTGCTGTGGCCTCCGCCAGCGGACCGGCCTGGGCAGCGTTGGCCCGGGCACGTTCTGCGTTGGCCTGCGCCACGGACTGCCTGATGGCGGAAAGGCTTTGGGCGTCAGCGATCAGTGCCGCCGCTTCGGCCTCCTTCTCGGCCGCCTCCCGGTTGCGGGTGGCCTCGGCGATCCTGGCTTCCATCTTCACCTGGGCAATGTGCGGCTTGGCGATGTTCTGGATGTACCCGGTGGGATCCTGCAGATCCTTGATCTGCAGCGAATCCACCACGAGGCCGAGCTTCTCCATTTCCACGCCGCTGGCGCTGCGGACCTGCGAAGCGAGCTTGTCCCGTTCCCGGATAATTTCCTCCATGGTCATGCTGCCGATAATGGATCGCAGGTGCCCCTCGAAGACGTTGTAGACCTGGCTCTCCATTTTGGGCTGCTGGCCGAGGAAACGGCGGGCGGCATTGGCAATAAACGGTGGCGCGTCCCCAATCTTGTAAATGACCACCCCTTCCACCACCACCTGGATTCCCTGCGAGGTGACGCAGGAAACCTTGAGTTCCGTTTCATTCAGGGTCAACGAAAGTGGGCGCACGGTCTGCAGCCCGGGTAGTACCAGTGCCCCCTTGCCCGTCACGATCTTGAAGTCCATGCCGGCACGGGTATCCAGGGTTCCGCGGGTCAGCCCGGAAATGATCAGGGCTTCGTTGGGTTCTGCCACTTTCCACATCAGTTTGGTGGCCACCCAAATGAAACCAACGGCAAAAAGCACTCCCAGGATGATCGCAATGAGCGGGAAGAATGGTGAGAAGTCCGGCATGACCAGGTCCTTTCACGGGTTCGACAACCCGCCTCGGATAACGCCCCAATAATGCAGCTGCCCATTCCCGGCCGATCAATTTGTGCCCGTAACTGCCCATCCGCTGGCCAACTGTTGTAGCCAGTCTGATTGCGGCCTGCCGAAGAGTCCATAGCCCGGCCCCTGTTATTTGCCCGCGGCAACAAAACAGCGCACGACGACGGCGTCCGGGCCACGCAGGCAGGCCCGCCGCGCCGCCGTCGCGGCACAACGGGCCAGGTCCTCATCCGGGGGACGCCTCCCCGGACCCGGACCGGTGTCAACGGCCGAAGAGGTGTTCAGGATGCCGGAGCGGCCTCCGGAGGTGCGGCGTCCGAGCCCGCCCCGGGTTGCAGGTCCACTGCCTCCCGCTGCAGGGATGCAGGTGCGTCCGCGGCAGGACGTGTAACGCCGGTGCCCGTGGCCGGTGCCGGCGTGATGTTCTGGTTGATGTGGAAGAAGTTGTCGGGATCGTATTTGGCCTTGATTTCTGCAAGCCGCGCGTAGTTCGAACCCAGCGTCTCCTCGATGCGCGCTTGATCGTCCGAGTCCTGGAAGTTGAGGTAGCCGCCCGGCTCGGAGAACTCATGCAGTGCCGTCCAGTAATCGCGGACCCACGCGATGTTCGCCTCATTCTCTGAGGCGTCGGGCCACTGCCCTGCGATCACCGGCGCAAAATTGACGTTCCGGTGGGCGAAGGCCGTGGCTTCCGGAGCCACCCGCTGGACTGCCCCGTCAATCGGGTAGAAGTGGTTGGCCGTATGGATGCTCGGGATGCCAGGCGATTTCTCGACGGCGACGCGCAGCGCATCGTCGCTGAGGGTCCGGAGGAAATCGGCCTTCCAGTATCCCTGGAGTCCGGGAACATTCAGCCCGTCGAACATCATGTTCAGTGCGGGATAGGGCATGGGTGCGAAGAAGCTGCCCAGCGGTTCTCCTGCGTCCAGCATCGGCTGCCAGTGGGCGGGGCCGGCGTCGGGATCGCCGGTCCACATGCCCACGACGACCGTAACCGGCCGTCCATGCCATTCCTCGGGCAGGAACGGAACCGGTGGCCCCTGGTGGAAGCCCAGGAACGCTCCCATTTCCTCAGGTTCGGCGGCAATCCATTCGCGGTAGGCAGCACCCACGCCGGCTCCGGTGGACGCGTCGAAGAAGATGATGCCCACATGGACCATATCCACGGGGTGCAGCCGGAACTCGAGCGAGGTGACCACGCCGAAGTTGCCGCTGCCGCCGCGCAAAGCCCAGAAGAGGTCAACGTTCTCGGCGTCGCTGGCCGTCAGGAATGAACCGTCAGCCAGCACGACGTCGGCCCCGATGAGGTTGTCGCAGGACAGGCCGTACTTGCGGGCAAGGTAGCCGATGCCGCCGCCCAGGGTCAGTCCACTGACGCCGGTGGTGCCGACGATGCCGCCCGTGCTGGCCAGGCCGAAGGCGTGTGTGGCGTGGTTGTAGTCAGCCCACGTCGCGCCGGCTTCGACGCGCGCTGTCCTCGCTGCCGGGTCAACCCGCACCCCGCGGCGCGCCGAGAAATCCAGGACCAGACCGTCGTCGACCGTTCCGAATCCGGGGGCGCTGTGCCCGCCGCCGCGCACCGCAACATCAATGCCGAGGCCGCGGGCGAAGCGCACGGCGGCCATGACGTCTGCCGCCTGGGATACCTGCAATACCGCGGCTGGCCTGCGGTCGATCATGCCGTTGTAGACGTGCCGGGCCTCCTCGTAACCGGCGTCCCCTTCTTCGATGACCTGTCCGCGGACCTGTTCGCGGAGCACGTCAAAACGATCGCTACCCATGACAACTCCAGATGTGTACCAAGACCAGGGGGCAGCCGACTCCATACGGGGCCCAGCGGGGGCCAGCGCGCTGACCTTTTCGGTATACGCCCGGCCACCACCGCCGTCAAGGCTCAGGAACCCGCCCCTGCCCCCTATGTTCGGCCGGTATGGAGCCCGGCGATTTACGGGGCAACTGGCGCAGCGGGAGCCGCCTCAGCTTTGGGTTGGCGGTGGCGAGGACGGCTGCCGCTTCCTGCTGCGGGCACGCCGCACCCGCCAGATCACCACGGCAACGAGGCCAATGACCACGACGGCGGCAGTCACGTCTTCGCCCGCGGCCTTGGCTACGGCGCCATAGGAGTTGCCGGCGAGATAGCCGAGCAGCACGAAGCCCGCACCCCAGATGAGCCCGCCCGCGGCGTTGAAGGCCAGGAAGCGCGGATAGTGCATGCCGGAGACGCCCGCCAGTGCCGGCATCAGGGCCCGGAAGAGCGCCACGAACCGGCCGAGGAAGACTGCTGATCCGCCGCGGCGCCGCAGGAAGTCCTGGGCCTTGTCGAGGTTGTCGCGGTGCCGGAGCAGGAACCGGTTCTCCAGCAGCCTGGGGCCCATATGCTTGCCCACCTCGTATCCCACACTGTCGCCGATGATGGCGGCCAGCACCACCAGCCCCATCATGACGCCCAACTGCACCTGGCCGCGGCTGGCCACCACCCCGCCCAGCACGGCGGCCGTTTCGCCGGGAATGACGAAGCCGATGAACAGTGCGTCCTCGGCGAAGACAAGCAGGGCCACCAGCGTGTAGGCGAGCGCCGGACTCACGCCGAGGATCCCGTCCACCAGGCCTCTCACGGGAGCGCCGCCGCCACGGCCTGCCGCCATTTAATCTCCATGACTGCCATTGTGTACCCACTCCGGCGGATCCCGGCCGGGCAGGTCTGTCCGCACGGCATTTACAGATCTACACTGAAGCATTCCCACCGCGGCCAGGGCACGGACGCCTCGGAACAGATGATCAGCGTCAGATCGAAAGGGCCGGCCATGGGCAACGCCTCGGAGAAGGCAAACCGTGCAGTTTCCGGAGCGGCGTCGGCGAGCCGGAGCCCCGCGCTGCGGGTGTTGGCCCGGGCCGGATACGTCTTCATTGGGCTGCTTCACATCCTGATCGGGGTGATTGCCCTGCAGATCGCCGGCGGGCAGGGCGGCGAGGCTGACCAGACCGGCGCCATCGGGGCGGTGGCCTCAAAGCCCGGCGGCGTCTTCCTGCTGTGGGCGGGTGCGGTCGCCTGCGCCGCGCTGGCCCTGTGGATGGTCAGCGAGGCAGTTTTTGAGGCGCGTTCCCAATCGGAGTCCAAGAAGAAGCTGCAAAAAGCCGGTACTGCAGGCGGGAAGGCGCTGGTGTTCGGGGTCCTCGCCTTCACGTTCGCGGTGTTTGCCACCGGCGGAAGCAAGAGTTCAAGCCAGTCCGCCACCGACTTCACCGCGAAACTGATGGCGGCGCCTGCCGGAGTGGTGCTGTTGGTTGTTGTGGGACTCGCCATCATCGGCGCCGGCGGGTACTACGCCTACAAGGGCTTCAGCCGGCACTTCATGGAGGACCTGCAGGACCCCGGCAACGCCCGGACAGCCGTTGAATGGACCGGCAGCGTCGGGTACGTGGCCAAGGGCGTGGTGCTCGCCGTCGTCGGCGTCCTGGTGATCGCCGCTGCCGTCACCGCCGATCCGTCAAAGTCCACCGGCCTGGACGGGGGACTGAAGACGCTCGGCTCGCAGCCTTACGGCACCGTCCTGCTGGCTGTCATCGCGGTGGGGCTGGCCTGCTATGGGGTGTATTCGATGGCGCGGGCACGCTACGGACGCTTCTAGCCGCCTGCTGGCCGCCGGGCGCGGTGCACGCTCAGCCGATGGGCCACCACTCGGGAAGCAGTTCGCGCAGGTCCGCCAGGAATTCGTCCACCGGGCGGGGCGAGGCCTCCACCAGCCGGGACTCCATTGCGCCCACCACGCCGTAGGCGATGAACCGGGCAACCATGGGCTGCGGGACTTCCCGGCCGCCCGGTGCGGGTACGGCAATGGCGCGCCGTTCGAGCAGCAGGCGGACCGAACTTTCGAAGTGCGCTCCGAGCATGGCGTGCAGGCCGCCGGATCCGGCGTCGGTGACCAGTCCCCGGCGGTAGATGGCGCGGTGCCGGTCCAGGTGACGGACCACGTCGGCCGTGACCGCGCCGATGGCCGGGCCGATGTCGCCGCCGGCCGCGCTGAGGTGTTCCGCGCGGAGCACGTCCAGTTCGTCGGAAAGGACCTTCCGCAGCAGGGCTGCAGGGGAGGCTGCGTGCTGGTAGAAGGTGGACCTGTTGACCCCGGCGGCGGCTGCGACCTGCCCCGCAGCGAGCGTTCCGGCGTCGTTCTCCCCGGCAAGGTCCAGGATGGCGGAGGCCAGCTTTTCCCGGCTGCGAAGAGCCCGCGGATCGCGAAGCGCAGGTGCTTCGGGGTCCTGCTTCGGTTGCGATGTCATGCAGGTCACACTCCCGGGTGATCTTGGCCGCCGGCGGTGGATAAACCGCCACGTCGAGCGTACCGTTCTAACTATCCAACAAATGTCGGATAAATGACTTGGGCCGCTTCGTTGACAACTCGGCCCGCTGTGGAAAGGAAGCACCCATGTCCCGTTTTGACGGACGAGTCGCCATCATCACCGGAGGAGCCAGCGGCATCGGCCGGGCAACTGCCGTCCGCTTTGCCGGCGAAGGCGGGTCCGTGGTGGTTGCGGACATCCAGGACGAACTGGCCGCCCAGGTGGCCGCAGAGATCGGCGCCGCCGGCGGGCACGCGCGGGCCTTCCACCTGGACGTGACCAGCGAGTCCGGCTGGGCGGGCGTCGTAGCTTTCGCCCTTGAGGAATTCGGCAGGCTCGACGTACTGGTCAACAACGCGGGCATCGGCGACAACCAGGCCATCGAAGACACCAGCCTTGAGACGTATGCCAAGGTGGTGGCCGTGACGCAGACCAGCGTATTCCTCGGCGAAAAGGCCGCAGCGGAAGCCCTGAAGGCGTCCGGCAACGGTGCCGTGGTCAACGTGTCCTCCATGTTCGGCATCGTGGGTGGCTTCGGAACCTCTCCCGCTTACGCGGCGGCCAAGGGCGCCGTTCGCACCCTGACCAAGAACACCGCACTCGGCTGGGCCACCCAGGGAATCCGCGTGAACTCCGTCCACCCCGGCTTCATCGACACCCCGATCCTCGGTGACACGGACCGGAAGCTCCTGACGGACACCACGCCCATGGCCCGGCTGGGCCGTCCCGAGGACGTTGCCGCCGTCATTCTCTTCGCCGCCAGCGACGACGCCGCGTTCATGACCGGGTCCGAACTGGTGGTCGACGGCGGCTACACCGCCCGCTGACCGGACCGCCTCCGGGCATCCAACCAAACACCATGCAGCAGAAACAGGAAGGGCATCGCATGCGCGCGATCGTATTCAAGGAATGGCAGCAGTTTCCCGCACTCGAGGACGTGGACCGGCCCACCCCCGGTCCAGGCGAGGTGCTGCTGAAGGTGGCCGGTGCCGGAGCCTGCCACTCTGACGTCAGCATCTTCGAGGACTTCACGGCCGAAGTTCCCGGGAACATGACCAAGGGCTTCGTGCTGGGCCACGAGAACTCGGGGTGGGTGGAGGAATTGGGCGCGGGAGTGGGCGGCATTGAGGTGGGTGCCGCCTACCTGGTCTACGGTCCCATCGGCTGCGGCCACTGCAAGGCCTGTTCCCGCGGCCAGGACACCTACTGCGAGAACGCCGCAACCAACCCTTACCTGGGTATCGGCCTGGGCCGCGACGGCGGCATGGCTGAGTACGTCACGGTCCCCGTCCGCAACCTGATCCCGCTCGGCGATGCGGATCCCATCGCGGCGGCACCGCTGGCCGACGCCGCCCTGACTCCGTACCACGCCATCAAGACAGCACTGCCGCACCTGAACGGCGGCGGACGCTATGCGCTGGTGGTGGGGCTAGGTGGCCTGGGACAGATCGCCGTCCAGATCCTCAAGGCCCTGACCGGAGCCACCGTCATTGCCACGGACATGAAGCCCGAGGCGATGGCCAAGGCGGAAGCGGCAGGGGCCATCACGGTTCCCGGCGGCCCGGACCAGGTGGCACGGATCCGGGAAATCACCGGCGGCCGCGGCGTGGACGCCGCCTTCGACTTCGTCGGTGTTACTCCGACGATCGCCACCGCCACCGGTTCGATGGCGGTGGGCGGGCGGCTGACCGTCGTCGGGATTGCCGGCGGCGTACACGAATGGACGTTCTTCAACACCCCCTATGAGTCCACCATCACCAACACCTATTGGGGAACCATCGAGGAACTCCACGAAGTGGTGGACATGTACCGGGCGGGGCAGATCATCCCGGAAATCGAAACCTTTTCCCTGGATGACGGACTCACCGCATACCGGAAGCTGGCGGACGGGCAGCTGAGTGCCCGCGCCGTGGTGGTTCCGCACCAGGCCTAGGACGTGGTGGCCGGGCTGAACGGTCCGGCCACCGCTTACAGACCAGAAGGCCAGCGGGAGCACCCGCCGAAGCGCGTACCTGGCCGGGAATATGGTTGAATCCCTCGATTAGGGGGAGGACGGGGATTACCGTAGAGGGGTGACTGACCGTCCCGAAATCTCCACTGTTGGCGAACTGCGTGCCGCGGGTCATGTCCTCAAGGACCTGCGCCACGAAATCCGAGACAACCTGCTGGCCGCGCTCGCGGACGGGCGGGATCCCTGGCCCGGGCTTTACGGGTTTGGCCGAACCGTCCTGCCCCAACTGGAGCGGGCGCTGATCGCCGGGCATGACCTGGTGCTGCTGGGCGAACGGGGCCAGGGCAAGACCCGCGTGCTGCGCACGCTGGCCGGACTGCTCGACGAATGGTCACCTGTCATCGACGGCTCAGAGCTGAACGAACACCCCTATGAACCGATCACGGAAGCCTCGCGGGCCCTTGCCGACTCGGAGGGGGACAGGCTGCGGGTCGCCTGGCGGCACCGCTCGGAGCGGTACGTGGAGAAGCTCGCCACCCCGGACACCTCCGTGGCGGACCTCATCGGCGACGTGGACCCCATGCGGGTGGCCGAGGGCCGCCGCCTGGGCGACCCCGAAACCATCCACTACGGACTGATTCCGCGCTCCAACCGCGGCATCATCGCCATCAACGAACTTCCGGACCTTGCCGAGCGGATCCAGGTGGCCATGCTCAACGTGATGGAGGAACGGGACATCCAGATCCGCGGCTACGTGCTGCGGCTGCCGCTGGACGTCCTGGTGGTGGCATCGGCGAACCCCGAGGACTACACCAACCGCGGCCGGATCATCACCCCGCTGAAGGACCGCTTCGGAGCCGAGATCCGCACCCATTACCCCATCGAACTGGAGGATGAGGTTGCCGTCATCCGGCAGGAGGGGCGGCTCGTGGCGGACGTACCGGCCGTCATCCTGGAGATCCTCGCCAGGTACACGCGTGCACTGCGGCATTCACCAGCCATCAACCAGACGTCCGGAGTCTCCGCACGCTTCGCCATCGCCGGCGCGGAGACTGTGGCAGCCGCGGCCCTGCGCAGGGCCAGCCTCCGCGGTGAGGACCAGGCCGTGGCCCGCATCATCGACCTGGAACCGGCCGTGGAAGTCCTCAGCGGCAAGCTGGAATTTGAATCCGGGGAGGAAGGCCGCGAACAGGGCATCCTTGACCACCTCCTGCGCACCGCCACCGCAGAAGCCGTCAGGGCCCACTTCCAAGGCATCGACATGGGGCCGCTCGTGGCCGCGCTCGACGGCCACAGGACCGTCACCACCGGCGGCCAAGTGACGGCGAAGGAGTTCCTGGGCAACCTCCCCTCGCTGAACGGATCAGGGTTGTACGACCTGATTGGCAAGCGAATGGGTGCGCAGAACGACGGACAGCGCGCCGCCGCCGTCGAACTGGCCCTCGAAGGGCTGTACCTCGGCCGGCGGATCTCCAAAGAGGCCGACGACGACGAAACGGTCTACGGCTGACACCAGGCCTGCAGCCACAACAGGAGGCAGCATGACCCTTCACGACAGGTCACGGTACGGCCGGTACGCCGGTGGCCCGGACCCGCTGGCACCGCCGGTTGACCTGGCCGAGGCACTCGACGCCGTGGCCGAGGACGTAATGGACGGCTACTCGCCCCGCCATGCCCTGCAGGAGTTCCTCCGGCGCGGCGGCCGGGACCGGGACGGCCTGGACACCCTGGCCCGCCGCGTGCAGGAACGACGCAGGGACCTGCTGAACCGGCACCGGCTGGACGGTACGCTCGATGAGGTGCGCAAACTGCTGGACACTGCCGTCCTGGAGGAGCGCAAGCAGCTGGCCAGGGACGCCATGATGGACAACACCGACCGCGCCATCCGGGAGATGCAACTGCAGAACCTGCCGCCGTCCACGGCAGCGGCCGTCAACGAACTTGCCTCCTACGACTGGCAGTCGGGCACCGCCAGGGAAGCGTACAAACGCATCAAGGACCTCCTGGGACGCGAAGTCCTGGACCAGCGGTTCGCCGGCATGAAGCAGGCCCTGGAGAACGCCACAGACGAGGACCGCGAAGCCGTCAGCGACATGCTCCGCGCCCTGAACGGACTCCTGGGCAAGCACCGCCGGGGCGAGGACACCGCGGCGGACTTCCAGGAGTTCATGGCAAAGCACGGGCAGCACTTTCCCGAAAACCCGCAGTCGGTCGAAGAGCTGGTGGACGCGCTGGCCAAACGGTCCGCCGCCGCACAGCGGCTCCTGCAGTCCATGTCGCCGGAGCAGCGCGAAGAGCTGATGCGCCTCTCCGCCCAGGCCTTCGGCTCGGCCGGCCTGATGGACCAGCTCAACGAACTCGACGGAAACCTCCAGGCGCTGCGGCCCGGCGAAGACTGGAATGGTTCGGAGGCCTTCGACGGGCAGGAAGGCCTGGGCCTGGGGGATGGCACTGGAGTCCTGCAGGACCTGGCGGAGCTGGACGGACTGTCGGAACAGCTGTCGCAGTCCTACAACGGCTCACGCCTGGACGACCTTGACCTCGACTCCCTCACCCGCCAGCTGGGGCCGGACGCCGCCGTCAGCGCCCGCACCCTGGCCGAGATCGAGCGTGCCATGGAGGACGGCGGCTACCTGCGCCGGGGGCCCGATGGCGACCTCCGCCTGTCCCCACAGGCTGTGCGGCGGCTCGGCAAGTCCCTGCTGCAGGACACCGCACGGCAGCTGTCCGGGCGGCAGGGGCAGCGGGACACCCGACTGGCCGGAGCGGCCGGAGAGCAGACCGGTTCCAGCCGTCCCTGGGAGTTCGGGGATGCCGAACCCTGGGACGTCACCCGCACCATGACCAACGCGATCCAGCGCACCATGTCCGACGGCGGGAACCCGGCCCGGGAACTCCGGCTCACCCCGGAAGACATCGAGGTGGCCGAAACAGAAGCCCGCAGCCAGGCCGCCGTGGTGCTCCTGGTTGACGTGTCCTTCTCCATGGCCGCCGAGGGGCGGTGGGTGCCGATGAAACGGACGGCCCTGGCACTGCACCACCTGATCTCCACCCGGTTCCGCGGCGACCGGCTGCAGCTGGTCACGTTCGGCCGCTATGCGCAGTCCATGGACATCGGTGAACTTACTGCACTGCCGGCACTCCGGGAGCAGGGGACCAACCTGCACCACGGGCTGCTGCTGGCCGGGCGCTTCTTCCGCCGGCACCCGTCCATGCAGCACGTCCTGCTGGTGGTGACCGACGGCGAGCCGACGGCACACCTGCTTCCGGACGGCGACTCATGGTTCAACTGGCCGCCGGACACCGAAACCATCCGCGTCACAGTCGCCGAGCTGGACCGGCTGGGGCGCTCCGGCGTGCAGGCCACGTTCTTCCGGCTCGGTGACGACCCGGGGCTGGAACGCTTTGTGCAGCGGATGGCCCGCCGGATCGACGCGCGGGTGGTGGCGCCGGACGTCGGCGGCCTGGGCGCCGCAGTGGTGGGGGAGTACCTGCGCGCCCACGTCCGCAGCTCCTACAGCGACACCGACTGGGCCCTCTAGCCCGGACCTGACGCTCGCGGCCGGCTAGTGCCCGCTGTTCGGGGCCTTGCCGTTTGGAGCCTTGCTGTTTGTAGGCCTGCCGTCCCCGGCGGCAGGGGTATCCAGGCCTGCCTCCGAAATGAGTTCGGTCAGCCAGGGGCGGTGCTCGCGGTGGAACGTGAGGCCCTCCGGCAAGCCCTGGACGGTGGGTTCGGAGCCTGTGATGTCGATCGTGATCCGGCCGCCGGCCAGTGGCGCGTTGGTGATGTGCAGGTTTCCATAGGATTCGGGCAGGGCCGGGTCCATCCAGAAGCCGCCGCGGGACACGTGGGCGTCGTACCGCATCAGGCTGGTGATCAGCATGATCGGAGTGGTGGCCGCCCAGGCCTGCGGCGAACAGGCGGTGGGGTACGGAACCGGCTCGGCCACCTGCTCCCGGCTGAAGCCGCAAAACAACTCCGGCAACCGGCCGCCGGAAAACTCTGCCGCTTCAAGCAAGGCTGTGGCGATCCGCTGGGCCTCCTCCACGAAGCCGTAGCGCATCAGGCCGGCCGCGATGATGGCATTGTCGTGCGGCCAGACTGACCCATTGTGGTAGCTGGCCGGATTGTAGGCGCCCATGTCGGAAGCCAGGGTCCGGACGCCCCAGCCGCTGAACATCTCCGGTGACATGAGCCGTTCCGCCACCATCGGCACCTTGTCATCATCAACGATCCCGTGCCACAGGCACTGCCCCATATTGGAGGCACACGAGTCCACCGGCCGTTTGCGGCCGTCCAGGGCGATCGCAAAGTACCCGCGGTCCGGCAGCCAGAATTCCTCGTTGAACCTCTTCTTGAGCTGGGCCGCCTCATCGGTGAGCCGGGCAGCCAGCGGTGCGTCCCCGGCGTCGTACGCCATCCACGCCCGGGACAGCAGCGCGGAGTACACCAGCGCCTGTACCTCGCACAGCGCGATGGGTGGTTCGGCCAACGTTCCGCCGGCAAAATTGATGCCGTCCCACGAGTCCTTCCAGCCCTGGTTGAGGAGGCCCTGGTCATTGAGGCGCGAGTACTCCACGAAGCCGTCGCCGTCCTTGTCGCCATAGTTTCGGACCCAGTCCAGGGCGCGATCGGCGTTGGGCAGGAGCGCGGCGATGCTGTCCCTGCCGAAACCCCAACGGCTCACCGACGCCAGGGTCATCACGAACTGCGGGGTGGCATCCACGCTGCCGTAGTACACGGACTTGCCGCCCAGCGCCAAGCCTGACGAGACTCCCAACCGCACCTCGTGGAGGATCTTGCCGGGCTCCTCCTCACTCATGGGGTCCACCACCTTGCCCTGGCGGTCGGCCAAGGTCTGCAGCGTGCCCAGCGCCAGCGACGGGTCCACGGGCAGGGCCATTTCCGATGCCCACAGGGAGTCGCGCCCGAACAGGGTCATGAACCAGGGCGCTCCGGCTGCCACCACGATCCGTTCCGGATGGGCAGGGTCCGTGATCCGAAGTGCGCCGAGATCGTCATAGCTGCGCCGGAGGGTCCGTTCGATGGACCGGTTGGTCATCTGCAGCCTGGGGATCCGCGATACCCATTCCTGATGCCGGAGGTCGCTCGGCGACGGTCCGTGTCCGGCCGGCCGCCGGATGTCCTGCCTGCCGGTGGGGGCGACACTTAGCCGGGCGGTCCACAGGCCATGTCCGGGGACCACGGCCTTGTAGGTCAACCCGCCCGCGGCGGCAACCCCGCCGCGGCCCCGCACCAGGACCGCCTTCCGGAGGTCCTGCCAGGCGGCGCTGATGATGAGGGAATCGCCGTCGGCCCCGCGTGCCTCCTGCCACCGCCGCTGGACCCTGGCCTCCTTCACCTCAAAGAGGTCGGCAAAGTCCGCATCAACGCTGAACGTCACGAGGCAGGGGACAGGCTCGGATGAGTAGTTCCGGACGGTCACCTCCTCGACCATCCCGGCGGCCGCTTCCCGCAGCCGCTCCACGATCAGGGGGCTGTCCGCGTACCCGTCCGCCCGGGGAACGCGGCCTATGAACAGCGCCCGGTAGGGTTCCTTGGTTTCTGCCGTCAGCGGCTCGAGGGGCAGCCCGTTCACCGCCAGGGTCCACCCGGAAAGGATGCGGGTATCTTCGTGGAACACCCCGTGCGGAAGCTCCGGGCGGATATCGCCGTTGGCGGCGGAGATGCAGAATGATGAGCCCTCCACCAGGGTGACGGTCCCCGCCCCCACGGGCCCCGCCGCTGTGTCTGCGTTCCATCCAGCCATGTCCGCTCCTTTGACGGCGACGACGGTCTCCCGGCGGAATAGACGCTACGCCTCGCGCAGGGCCGGCAAAAGGGGCGGACCCTTGAACCGGCGCCCCTCCGGGCATAACATGGCGGCCACATCCACGCCGATCAGTCCAAGGAGCCGGCCATGGGCGCCACACCTGCTGAAACGTCACCAGCAACCCTGATGGTGGACCTCATCATCTCGCTGGACGGGTATGCCTCCGCCGAGGGGTGGCCCGGCTGGTGGGGACTGGAAGGGCCGGAGTACCTGGCCTGGCTGGACGAAGAGGCGGCAAAGAACTACACCTTCCTGCTGGGGGCCAATACGTACCGGCTGATGTACGGAATGTCTGCCCAGGCAGCGGCCGACCGCACCGGGTTCTCCGCGGAGGAGGGCGCCAGCCTCACCGGCCTGGCCGCCGTGCCCAAGATAGTGTTCTCGTCCACATTGCAGGCGCCCCTGGACTGGCCGAACTCCACCCTGGTCACCGGGGACGCCGTGGAGGCAGTCCGTGAGTTGAAGCGGACCGCAACAGGACCGCTGAGCACCCTCGGCAGCCTGAAGCTGACCCGGTCATTGCTGGCCGCGGGCCTGGTGGACCGTTTCCGGCTGGTTGTCTTCCCGGTAATCACCGGCGCCACCGGCCGGGAAAGGATCTACGACGGTTATCCGGACGTGATGCTGGAGATGGCGCAGAGCAGGACCTTTGACGGGCGGCTGCAGTTGCTGGAGTACGTTCCCACGGTGCTCACCCGCCCGCCCGGCAGCAGGTGACTGGAGCACGCTGCAGGAAAGAGTGTCACCGGAAGACGCAAATGCTTGAACATTGAACTAACGGGACGTAGGATTTAGTTCAAGCTTCAAGTATTTCCCTTTCCGATAGCCGAGGACCCCCATGACTGCTGTTGCCCATGCCCCGCTGCCGCACGCCGCCCTCCCCGCGGCCACCGTCCGCAGCCGCGTCACCGTCCCGCTTCGTTTCCCGGACGGGTATTCCACGACGGCGGAGATCCTCACCTTCCACGGCCTGGCGGACGGCAAGGAACACCTGCTGCTGGCTCTTGGGCCCTGGGAGCAGGCTCTTCTCAGCGGGGAACCGATGGTCCGCCTCCACAGCGAATGCATGACCGGCGATGTGTTTGGCAGCGAGCGCTGCGACTGCGGCCCGCAGCTGCGGGAAGCTGCCGAAACCATCACGGGCGCCGGCGGCTTCCTCCTCTATCTCCGGCAGGAAGGCCGCGGTATCGGCCTGTACTCGAAGCTCGATGCCTACGCCCTGCAGGACAAGGGCCTTGATACCTACGATGCCAACCTCGCGCTGGGCCACGGTGAGGACGAGCGGGACTACTCCGCCGCAGCACAAATGCTCGAGGCACTCGGCGCCACCAGCATCCGGCTCCTGAGCAACAACCCGGACAAAGCCCGGCAGCTGACCGCTTTTGGCATTGGCGTCGGCGAAAAGGTTCCCACGGGTGTCCACCTGTCCGCCGCGAACAGCCGCTACCTGGCCGCCAAACGTGACCGTACCGCCCATACCCTGGACCTGGATCTTGACCCGCGCGTTGGACCGGGCCGCGGCCCAGGTGCCGAACCCGCCGTCGTACCCAGCATGGCGAAGGGTGCCGGCGAGGTGCCCGGCCACGAGGAAATGCTCGACCGTGTGGCGGCTTTGGTGCCCGCCCTTCGGGCGGCGGCCGAAGAAACCGAGGGGCTGCGCCGCCTCCCGGAAGCCACGGTTGACAGCCTTGAAGCCGCCGGGGTCTTCAGGATCCTGGCACCTGCCGCGGTGGGCGGCTATGGACTGGGCGCGGAAACGTATGGCGAGGCAGTCCGCCGCCTGGCCCGGGGATGCGCCTCCACGGCCTGGACCGCAGGCCATCTCGCTGAGCATGCCTGGATGCTGGCCCGCTGGCCGAAGCGGGTGCAGGAAGAGGTCTTCGCCGGTGGCGGGATGCCGCTCGCGGCCGCGACCAGCGCACCCGTCGGTGCTGCCCGGAAGGTGCCCGGCGGCTACGCGGTCTCGGGCCATTGGAGCTTCGCCTCCGGCATCATGCATTCGGAGTGGGCGCTGCTGGCCGTCCAGCAGGACGGCCAGCGGCTGCAGGCACTGGTTCCCCTCGCCGACCTGGAACTGGTTGATGCCTGGCACACGGACGGGCTCCGCGGCACCGGCAGCAACGACCTGCGCGCCGCGGATCTGTTCGTTCCGGAATACCGGGTGATGGACTGGGCACTTCTCAGCGCGGCGGACAACCCCGGCAGCCTGATCCATTCCGAGCCCCTGATCCACACTCCGATGGCCACACTGCTGAACTTGGTGGCTCCGGCGGCGGCACTGGGTTCGGCCGAATATGCGGTGGAACTGTTCCGTGAGCAGCTGCTCGCGCCGAAGGTCAAGAACGGCGTCGAAATCCGCCCGGCCGATTCTCCGCTGGCGCAGGCACGCTACGCCCGGGCCGCGGGACTGCTGGCCTCGGCGCAACAGCACTGGGAGGCAGGGCTCTCCGCCGTGGCGGCCTCGGTGCAGCAGGTGTCCGAGAGCCTGCAGGCGCCAGGCCTGCCGGAGGGGGAGAGGGCCGCGTTCCGGCTCTTGCTCGCCCTGAGTGCCCAGGCAGCGCAGGAAGCCGTCCGGGTGGTCCTCGCCGGTTCGGGCGGCAGCGCCCACCGGCTGGGCCACCCCCTGCAGCGCATCCAGCGCGACGTTGGTGTGCTGCTGAACCATCCCACCCTGGGCATTGATCCCATCCTGGAACAGGCCGGCCGGGGGTTGCTGGGGCTGGGCTTCACCGCCCCGTCCTTCTAGGGCACCGGGTGGCGGCGGTATCTTGCCGCTGCCACCATTTCGGGTGGTTCCGTGGCAGGATCAGGTATGCCCCAGCGCCTGATGCTGCTCGACACTGCCTCGCTGTACTTCCGTGCCTTCTACGGCCTCCCGGACACCATCCGGCGCGCCGACGGAACGCCGGTCAACGCGGTCCGGGGCCTGCTGGACATGATTGCCCGGCTCACCACGGACTACCACGCCACCCACCTGGTGGCCTGCTGGGACGATGACTGGCGGCCGCAGTGGCGCGTGGACCTGGTCCCCACCTACAAGGCGCACCGGGTGGCCGAGGCCAGGCCCGGCGGCACCGACGTTGAAGTGGTGCCCGATGCCCTGGAGGCGCAGTTGCCGATGATCCGGAATGCCCTGGAGCTTGCCGGCATCGCCATCGTGGGGGCAGCGCAGCATGAGGCCGACGACGTCATCGGCACCTACGCCGCGCACGCGGCCATGCCCGTGGACGTCGTCACCGGGGACCGGGACCTCTTCCAGGTCTGCGACGACGAACGGCAGGTCCGGGTGATCTACACGGCGCGCGGAATGCGGAACCTGGAGGTCTGCACGGAGGAAACCATCGTGGCCAAGTACAAGGTCCTGCCGCAGCAGTACGCCGACTACGCCACCCTCCGCGGCGACGCGTCCGACGGCCTGCCAGGCGTTGCCGGCATCGGTGAGAAGACCGCGGCGTCCCTGCTGCTCAAGTACGGCACTCTGGATGCCCTCCTGGCGGCAGCGGACACGCCCGACGGCGGCGTGTCCGGACCCGTCCGGGCGCGGCTGTCCGCCGCGGCCGCCTACCTCGAAGCAGCCCCCGCCGTCGTCCGCCTGGTGCGGGACCTGCAGTTGCCCGCCCTGGAGGAGGCCGGCGCCCTGCTGGAACCGGTGGCCGGCGACCGGCGGGCGGAACTGGAAAGTATCGCCACCGACTGGAACCTCGGCGGATCCGTCCGCCGGCTCCTGGATGCCCTGGACCTCCGGGGGCAGCCGGGCTGACCCGCGCAGGCACAGACCCCGGGTTGCTGCCGGGCCGGGATCAGAGGCTCTTCAGCGCCCGTCCCAGCCGGGCCGCAGCCTCCTCGAGCCGGGGCACGGAAACATCGCCGAACGCAAAGCGCAGGTGGCGGTCCGAACCGGTGCCCGGCCCCGAAGCGAAGAACGAACCCCGCTGGTACTCGACGCCTTCGGCACTGGCCGCCGCCGCCAGGAGGTCCGGATCGATGCCGGCGTCGCGCAGCCGCGGCCACAGGAAGAGTCCGCCGCCAGGGAGCACGCTGTCGAACGCCCCGGGCGCCTCCCGCTCAAGTGCCGCGATCAGCGCCTCGGCCCGCGTGCGGTACAGCTCGCGCGCCCGGCCAAGGGTCGAATCGAACAGGCCCGGGTCCGCCGTCAGCGCCTCGCCCACCATCGCCTGCACCAGGGTGGAACTGTGCGAGTCCTGGCGGCTCCGCAGCGCCACGAGGTCCGGCAGCAGGCGCTCCGGTGCCACGAGCCAGCCCAGCCGCAGGCCCGGTCCCAGGGTCTTGGTGAAGGTGTTGATGTGGATGACGTGGTCCGAGTGATTGAAGGCATCCACGCTCTCCGGCCCGCCTGAATACCAAAGCTCGCGGTAGGGGTTGTCAGCCAGGACCACGAATCCGTAATGCTCCGCCAGTGCTGCCAGCCTGCTGCGGGCCTCGGCGGGGAGTGTGCCCTGGGACGGGTTGTGGAAGTCCGGCACCGTGTACAGGGCCGAGGGCCGGGCGCCCTGGCGCAGTTTGTTTTCCAGCTCGTCCACGTCGATGCCGTGGGCGCCGACTGTCACAGGCAGGGTCTGGGCTCCGGAGAGCTGCAGCCCGCGCAGGAACAGCGGGAAGATCGGGTTGTCCACGGCTACGAGGTCACCGCGCTCCACGACGGTCTGGATGCCGAGGGACAGGCCATGGAATCCGCCGTTGGTGATGATGATCCGCTCGACCGGCATGCCCTCGCGGTCTGCGATCCACTCGCGCAGGGGTGAGATGCCTTCGGTGCGGGAGTACTGCAGGGAGGGCAGCCCGGGCCTCGAAAGGACCCTCGCCGTGGCTGCGGCCAGCTCCGCCGCCGGAAGGACGCCGGGGTCCGGGACGCCGCCCAGCAGCTCGATGGCGTCCTCCCGCTTGTCCCGCAGGGTGGCATCACCAAACCCCTTGGGGGCGGTGAAGCCGGCGATCAGGGCGGGCTTCCGCAGCGATTCCGGGCGGGCTGTTGCGGTGGGGGTCAAAGTCATAATGCTGCCTCTGCTAGTTTCGGGATTCGGCTGTGTTCCGCGGGAGTGTCTGCCAGTGCGGGCGGCGCCAGTCCTGAGGTGCCCGGGATGGCGTCCAGGAGCGCCCGTGTGTAGGGGTGCTGCGGCCGCTCGAAGACCTGGTCCACCGTGCCGTGCTCCACCACCTGGCCGCGGCGCAGCACTGACACGGTGTCGGCCACCTGCCGCACCAGGGCAAGGTCATGGGAGACGAACACGTAGGTCAGCCCAAGGTCCCGCTGGAGCCGGGCCAGCAGCTCGAGGATGCCGGCCTGCACGCTGACGTCGAGTGCCGAGGTGGGCTCGTCCAGGACCACGACGTCGGGACGGACCACCAGTGCGCGGGCGATGGCCACGCGCTGCCGTTGCCCGCCGGAGAGCTGGGCCGGACGGCGGTCCGCAGCGTCGTCCGGCAGGCCGACGGACTGGAGGGCCTCCCTCACACTGTCAGCGCGGTCAGCCGTGCTGCCCACCCCGAACCGGTCCAGGGGCTCCCGGACGATCTTTCCCACCCGCCACGTGGGGTCCAGCGACGTAAACGGGTTCTGGTAGACCAGCTGCAGGTGGCGGCGCACATCGCGCAGGCCGGCCCGGGTAAGTCCGGCGGTGGAGTCGCCGCCCACCGTGATGGTGCCGCTGTCCGGCTGTTCCAGTCCGAGCAGCAGCCGGACAGCTGTGGTCTTGCCGGAGCCGGATTCGCCCACCAGGGCATGGGTTCGGCCGCGTTCGACGGCGAAAGATACTCCATCGACGGCGCGCACCTCCTTGCCGCGCGTCCGGAAGCTCTTGGTGACATCCGTGACCGCGATCTGCGCCGGCCGGTCCGCGGTGGTGAGGTCCGCCGTCGTACCGTCCTGCGTGGCGACGGCCTGTGAAACGGCGTCCTGTGAAACGGCGTCCTGTGAAGCGCTGTCCTGCCAAGTGCGCCGCAGCGTGTCCCGGGGCTCGCCGGTGCGCTGGCTGCGGTACCGGTCCGGATTGAGGGCCGGAACATCGGCCTGCAGGTTGCGCGTGTAGTCCGTGCGGGGGGCTGCGAACACCTGGGCCGAGGGGCCCTGTTCCTGGACTGCCCCGTCCTTGAGCACCACCAGCGTGTCGGCGCGTTCGGCCGCGATGGCGAGGTCGTGCGTGATCAGCAGCAGGCCGATGTCCAGCTCCTTCCGCAGGTCGCCCAGCAGGTCCAGGATGAGCTTCTGGACCGTGACATCGAGGGCCGAGGTCGGCTCGTCCGCCACGATCAGGGACGGCCGAGGCAGCACCGTCAGGGCGATGAGCACCCGCTGGAGCATCCCGCCGGACAGCTGGTGGGGATAGGAATCGTAGACGCGGACAGGATCGGGCAGACCCACCTGGTCAAAGACCTCCAGGATGATCCGGCGGCGGGCGGCGGCGTCCCGCTCGCCGGTCAGTACGGCGGCCTCATGGGCCTGGGCGCCGATGCTGCGCACCGGATTCAGTGCCGAGCCGGGGTCCTGCGGGATGAACCCAAGCTGCTTGCCGCGCAGGGGGCGGAACTGCCGCTCCGGCAGGGACAGCACTTCGGTCCCGGCCAGCCGTACGCTGCCGCCCACCGTCGCTTCGGCGGGCTGCAGCAGCCGCAGCACTGCCTTGGCGATGGTGGACTTCCCGGACCCGGATTCGCCAATCAGGGCCAGGCTTCCGCCGCGGGCCAGGGTGAACCCGACGTCGTGGACCACTTTCCGGCGGCCGTAGGCGACGCTC
Source organism: Pseudarthrobacter equi (assembly GCF_900105535.1). Taxonomy (NCBI): domain Bacteria; kingdom Bacillati; phylum Actinomycetota; class Actinomycetes; order Micrococcales; family Micrococcaceae; genus Pseudarthrobacter; species Pseudarthrobacter equi. The sequence continues at coordinate 2,387,528 of NZ_LT629779.1, forward strand.
AGGCCCTCGACGCTGAGCAACGGGGATGCCTTGGTTTCCGGCACTGTCGTGTCCTTTCCTCTGGTGGTACCACCGGGGTTGGGGGCGCTCATTTGCTGTTCCTAAGCCACCGGCTGATGCGGTTGATGGACAGGACCGTGGCCACGATCACCAAGGCCGGGGCGTAGACCAGCCACGGCGCGGTGACGTAGGTCTTGCCCGAGGCCACCAGCAGGCCCCAGTCCGAGGATGGGGGCGGATCGCCGTAGCCCAGGAAGGCGAGGGATGCGATCACCAGGATCGACGTTCCGAACTGCAGCACCGCCAGCACCAGCACCGAACGGTAGGCGTTGGGCAGGACGTGGGTCAGCAGGGCCTGGAGCCTGTTGCCGCCCTCCAGATATGACGCTTCCACGAACGCCGAGCGGCGGACCCGGATGACCTCCGCACGCATGAGCCGGGCGAAGACGGCCACGGCGGAAACCCCGGTGGCGATCGCGGCGTTGATGGTCTGGAAGCCCAGCGAACTGACAATCACCACGGCCAGCAGGAAACCGGGGATGGCCAGGAGCACGTCCACGAACCTGCCGAGGGTGGCATCCAGCCAGCCGCCGCGGAAGCCGCTGGCAAGGCCGATTGCGCTGCCCACCAGCAGGCCAATGGCCACAGCAACCAGGGCGCTGGTGACCGAGGACGCTGTTCCGTAAACCACCCGTGCGTACTGGTCCCGGCCCAGGTAGTCGGTGCCGAACCAGTGCTGCAGGCTGGGCGCGTTGAGTTTGCTGCCGGTATCGCCGTTCACGGGGCTGAACCCGGTGAACAGTGAAGGCAGCAGCGACCACAACACCACCACCAGGACCACGAGGAAGGACAACAGCACCGTGGGCGGGATGGCGGCCCGGGTGCGGAGCGTTGCCGTCCCGGCGCTGCGGAGACGGGCGAAATTCAGGTCCGCGCTCATGCGTTTGCTGCCTCTCTGACGTTGACCCTCGGGTCCAGCAACGGGGTAAGGAGGTCCGCGGCGAGGTTGACCGCCACGAAGACCACCGCGGAAAGGGATACCACGGCCTGCAGGACCGGCTGGTCCTCGCCGGTGACGGCTTTTTGGACCACTGTGCCGATGCCGTCGCGGCCGAAGATGGTCTCGGTGATGACGGACCCGCCCAGCAGTTCGCCCACGATGAGGGCCACCATGGCCACCGAAGGCAGCGCCGAGGGCTTCACCAGGTGCCGGGCGAACAGCTGCGCTTCGGCCAGGCCCCGGGAGCGGGCCACAAGTGCATACTCCTGGCGGGATTCGTGGTCCAGGCTGGCGATCAGCACTTCAGCAAGTGGAGCGGAGACCGGGATGGCGAGGGTGACGGCCGCGAACAGGGTTGCGGTGGCGCTGTTCGGGTCGGTGGTGGTGAAGGCGTGCAGCCGGAACGCGAAAAGCTCGATCAGGACCAGGCCGATCACGAAGTTGGGCACGGACAGGAAGAAGGACGGGATGGAGCGCAGGAGGCCGGCCCACCTCGCCGGAGCGTAGTGCGCCCCGTAGGCAATGACGACCGCGAAGACCACGGCGATGGCCAGGGCGGTGGTGGCCAGGGTGAGCGTTGACGGCAGTGCGTCACCCACGATCTGGGCCACCGGCAGGTTGGACTGCAGGGAGAAGCCCAGCTCGCCGGTCAGGAAGCGGCCCAGCGACAACGCCAGCTGGACGAGGACCGGCTGGTCCAGCCCGTAGTACTGCACGATCCGCTGGATGTCGGCTTCGCTCAGGCCGGACTGCGGGTCGCGCAGCGAGTTGGTGATGGCGTCGCCGGGAAGGACGCTGATGACCAGGAACGTCAGCACATAGGCCAGGAGCACGACGACGGCCGCCTGCCCGGCCCGGGCAAGGGCGAAGCGGCCATAGCCGCTGGTCACTTGGCCACCCAGGCAGTGTAGAAGTTGGCGTATGCCAGGCCGTTGTACTGGACGCCCTTGACCGCGGGCGAGATGAGGTACAGGCGCTGTACCAGCTGGTTCAGGGGGATGAAGTAGCCCTGTTCCAGGACGTACTGCTGCAGGTCACCGGCGACCTTCTCGCGGGATTCCCGGTCAGAAGCGCTGGCGATCGCAGTGGACAGGTCATTGAGTTTCTGGTCGCTGGTGCCCAGGTTGAACCAGTTTTCACCATTGTTCTGGCTGGTCAGCACACCGGCCACCGTTCCCACGTCAACGAAGCTGCGGGAGGTCTGGAACAGCGGCGGGCGGCTGGCCTGGATGGCGGCGTAACCTGCCACGTCCACCACCTTGAGGTTGACCTTGATGCCGATGCGCTCCAGCTGCTGGGCGATGAGCTCGTCCTCGGCCTTGGTGGAGGGAACGTACGGGTTGGGCGTGAGCGGGAATTCGAGGACCTTGCCGTCCTTCACGCGGAACCCGTCGGGCCCGGGCTTCCAGCCGGCGTCGTCCAGCAGCTTCTTCGCTTTGTCCGCGTCGAAGGCGAAGGCACTGCTGTAATCGCCGGCCTCCGGGACGTTGCCCTGGATGAAGGTGGTGGCCGCGTCCCAGTCCTCCGTGTACACGGTCTTGCGGATTTCCTCACGGTCGATGCCGTGCTGGATGGCCTGGCGGACGCTGGGATCGTTGGTGGGGAAGGCCTGGGTGTTGACCTGGAAGCCGTCCACGAAGCCCAGGTACTTGGGTGTGCCCACGGTGAAGCCCTGCGCTTTGAGGGAGTCGATTTCCTGCGGTTCCACGTTGAAGGCCACCTCCGCCTGGCCGGAAGCCACCGTGGAGGTCCGCACCGACGTGTCCTTGATGACCTTGTAGGTGATGGTGTCCAGCCGGGCCGGGCCCGTGTGTCCCAGGGCGGCCGGACCCCAGTTGTAATCCTTGCGCTTCTCGAGCACGTAGGAGTCGCCCTGTTTCCAGGACTTGAGGACGAACGGGCCGCTGCCTATTTCCTGCGCCAGGTCCGCCTGGGCGTCCACCGGCAGGGCGAGGGTCTTGGGGGACAGGAGGATGCAGCCGTGGTAGGCGAGCGTGGCGATGAAGCCAAGTGCGGGGGAGGAGAAGGACACCTTGACCGTCCTGGCGTCCGCGGCCTCCGCGCTGACGAAGTTGCTGGACGGGAAAAGGCCCACTTTGCTGACGCCGCGGTCCGGTGCGCCCTTGGCCCAGGCGTTGAGGTTGGCCACGACGGCAGCGGCGTCCAGGGGTGTGCCGTCGGAGAAGGTCACTCCGTCCTTGAGGTGCAGGACGAAGTCCTTGGCGCCGTTGAGTTCCTCCCAGCTCTCGGCGACCCAGGGGCTGAGCTGTCCCTTGTCGTCGACGTAGACCAGCTTGTCGGTGATCTGGCCCCAGAGGTTGCCCTCGTAGCTGGAAATGGACGTCTTGCTCGAGACCCAGCCGGTGTCGTAGCCCTGGATGAGGAAGGTGATGTTGCCCCCGTCAACCGGCGTGCCGGCGTCGGAGGAGCTGGTGGCCGCGGGGCCGCCGCATGCGGTGAGGACGGCGGAGCCGGCGATGGCGCTGATGCCGGCGAGGAAGACGCGGCGGCTGAATTCGATGGGGGTCATGGGAGTTCTCCTGGTGGAAGTGGTGGGAGCCCGCTGGGCTAGATGGCTTTGCCGGGATTGAGCAGTGCGTGCGGGTCCAGGGCTGATTTGATGGCGTGCTGCGCCTGGCGGATTCGGGGGGAGAGTTCCAGCGCGGCCCAGTCCTGCTTGATGCTGCCGATGCCGTGTTCGCCGGTGACGGTGCCGCCGAGCGAGAGGGCCACGCGGACCAGTTCGGTGGCGGCCTCCTGCAGGGCCGCCGGCGGCTGCGCGGGGTCGTCGCCGGGCTGCCTGTCGAGGGTGATCAGCGGGTGGAGGTTGCCGTCGCCGGCGTGCGATACGGCCGAGATGTCGACGCCGAACCGTGCTTCCAGCGCCGGAAACGCTGCATAGACTTCGGGGAGCCGGGACTTCGGGACGGCAATGTCCTCGCCGATGTACCACTTGTCCTTCGGGAGGCCGCGGCCGCTGCGGCGCAGTTCCCAGAGCCGCACGCCGTCGTCGTCCGATTCCACTGTGACCCGCCCGCCGGCGGCGGTGAGTGCAGCGGCAAGGTCCGCGGACTGCGCTTCGATGCCGTAGCCGTCGAGTTCGATCAGGATCAGCGCGGCGCCGCGGCCGCGGAGGCTGGTGCCGGAGTGGCTGTCGATGTTGTCCAGGCTGGGCGTATCAAAGAACTCGATGGCCGCAGGCCGGACCGGGGAGAGGGTGATGGCGGAGAGGCCCGCGGCGCCGGCCGCCGTGCTGTCAAAGAACGCTGTGACGGTCCTCCGGGCCACCGGGATGGGCCGCAGCCGGACGGTAGCCCTGACCACGATCCCCAGGATTCCCTCGGAGCCGACGAACAGCGAGGTCAGGTCCAGCCCGGTCACGCCCTTGATGGAACGGTGCCCCACGCTGACCAGGCTGCCGTCGGCGAGGACGACGTCGAGGGCCAGGACGGATTCGCGGGTCACCCCGTACTTGGCGCACCGCAGCCCGCCGGCGTTGGTGGCAATGTTGCCGCCGATCGATGAGATGTCGAAGCTGGCAGGATCGGGGGCATAGAACAGCCCGTGCGGCGCGAGGCGTGCGTTCAGCTCAGCGTTAATGAGGCCCGGTTCAACCACGGCAACTTCGTCGAGCGGCGAGACCTCGATGACAGCTGTCAGCCGTTCCGTGGACACCACCACCTGGCCGGCGGTTGCGGTGGCGCCGCCGGACAGTCCGGTACCGGCGCCGCGGGGAACCACCGAGACGCCCAGTTCAGCGGCCAGCCGCACCACCTGCTGAACCTCACCGGCGCTGGCAGGGAAGACAACTGCGGGACCATCTGTGCCGGCGTCGGGCGCGGCCGTTTTCGCCGTCGCGGCGTCGTAACGGTAGGGCCCGGTTTCCGGCGTCGGCGCCAACACCTCAATGCCCGGGTGGCGGGCGGAAAGTTCCAGGACAAATGAGTCCACGGCACGTTGCGTATGGGTGGGGCGTGGCCGCGTTTCGGGTTCTGCTGATGTCATGCCGGAATCTCTTTCGGGGTGGGTGCCTGGCGGAAGAATGTGACAGTGAGGGAAAGAGGAATTTCCCGGGAGCGTCATTTTCATCTCGGTTCTAAGGGAAATTAGCTTTGTTGGCCCCTGCGCCGCGAACCTGGACGAAACCGGAATAAACAAATCGAAATTGCAGGACATGCGGATCAACGGGCGGTAAGAAACGGTCATGAACGGCGTAACAGTGCCGTCAGATGACGCCGCGGGTACCGGCGTGAAGCCGCGTTGCGGAGCGCGTCAGTGCATTGCGGCTGTGCTTGTCGAATTGATTTGGGTAATGGTTTGGTGAGGTAACGATCCAAACGAGAGGCCACATAATGACAGCCACATCAGATCTTGCCCCCCGCCGGCTTCGCGATATTTTTGGAACCTTTGCCAGCGGGCTGACGGTAATTACCAGCTCAACCCCGCAAGGGCCGGCCGGCTTTACCTGCCAGTCGTTCGCATCCCTGTCGCTGGAACCCGCGCTGGTCACGTTCAGCCCCGCCCGAACCTCCAGCACGTGGCCCGTCCTGCGGGACGCGGGCTCCTTCACGGTGAACATCCTGCCGGCCGAACACCAGCACCTCGCCGGACAGTTTGCCCGCTCCGGAACGGACAAGTTCGCCGGGGTCAGCCACACGTCCTCGCCCCTGGGCAACCCCATCCTTGACGATGCCCTCGCCTGGATCGATTGCGAACTCCATGCGGAGTACGACGGCGGCGACCACACCATTGTGGTGGCCAGCGTGCGGCACCTGAGTGCCCGGACGGACGCAGAGCCGCTCCTGTTCTTCAAGGGCCGGTACGCCGGACTTTCGCCGGCCCGCCTGCTTGAAGCCGCCAGCTGACCACCCACTTCCGCTTCGGGATGGCGACGCAGCGGGCGGCCGTTTCCGCCCGGGTGGCGGCCTGGTCCTGATCCGGCTTCCTGCAGGGTTCTTGCATCCGCACCGCCGAGTAGTAAGCTTGCTGAGCATTACCGTAAGCTTGCTGATTAGCGGACGATGGAAGCAGGAACAATGGGCGCAGTATTCGGCGTTGCCTGGTCACTGATGCTCACTGCCGGCGGAGCAGCCGTTGCCGCGTCAGCCCCTTATGGCGGTGCGGCGCCCGGCGGACAGTACCTGGCCGGCCATGTGCTGCTGGGCGTGGGCATCGGTCAGCTGGCAGCGGTCCTGCTGCGCGCAGCGGTCCAGGGCGTCCTCGGACGTCTCCGCGCCCACGCTGACACCCGGCGCGGCCCGCAGCCTGTTGCCGGGGCCGATGCCGCCGAACGCGATATCGCCGCGGTCCCAGTTCCGGCGCGGGTTTCCACCCTGCCGATGCGCCCGGCTGCGTCCCTGGCCCCACTCCGGGGCCGGCATGCTGCCTGAGTTGACGCCGGGCGGTGAAGCCCCGGCCGCGAGGCCCGTAGCACCGTTGCCCGTAGCCCCTTCATGGCCAACACGGCGCCCCCGCCTCCTGTCACGCTCCACTCTCCTCCGCAGCGGTATCGCCGTCCTGGTCGCTGCGGCCCTCACGGCCGGCTCCGCGGCTGTCTATCAGGGGCAACAGGCCGGCGACACCGATCAGGCCACTATGCGGGGCTTCCAGATCCGGGTCCTGAGCATCAGCCAGGCGGCCGCGGAAAACAGGCTCGAGGGCGCACTTGCTGCCCTGCAGGGACTCGAGGATGACCTCGACCGTGCCGCCCTCGACGGCCGGATCACCGCACCGCGGCTGCGCGGCATCGAGAGTGCCCTGGGCGAGGTGCGGGCCGACATCACCGGGCAGCTTGAGTCCCGGGCTGCGGTGGCCGGCACCGCCGCTGCCGCCGGGACAGCACCCACAGCGGAGGCCGCCCAACCCGCGGACGGCACGCCAACAGCCGGTTCCGCAGGCACCGTGGCCGTGCCCGTAGCACCTGCTCCTGCTCCTGCCGCGCCGGATCCCGCGCCGGCCGTGCAGCAGCAACCCGGACCTCCGCCCGGCGTCACAGCACCCCAAGGCAAAGCCAAGGGCCACAAGAAACCCTGACCCGTCCGCCCGGGACCACGCTGCAGGACTTCGGGGGACCGGGCTGCAGGCAGAATGGACAGGTGAGTTTGTCCACGGGTCCGTCCGCCACCCCTGATACCCAGCCCTTTGACCTCGCTGCCATTGGCGCTGACCTCGCGTTCGCGCGGTCCCTCCCCGAACTCCGGAAGGCGCTCGACGCCGGCGGCCCGTCCGCCGCTGCCGTGGTCCAGGCACCTCCCGGCACCGGCAAGACCACCATGCTGCCGCCGCTGCTGGCCAACCTGGCCGGTGGAGAGGGCCGCGTTGTGGTGACCCAGCCGCGCCGCGTCGCAGCCCGTGCCGCCGCGCGGCGGCTGGCCTCCCTGGATGCCAGCCAGCTGGGCGGCAGGGTGGGCTACACCGTCCGCGGCGAGCGCCGGGCCGGAGCGGAAACCATCGTCGAGTTCGTGACCCCCGGCATCCTGCTGCGCCGCCTGCTGGCCGATCCCGGGCTGGCAGGCGTGGCCGCCGTCGTGCTGGACGAAGTCCACGAACGGGGCCTGGAAACGGACCTGCTGGTGGGAATGCTGGCCGAGGTGCGCCAGTTGCGCGGCGACCTGCAGGTGGTGGCCATGTCCGCCACGGTGGAGGCTGCACGGTTCGCGGCCTTGCTGGGGGATCCCGACGGCGGCCGGCCGGCTCCCGTGGTGGACTCGCCGTCGGTCCTCCATGCCCTGGAGGTCCGCTGGCATCCGGCCACCGTTTCCAGGCTGGATGACCGCGGCGTGACGCGCGCGTTCCTTGACCACGTCGCCATCACCGCAGCGGAAGCCCAGGAGCAGGCCCTGCGCACCGACCCGTCCTCCGATGCCCTGGTCTTCCTTCCCGGCGCCCGGGAGGTGGCCCATGTGGCGGCGGGACTGCGCCACCGGCTGGGCGCCGCCATGGACGTCCTCGAACTCCACGGCCAGGCCGGCCCTGCTGAACAGGACAGGGCAGTCTCAGGCCGCCTGCCGGGCGGCAAGCCAAGGATCATCGTGTCTACGGACCTTGCCGAATCGTCGCTGACAGTACCCGGCGTCCGCCTGGTCATCGACTCCGGACTGGCCAGGGAACCCCGGCGCGACGCTGCCCGCGGCATGGCCGGCCTGGTGACAGTGTCCTGCGCACGCGCCTCGGCGGACCAGCGGGCGGGCCGTGCCGCACGTCAGGGGCCCGGCACCGTGGTCCGCTGCTACAGCCAGCATGCGTTCGGGGCGGCGCCCGCGCATGCCACCCCGGAGATCAGGGTGGCGGACCTGGCAGGCGCCGCCCTGACCCTGGCCTGCTGGGGTTCCCCAGGCGGCCAGGGCCTGGCGCTGCCGGACGCGCCGCCGCGGCAGGCCATGGACGAGGCCATGGAAGTGCTGCGCGAGCTCGGTGCCGTCACCCCTGACGGTCATGCCACCGCCGCCGGACGGGTCCTCGCGGAGATTCCGGCAGACCCGCGGCTGGCCCGCGCCCTGCTCGACGGCGCCGCGGACGTGGGTGCGCAGGCAGCCGCCGAAGTGGTGGCGGCCATTGCCGGGGACCAGCGGGCACCCGACGCCGACCTGCCGCGGCTGCTCGGCAGGTTGCGTACGGAGGCGGGGCCGGCCCAGCGGCGGTGGCAGGAGGAGACCCGGCGCCTGGAAGCACTCGCCCGCCGGCACGGGCCAAACGCCGCAGGACGCAACGCGGCCGGACGCGCCGGCCCCGCCACCGGCGAGGCGCCGGGCGTCGTCGTCGCGCTGGCATACCCGGACCGGGTGGCACGCCTGGTGCCCGGCGACGGACCTGCCCGCTACCTGCTGAGCTCCGGGACCAGGGCCGGGCTGCCGGCGGGCAGTTCACTGGGCGGCCATGAGTGGCTCGCAGTCGCGGAAGTGTCGAGGGCCGGTGGGCGGGACGCCGCGGGCACCGGGGCAGTGATCAGGTCGGCGGCGCCGCTCACCGCAGCGCAAGCTGAGCACGCCGCCAGCCACCTCCTGGCCGAAGCCGTTGAGGCAGAGTTCCGGCAGGGGCGGGTCACGGCACGGAAGGTCCGGCGCCTTGGCGCCATAGTGCTGGCGGAGACTCCCGTCCGGCCCACGCCGGAGGCGGGCCGTGCGGCGGTCAGCGCGGCCCTGCGCCGGGATGGGCTCGCCCTGCTGGAATGGTCGACGGCGGCACGGGACCTTCGCGGGCGCCTCGCCCTCCTGCACCGCGAACTGGGCGAACCGTGGCCCGATGTTTCGGACGGTGCGCTCCTGCAGCGCCTCGACGAGTGGCTCGGCCCGGAACTCCAGGCACTCGCTGAAGGGGCCGCCGTCGCGCGCGTTGACTTGGCCGGGCCGCTGCGGAACCTGCTGCCCTGGCCGGACGCGGCACGGTTCGATGAGCTGGCACCCGAATGGCTTGAGGTCCCCAGCGGTTCAAGGATCCGGGTGTCCTACCCGGTCCCCGGCGAGGAAACCACCCGGCCCGTTGTGGCCGTGAAGCTGCAGGAGTGCTTCGGGCTGGCCGAGTCTCCGCGCCTGGCCGGCGGACGGGTTCCGGTCCTGTTCCATCTGCTGTCCCCGGCACGCCGGCCGCTGGCCGTCACCGATGACCTCACCTCCTTCTGGTCCGGGCCGTATGCCCAGGTCAGGGCCGAGATGCGCGGCAGGTATCCCCGGCATCCTTGGCCCGAGGACCCCTGGGCAGCTCCGGCCACCGCACGGACCAACCGGCGGAACTGAGGCGTGCACCGGCAGTAAGCCGCGGTGCACAGCTGCGCTGACAGCTGCGCTGACAGCTGCGTGAGAACAACGATACAAAGCCGAAACGTCCCGTCGACGTGCTGAAACATCCCTTGCCTAGGCTCTTTCTACGCGGACAGCGTGGTCCGCACCACCTACGGAAGGACTCATCATGTTTCTCTTGACCAGCCTCAACCTCCTGCTGGATGGCCGCCGCAACGACGCCGGTGGATCCCGCAACACCGAGTCCGGCACGTTCCCGGCGGGCCGGCTGACCTCAGCAGCGTGGGAGGGCTGGTGGCACGAAGACGCCGCCTAGCCTGCGCCAAGCTATGGCGTTATCCGCCGCTGGCCCTGATGAAATCCGCCACCGGCGCCGCCAACGAGGCACCAACCTGGTCTGCGGGCCGTTTAGCCCCCGCCACCGCAAAGGAATGGTCGCCGCCGTCCACCCACTGCAGGACCGCCGTCGGGCCGATCCGGGCCACCACGTCCTCAAGGAGGGCGGCAGTGGCAAAGGTGTCCCGGCTGCCCTGCAGGAACAGCATAGGCGTGGCCAGCCCGTACAGGTGTTCGTCGCGCAGCTTCTCCGGCTTGCCCGGCGGATGGAGCGGGTAGCCCAGGTAGATGAGGCCGGCCGCCGGCATCCCCTCCGCCACGGCCATTGACGCCATCCGGCCGCCAAATGATTTACCGCAGGCCCACACGGGGCCTGTGTCACCGTTGACCGTTGCCTGCTCCGCGGCGGTATCCATGACGGCCCGCCAGGTGGCGATGGCCAGCGGCGGGCGGTCCGGAAATTTACGGCCCGCTTCGCGGTAAGGGAAGTTGAACCGGAGCGTGGCCAGGCCCAATACGTTCAGGGCATCGGTGAACCCGCGCAGGAACGGGTGCTCCATCCCGGCGCCGGCACCGTGCGCCACCACCACAGTAGGTACGGGGCCCGCCGGGCTGTCCGGGCGGGCATAGTCGGCGGAGACGGCGGTATCGCCCACCGGGATGGACAGGTGCTGATCGGTTGCGGGCATGGATCCATCATGCCGGACCTGGCAGGGCAAATGTGCTGCCGTACGGACCGCGGGGTGTACGTTGTCCCCATGGCGAGCGAACAGACCACCATCACCGTCCCGGGCCCCCACGGCGAGCGCGAGATGCGCATTTCCAGCCCCAGCCGGGTCCTGTTCCCGGACCTGGGCCTGACCAAACTGGATCTCGCCCGGTACATCTGCGAAGTGGGGGAGGCGTTCATCGCAGCGAACGGGGACCGTCCGGTGTCCCTGCAGCGGTACTCAGACAATATCGACGGCGAGATGTTCTTCTCGAAGAACCCGCCCCGGGGCACCCCGGATTTCGTCCGGTCCGTCAAGGTGGTCTATCCGAGTGCGCGCTCCCATCCGCAGCTGGTGCTGGACGAGCCGGCAGCCGCCGTCTGGGCAGTGCAGATGAACACTGTGGTGTTCCACCCCTGGCCGTCCCGGGCGGAGAACACGGACAATCCGGACCAGCTCCGCATCGACCTCGACCCCCAGCCCGGTACGGACTTCGACGACGCCATCCCGGCCGCCCAGGTGCTGCGGGATGTCCTGGCCGAAGCCGGACTCGAATCGTTCATCAAAACCTCAGGCAACCGCGGCCTGCATGTCTACGCCCCGATCGAGCCGGTCCGCGAATTCCTGGACGTCCGGCACGCCGTCATCGCCGCCGCCCGCGAGGTGGAACGGCGGATGCCGGACAAAGTGACCACGGCGTGGTGGAAGGAGGAGCGCGGAGAACGGATCTTCCTGGACTTCAACCAGGCCAACCGGGACCGGACCATCGCCGGCGCCTACAGTCCCCGCGCCCTGCCGCACGCCCCGGTCTCCTGTCCCATCACGTGGGATGAGCTGGAGAACACGGATCCCCGGAAGTTCACCGTCCTCACCGTCCCGGACCGGCTGAAAACGGTGGGCGACCCCTGGGCCGGGTTCGGTGACAAGCCCGGCACCATCGGCACCCTGCTGGAGTGGTGGGACAGGGACGCCAAGGACGGGCTCGGCGAGATGCCGTTCCCGCCGGACTACCCCAAGATGCCCGGCGAACCGCCGAGGGTCCAGCCGAGCCGCGCCAAGAAGCAGGACTGAGCCGCAATCCTGCAGCGGGGCGCGCTGGCACGGACCCGCCGGCCGCCGTCGTAATCCACGACGGCGGCCAGCGGCACAGTGCCCCGCGAAGGCGGTCAGGGCCCGGCAGTTACTCGAAGCGTGACGGGTCTCCCATGCCCCGCCGGACCACCTCGGCCACCCCGCTGGAAAAATCCACCACCGTGGTGGGTTCGGCCCCGCAGTCGCCGGCATCGATCACCCCGTCCACCTGGTGGTCCAGGCGTTCCTTGATTTCCCAGCCCACGGTCAGCGGCTCGTCCTCGTCCGGCAGCAGCAGGGTACTGGACAGCAGCGGTTCACCCAGTTCGGCCAGCAGGGCCTGGACCACCCGGTTGTCCGGGATCCGCACGCCCACCGTTTTCTTCTTCGGGTGCAGCAGCCGCTTGGGGACCTCCTTGGTGGCCGGCAGGATGAACGTATAGCTTCCGGGGGTCACGGACTTGATGCTCCGGAACACATCGTTGCCAATGTTCACGAACTGGCCCAGCTGGGCGAAGTCACGGCACACCAGGGTGAAGTGGTGCTTGTCATCCAGATGGCGAATGGTCCGGATCCGGTCCAGTGCGTCTTTGTTGCCCATTTGTGCACCCAGCGCATAGCAGGAGTCTGTGGGGTAGGCGATGAGCCCGCCGTCGCGGACGATGCTGACTGCCTGCGCAATGGCGCGGGGCTGGGGATCGTGCGGATGAACATCGAAGAATCTGGCCATCACCCGAGCCTACTTTCCTCCGGAGCGTTAGGCACCACTTTTCGTCCGGGTCAGCCGACGTGGACCCACGGGCGCTGGGTGACGTCCGGTTCGGCCTCGCGCAGGATTTCGCGGGTCACCGGGGCAATCTCGCCCTCGCCGAGCACCAGGAACCGCAGGAGGTTCGACACCGGGTTGCCTTCGGTCCAGCGGAAGTAAATGTGCGGCATCAGCCCTGTCACATCCCGGATGTGCAGGAGCACCGAGGCGATGGTGTTGGGAACCACCGGGCCGTGGACTTCCAGCACGGGGTAGCCGTGGCGGAGCACACCCCGTACTTCCAGGGCCGTTTCGAAGTCCGAGGAGTCGTCCACCATCACTTCCAGGAACAGGGGGGTTGCGTTGTCCGGGAAGTGGCTCGCCTCAGTGGCGGAGGCCAGCTTCCGGCGGTACGCCTCGGCGGACTGGCGCAGCGGCTCGTGGGCGATGATGCCGATGGGGCCGGCCACCGCAGAGGTAACGAACTGGAGCGCCTCAGTGTCCAGGCGGACATGTGTAGCGTGCAGCTCGAAGGACCGCAGCACCCTGGACAGCAGGGAGATGGCCACGATCGCCAGGATGAAGAAACCTGCAATCCGGATGCCCTCGGGCCGCTCGAAGATGTTGGCCACCGTGGTGTAGAGGAACAGCAGCGCAATGACGGAGAAGCCGAAACTCCTGCGCCGTTGCCGGAGCCGGCGCGCGGACAACGTCACGGCAACGGCGGCGGAGGTCATCAGCACCAGGACGCCGGTGGCGTAGGCACCGCCCTGGGCATCGACGTCGGCCTCGAACAGCACCGTGATGAGAACACCCGTCAGCGTGAAGACCAGCACCAGGGGCCGGACCGCTTTGGCCCACTCCGGCGCCATGCCGTAGCGGGGCAGGTACCGGGGGACGAGGTTCAGGAGCCCGGCCATCGCGGAGGCGCCGGCAAACCAGAGGATGGCGATGGTGCTGATGTCGTACACCGTGCCGAACTCCGGGCCCAGGTTGGTGTGCGCCAGGAACGCCAGGGCGCGTCCATTCGCCTCGCCGCCGGGCTGGAACTGCTGCTCCGGAATCAGGACCACCGTGGCGAAGCTGCTGGTGATGAGGAACGTGCTCATGATCAGGGCGGCAGTGGTCAGCATGCGGCGGGTACCGCGGATCCGTCCCGCAGGGTTGGCCTCGGTGTCACCGGCGGCTCCCCGGATCTGCGGCATGACGGCCACGCCCGTCTCAAAACCGGACAGGCCCAGTGCCAGGCGGGGGAAGACCAGCAGCGCCACGGCCACCGCCATGAGGGGGTTCCCGTGGCTGGTGGTGAGGGCATCCCACCATCCGCTGACCGCCACCGGGTGGGTGGCCGCCTCGGCGAGTGCCCGGGCCACCACCACCACGTTCATTGCCAGGTACACGGCCACGAGGACCACGGCGATGCCGATGGCCTCCTTGAAGCCGCGCAGGAACACCGCCGCGAGCAGGCCCAACAGCACCAGGGTGATGGCGACATTCTGGCCGTGCAGCCAGCCCGGCGCGAACGGGTTCTCGATCAGGTGGGCGGTGGCATCGGCGGCGGACAGCGTCATGGTGATCATGAAGTCGGTTGCCGCGAAGCCGAGGAGAACCAGGACCAGCAGTTTGCCGCCCCAGCGGGGAAGGAGGCGTTCCAGCATGGCGATGGACCCCTCGCCGCGCGGGCTCTCGCCCGCCACCCGGCGGTACACCGGAAGCGCCCCGAACAGGGTGACCGCCACCAGCACCAGGGTGGCGAGCGGGGAGATGGCGCCGGCGGCCAGGGCAGCGATGGCAGGCTGGTAGCCCAGGGTGGAGAAGTAGTCCACGCCCGTCAGGCACATCACCTGCCACCAGCGGTGCTTTCGGTGCCCGCTGGCTGCCACGCCGCCAGGACCCTGGTGCGTGCCCTTTGTGTCCTGCAGCCCGAACAGCAGCCAGTTCTTCATCGCCACGCCCCGCGGGAGCGGTGGGGCTGAGGGATCAGCCGGGGGCCGGCTCATGGTGGTCATCGCCATGCCTTTCGATTCAAAGTCCCGGCACGCCGCCGGGCACAGCCGAACGTAGCACCGGGCACGGGCCGCGGAACCGGCAAACGGGCGATCTTGATGCATCCTTAACGCCGTTGTGAGCGGACCCACACTCAGCGGCCCCGCAGCGCGTCCACCTGCCGCAACGGTGGAAGAATGTGCCTCATGGCAACCGAACGGATCGTCGCCGGCCTTAAGGGCGGAGACGACGACGAACTCCTGGTCAGGCGCGCCGCGCGCCTTGCAGGGCGCGGCGGCGGGGAGTTGCTGGCGGTGCACGTGAGGACCCCCTCAGGGACCCGAGGCGACTCGCCACGCGCCCTCGAAGACCAGAAGCGGGCAGTTGCCGGCCTGGGCGGCGAGTACCACGCGCTCGCCGGAACCGACGTCGCGCAGGCCCTGCTGGACTACGCGCGGTCGGTGCAGGCAACCCACATCCTGGTGGGACAGTCACGGCGGCGGCGGATTGCGGGACTGTTCCGCGGCAGCGTTGAAGCCCGGGTGGTGCGCGACGCCGGCGACATCGATGTCCAGGTGGTGCCCCGCGACCCGGCCGCACACCCTATGCGGCGTGCGCGGACCGAGCTCGGCCGGGGCCGGACCCTGGCGGGATTCGCACTCGCGGCCTTCCTGCCGGCAGGCCTTCAGCTGCTCCTCGCCGTCCAGGACCACAGCGTGGCCACGGCGGTGCTGGTCCAGCTGGCCGGAGCGGTGGCTGTGGCCCTGGTGGGCGGGCTGTGGCCGGCTGTGGCCGGTGCACTCTGGAGCAGCCTGCTGGTCAACTACTTTTCCACGCCGCCCGTGGGGGACCTCGCCATCCACGACCCCCAGGACGTCCTGGCACTGGGCGTCTTCGTGGGGGTGTCCGTTGCCGTGGCCGGCGTAGTGGACGGATCGGCCCGCCGCTCCAAGGAAGCGGCCCTCGCCCGGGCCGAAGCGGCAACCCTGGCTGACCTGGCCCTGGGGGCCTCCCGCTCCGAGGACTCGCTGCAGGCGCTGCTCTCGGAGTCACTCAGTGTCTTCGGGGTCTCCGGAGCCGCCGTCGTCACCGCCGCCGCGGACCCTCCGCAGCCGGGCTGGGAACTTGTGGCGGGAGCGGGGGACATCCCGGACTGGGACGAGGGCCCGGACGGTTCGGCGGCGCGGACTGCCGAAGAACTGGGCAGCCGCACATGGCTGCTCCTGTTCGGGCGGGAGATTCCCCGCGCGGAGCGCCGGCTGCTGGACGCCTTCGGGGTTCATGTCCGGGCACGGCTGGAACGGCGGCAGCTGGAGGCGAGCAGGCTGGAGATTTCCCGCCTTGCCGAGGGAAACGCCATGCGGACCGCCATCCTCCGGGCCGTGTCGCATGACCTCCGCACGCCGCTGGCGGGCATCAAGCTGGCGGCCGGGGGCCTGCTTCAGGACGGCGTGGGCTACGGTCCGGAGGAACGGCGGGAACTGCTGGAAACCATCGATGAGTGCACTGACCGGCTGGACGGGCTGGTGGGCAACCTCCTGGACATGTCCAGGATCACTGCCCAGTCCGTGGAACCGCTGCTGGAACCCGTTCGGTGGCGGGTCGCTGTGGACCATGCCCTCCGGACGTGCCCCGCCGGCGCAGTAGCGGTGGCCCTTCCCGCCAACATGCCGGCTGTGGAAGCGGACCCCGGGCTGCTGGAGCGCGCCATCGCCAATATCGTGGAGAATGCGCTGAAGTACGCCCCCGGTGCGGGCATCACCATATCCGTTACCCCGATGCAGCAGGCCGGCCCCGGCGGCCACCCCGCCGGCGAGCTGCGCATCATCGACCACGGCCCGGGTGTCCCGGCCCGCAAGGTGGTGGAAATGTTCCAGCCGTTCCAGCGGCTGGGGGACGCGGACCAGGGAACCGGCATCGGGCTGGGGCTGGCCGTGGCACAGGGTTTCGTGCAGGCGATGCGCGGAAGCCTCGACGCTGAAGAAACACCGGGCGGCGGCCTGACGATGGTCATCCGCCTGCCGCTGTCCGCCGGGCCACCCGTCGCAGGATCTCCAGTTGCCGGCCGTGCCCTCACGGGACCCGGTGCCGGGCCGGCGGGAGTGACGGGGGCATGACGCAGGCGAACCAGGATACGACGGCCGCCGGTGCACCGGATGCCCACGCCAGGGTGCTGGTGGTGGACGATGATCCCCATCTCCTGAAGGCGCTGCGGATCACCCTTGCCGCCCACGGGTACGCGGTGGACGCGGCCGCCGACGGCGCATCGGCGCTCCTTTCCGCGTCGCGGCACGCACCGGACCTGCTGATCCTGGACCTGGGACTGCCGGACATGGACGGCGTCGAAGTGCTGCGCGACCTGCGGCGGTGGAGCACCATGCCGGTGCTGGTGCTGTCGGCGCGGCATGGCTCGGCGGACAAGGTGGGTGCCCTGGACGCCGGCGCCGACGACTACATCACCAAGCCCTTCGGGCTGGACGAACTGCTGGCACGGCTGCGCGCCCTGCAGCGCCGTGTCCCTGCCCCGGAGGCGGCACCCGTGGTGGCCTCCTCTGCGTTCAGCGTGGATCTGGCGGCCCGCCGGGTGGACCGCGGCGGCACTGCGGTCCGGTTGACGCCCACCGAGTGGAAGATCCTCGAAATCCTGGTCCTGAACCCCAACCGGCTCATCACCCAGCAGCAGCTGCTGGCACGGGTGTGGGGTCCCGGCTACGTCAAGGAGGCCAATTACCTGCGCGTGTACATGGCGCAGCTGCGGCGGAAGCTGGAAGCGGACGCCGGCAAGCCGCGGCACCTGCTCACGGAACCCGGCATTGGGTACCGGTTCGTGCCCTGACCAGCCGGGCGAGGCGGCCTCCCGAACCCCCTACCCCCGGGGGCGCCCATGGGGCAGGATGTTGTCTGGTTCATGAGCAAGACACCACGCGAAGGAGATCCAGTATGCCGACCATCCTCAACCCGTACATAAGCTTCCGGGACAACGCCCGTGAGGCCCTGAACTTCTACCAGTCAGTCTTCGGCGGCGACCTGCGGGTCAGCACGTTCGGCGAATACCAGATGGCCGAGGACCCGGCGGAAGCCGAGAAGGTCATGCACGGCATGCTGACCACGCCCAACGGCCTGGTGCTCATGGGCTCGGACACCCCCAACCACATGGAATTCAGCGAGGGCTCCGCAATCTCCATTTCCCTCAGCGGCGAGGACGAAACGGAGCTGCGCGGCTACTACGACAAGCTCAGCGGCGACGGCGGCGCCGTCACCGTTCCGATGGAGAAGTCCCCGTGGGGTGACGTCTTCGGCATGTGCACGGACCGGTTCGGCGTCGCGTGGCTGGTCAACGCCAACGCGGGGGAGCGTGCCGCTGACGCCCCCTGATCCGGCTGCCACGTCAGCGAAGGGCACCCCCGCGATTCACCGCAGGGGTGCCCTTCCCAATGCCCGGCCGGTGCTACACCCGACCGCACGCCCGGTTCCTATGCCCGCGGCAGGCCAACGGCCCTGCTGATGAGCGTGTCGAACAGCCGGTCGGTGAGGAGCCTGCGGGCCGCGATGAGGGGCCGGGCACCGAACCCGGCCACGTACCGGGTCTTCGGGTTGCGGGCGGTCACCGCCTTACCCACGGCGTCGGCAATGACCGTCGGCGGGGAGTTGCGTTTCGGGTTTGAACCTGAGCGCAGCGTCCTCGCCACGGCCGACGCCTGGGCTGCGTAGGGTCCCCTGCCGGAGGTCTCCTCAACGAAGTCTGCTGCGATGGCGCCCCACTCGGTTTCGATCCCGCCGGGTTCGATGACCACCACGTCGATGCCGAACGGTTTGACCTCCAGCCGCAGGCAGTCACTGAGGGCTTCAAGGGCGAACTTGGTGCCGTGGTACCAGCCGCCCAGCGGGGTGTAGATCTTTCCGCCCATCGAGGTGATGTTCACGACGGTGCCGGAGCCCTGGGCGCGCATCTGCGGAAGTGCCAGCTGGGCCAGCCGTATGGCGCCGAAGACGTTGACCTCGAATTGCCGCCGTCCTTCATCGATGTCCACGTCCTCCAACGCGCCGTACGAACCGTAGCCGGCGTTATTGACCAGGACGTCGATCCGTCCGGTCGCCGCCATGATCTCGCCGATGCCGGACAGCATGGAGGCGTCGTCCGTCACGTCCATGGCCAGCGGGCGGACACCGTCCCGCGCAAGGTCCTGGAGCCGGCCGGTCCGCCGTGCGGCGCCGTACACGGTGAAACCCAGGGCGTGGAGTTTCCTTGCGGTGGCCTCTCCGATGCCGGAGGATGCCCCCGTGACGAGGGCGGTCCTGGTACTCATGCCTGTGCTCCTGTCCTGTGATGAGGCTGGTTCACCTACATCATGAACCAACGGCCATGCCGCAGCCTTGAGGCAGCCCCTGCCGCCTGCGAGGATGGTGCAGTGGAGCACCTCTTTGATTTCCTCTCCGATAAATGGTGGCTGGTATTTCCGCTGACCGCTTTCGCCGGCCACTATGCCAATTCGTGGCGCAAGGCCAGCGAGCGGCGGCACCGGCGCAAGGTGGAACTTCTCACATTGAAGAACCAGGCCCGGGAAGCCGGGAAGGCCTCGGCAGCCGACGTGGAGGCGCTGACCGCCACGCATGACGCCACCAACCGGCGCTGGCTCGAGTTCGAACTCGACGTGGGCAAGCTCATTGACTTTCCACTCATGACGGATGTGCGTGAACCCCTGACCGTCGCATTCCTGCGGGCCAAGCGCGACGCCGACGGCCAGCGTCCCCACTCCGCCTCGGAGCTGTCGCCCGCCCGGCTGGACGCCTACCGGACGGCAGTGAACGCCTTTGCCGTTGCCCTGGACGTGGCGGAGCGGGAAGCCCGCCGGATCCGCGACAGCAAGTTTTCCGGGCCCGAGCGTGAGCGGCTCGCCACGGCCAGGAAGCTGCTCATGATTGCTGAGAACGCGGCTGCCACCCCGGCGGAGCGCCAGGCTGCCTACAAGCGGGCGCGGCGGGAACTGGACGGCCTGATCGTCCTGCCGGACGTGACCATCGCCGCCCTCGAGAGGCTCGCTGCGCCAGGCCTGGACACCGGACGCACGCCATCGGACCAGCCGGGCTGACCCGCGCGGACGGACACCGTGTCACGCACGCTGTATATCGACGTCGACGGCGTCATCTGCCCCTTTGGGCCGGCCGGAACCACCGGCTGGGGTACTGCGTGGCGTCGGGCCGACGCCGGGCTGCTGCCCGTGGCCTACGCCGCGGAGCTGGTCACCGGGCTCAACAGCATCGCCCGCACCGATGGCGTGCGCTGCGTGTGGCTCACCAGCTGGGAGGAGCTCGCACCCCGGTACCTGTGCCGGGCCATCGGCCTGGACGGCAGGGACTGGCCGTATCTCACCGCGGCCGGCGCGGGAACGGGGGAGGGGTGGTGGAAACTCCAGGCCATCATGGACCACCTGGAAGCCACCAGTCCGGATGCTGCCGTGTGGATCGATGACCAGCTCGGCTACGAGGCGGAGGCGAAGTCATGGGTGCGGCTGCTGGGCCGCCGGATGCTTGCCGTATCCCCGGATCCCCGGCGCGGAATCTCGCCATCCGAACTGGAGTCCGTCCGGTCTTTCCTGGCCGGATCGCTGTTTTGACCTGCTGCCACGGGCGCGTACGATCGATAGGGTTTCGCACCGGTTTGGTTAGCAGCACAGGACATTCCCCACGAACATCCGGTGAATTATGCTGTGCACGGCAGCCGGGGTACGGAAACTGCTGAACACCAACTCTGCAGATTGGGCAACAGGTGGACATCACCTTCATGGTGGCGCTGGTCATTGCACTGGCTCTATTTTTCGACTTCACGAACGGCTTCCACGACACCGCGAACGCCATGGCAACACCCATCGCCACGGGTGCCATCAAGCCGAAGACCGCGGTGACTCTGGCCGCCCTCCTCAACCTGGTGGGCGCGTTCCTGTCCACTGAGGTGGCGAAGACAGTTTCCGGCGGCATCATCCGCGAAGGATCCGGCACGAGTCCGATCACTCCGGAAATCATCTTCGCGGGCCTGATGGGCGCCATCCTCTGGAACATGATCACTTGGCTCAAGGGACTGCCGTCCAGTTCCTCGCATGCACTTTTCGGCGGCCTGATCGGTGCGGCCATCGTGGGCATCGGCTTCAACTCCATCAACCTGGAGAGCTTGCTGCAGAAGGTCATCCTGCCGGCCATCTTCGCCCCCCTTATCGCCGGGCTGGTGGCCTATGTATGCACCCGCCTCGCCTACGCCCTGACCTCCCGGCACGATCCCGAGACCGGCAGCAAGCTGACGCAGAAGCGCGGCGGCTTCCGCACGGGCCAGATCTTCACCTCCAGCCTCGTGGCGCTGGCGCACGGCACCAACGACGCCCAGAAGACCATGGGCATCATCACCCTGGTCCTCATCGCCGCCGGCACCCAGGCACCCGGCACCGGACCCCAGTTCTGGGTCATCGCTGCCTGTGCCCTGGCCATTGCCATCGGCACCTACTCCGGTGGCTGGCGCATCATCCGCACCATGGGATCCGGCCTCACCGAGGTCAAGCCGGCCCAGGGCTTCGCTGCCGAGACCAGCACCGCATCAGCCATCCTGGCTTCATCGCACCTGGGCTTCGCGCTGTCCACCACGCAGGTGGCCTCCGGCTCCGTCATCGGCTCCGGAATGGGCCGCAAGGGCACCACCGTCCGCTGGAACATGGTGGGAAAGATCGCCATCGGCTGGCTGTTCACCCTTCCGGCCGCCGGCATTGTCGGCGCGCTGACTGCCCTGCTCGTCAACACCGGCGTGGTGGGAGTCCTCATCGCAGCGATCGCCGGTACAGGCGCTGTGCTGTTCATGTTCTTCTACTCACGCAAGTCTGCCGTGGGCCACCACAACGCCGTGGAGGTCGAGGAAGCCGGGCAGGCCGTCCGCTTCGCCAAGAAGAAGGCCATGGCCCGGGCACGCGCCGAAGCCAAGGCCAAAGCGAAAGCCGAAGCCAGCGCCAAGGCAAACGCCAGGCCGCAGGCGGAAACGGAGCCGCAGTCACAGGCGCCGGCTGACGCCGACGCAACCAACCCGAAGGAAACGCAGCGATGAAGTGGTTGGAACTCCTGACAGTTGCCGGCGCCACACTCATTGCCGCTTCCACGGTGGTGACGCTGTACGCGCTGGGTGTCCGGCTGACGGCGATTGCCGCCGATGCCCAGCAGCCCTCTCCAGGCTTGAAGCGGTCGCTGGCTTACCTCTGCTTTGGCCTCTGTGGTGCTGCGGTCCTCTTCGGGCTTTACCTGATCATCCCGTACTTCTCCAAGTAGCCACCGCCCTCCAGGCGGCCATCGCGGTCCTGCCCGGCACAAGGGCTACGGCAGGCGTACTGGGCAGGCCCTGCACCGTTGGCTAGGCTTGGGCCATGCCACGCATCCAGTATTTCGTCGCGGCCTCCCTGGACGGCTTCATCGCCACCTCCGGGGACGACCTCGGCTGGCTCCTGCAGTTCGACGGTTTCGAGGGCGGCAGCGAAAGCTACGAATCTTTCATGGCTGACGTGGGCTGCATCGTCATGGGCGGTGAGACCTACGCCTGGCTGATGGAACACGAACCGGGCAAATGGCCGTACCCGTCCACCCCCTGCTACGTCTTCACCCACCACGAGCATGCTGCCCCTCCGGGCTCCGACATCACTTTCGTCCGGGGCAGCGTCACCGAGTTCGCCGACGACTTCCGCGCGGATGCCGCGGGCCGGAACATCTGGGTGGTGGGTGGCGGCAACCTCGCCGCCCAGTTCGCCGCTGCGGGTCTCCTGGACGAGATCATCCTCTCCGTCATCCCTGTCATCCTGGGCGACGGCAAGCGCCTGCTGCCCATACAGGGCCCGACACCGCCACTTGAGCTGACTGCCTCCCGAACCCTGGGCAGGGGCATTGTGGAGTCCCGGTACTTGCTGGCGGGCGCCGGCCCACACTAAGACTTTCCTTTTCGGAAAGTCTTGTCTTTCCACTATGGAAAGTCTACGGTGGAGGCATGACACACGAAAGCGTCCGCCCGGGCCCCGACCAAGCACACGACGCACTCCTTGCCGTGGCTGCATCACAGCGGTCGCTGGCTCCCTTCATCGGTTCCCCTCGGTGGCTGTACGCTGTCCAGGGCCTGGGCATGGGCCTGTTCATCGTCGGACTCGCCCTTTACGGGTCACGCAGCTGGGCTGCTCCCGCTCTGGCAGCATCCATCGTCGTTTTCTGCGTGCTCCCGGTACTTCAGTCCAGGCGGTCGCGGGTCATTATGGACGTTTACACACACAGGGGGAGCCGGGTGGCCGCCGCCGTGTACCTGGGGACCTTTGCGGTTCTTGTCGCGGCTGCCCTCGCCTGGCACGCGGCCACGGGAGTGGACTGGCTTGTCTACCTCATGGCGGTGATGGCATTCGTCCTGTCGCTGGTCTGTGGGCCGGCCATGGAACGCAAGCTCGCTGCATCGGTCAGGGGCGCCCGCTAGTGGACTCCGGCGGCTTCAACGAAGTGATCCATGCGCCCACGCGATTGCGTATCTGCGCACTGCTGGCCGAAGCGGGGGAGATTGACTTTGGAGTCATCCGCGAGGCGCTTGCGCTCAGCGACTCTGTCCTCAGCAAGCACCTTAAGGTACTGGAACAGGCGTCCTATGTTCAGCTCCGCAAGGGTGCGGTCAACACGCGCACCCGCACCTGGGTCCGCCTCACCGCAGCCGGAGCACATGCGTTCCGCGCCCACGTTGACGAACTGCGGAGAATCGCAGCCAGCGCCGACCACCTGCCAGCCTGACGACCAAACATAAGCCCCGGTTGTTCCTGGCGTCCTTCTGGGGCTTACGCCCGGGCGTTGTCGCGGAGCATGTTGGTGATCCGGGCCGTGGAGAGCCTGTGGCCGTGTTCGTCGGTCATAACGATTTCGTGTGTGGCCAGTGTGCCGCCCAGGTGAATGGCGGTGCAGGTCCCGGTCACCAGGCCTTTTGCGATGGACCGGTGGTGGGTGGCGCTTACCTCGATTCCCACGGCGTGCCGGTGCGGACCGGCGTGCATGGCTGCCGAGAACGAGCCAAGGGTTTCGGCGAGGACCACGTGGGCGCCACCGTGCAGGATCCCCGCCACCTGCGTGTTCCCTTCCACCGGCATGGTGGCAACGGTCCGTTCCGGGCTCATTTCGAGGAA
Organism: Pseudarthrobacter equi; assembly: GCF_900105535.1. Taxonomy (NCBI): domain Bacteria; kingdom Bacillati; phylum Actinomycetota; class Actinomycetes; order Micrococcales; family Micrococcaceae; genus Pseudarthrobacter; species Pseudarthrobacter equi. The sequence goes on from NZ_LT629779.1 coordinate 2,411,281, forward strand.
CCGGATCCCCATTTTCACCACCAGCGCGCCGATGCCGAACTGTCCCAACCAGCCGTGCAGGTGCTCCGGGACGCCAGCCGCGGTCAGCTCGGCCGCAAAGGGGCCGGGCGTGAAATTGTCCATCATGCCAACTAGGCTGGCACCTGTGAGTGAAACAACCAAACCGGCCCCTCTTCCATCCCCAGTACTTCCGCAGGGCGCCGCCGCCCAGGATGCGGCCCCCTCAGCCGGTGAGTCGGTTTCAGCCACTGCCGCTCCCGTCGTACCCATGACCGGCCAGCCCCGGCTCCTGGTCCTCGACGGCCATTCCATGGCGTTCCGCGCCTTCTTTGCCCTGCCTGCAGACAAGTTCTCCACGTCCAACGGGCAACACACCAACGCCATTCACGGCTTCACGTCCATGCTGATCAACCTCATCAAGGAACAGCAGCCCACCCACATTGCCGTGGCCTTCGACGTCTCTGACGAATCGACCCACCGCAAGGCCGAGTACAGCGAATACAAGGGCGGCAGGAACGAAACGCCGCGGGAGATGAGCGGCCAGATCGACCTCATCGGCCAGGTGATGGAAGCCTGGGGGATCAAGACCATCAAGATGCCCGGCTACGAAGCCGACGACATCCTGGCCACCCTCGCGGCGATGGGCGAGAAGGCCGGCCACGAGGTGCTGCTGGTGTCCGGTGACCGCGATGCGTTCCAGCTCATCACGGACAACGTCTTTGTCCTCTACCCGAAGAAGGGCGTGAGCGACATCCCGCGGATGGACGCCGCAGCCATCGAAGCGAAGTACTTCGTCCCGCCGTCCCGCTATTCGGACCTCGCCGCACTGGTGGGCGAGACCGCGGACAACCTTCCCGGCGTACCCGGCGTCGGTCCCAAGACCGCGGCCAAGTGGATCAACCTCTACGGCGGGCTCGAAGGGGTCCTGGAACACCTTGACTCCATAGGCGGGAAGGTGGGGGACTCCCTCCGCGAAAACGTGGACAACGTCAAGCGGAACCGGCGCCTCAACCAGCTGCACACAGACCTGGAACTGCCGGTCACCCTGGATGACCTGTATGAGCCCCGCCCTGACCAGGCGGCCCTGGAAGACCTCTTCGATGAGCTCGAATTCAAGACCATCCGCAGCCGGCTCTTCGCGCTCTACGGCAACGACGACGCCCCCGCCGCCGAACGCGAAAGCATTGAGGCGCCCGCCTACACCGTCCCGGCCACCGCGGACGAACTGGCCGCGTTCCTGGCCGGAGGGGACGGGCAGCGCTCAGCCCTCGCCGTCGACCTCGTCCCGGGACGCATCGGCGAAGACGCCGCCGGCGTGGCCATCGTCCGTGCGGGCGGCGCCGTCTACCTGGATCTCACCGCCCTTGATGCGGATACCGAGAATGAGCTGGCGGCCTGGCTCCGCGACCCCGAATCGCCCAAGGTCCTGCATGGGTTCAAGGCCGCGCTGAAGGCACTTACCGCCCGCGGACTGGAGCTCGAAGGCGTGGTGGACGATACGTCCATCTCGGGCTACCTCATCCAGCCGGACCGGCGCACCTACGAGCTCGCCGAGCTGGCCCAGCACCACCTCAATGTCGGGATGCCGGCCGCAACCGCCAAGGCAGGCCAGCTGGAGCTGTCCTTCGACGGCAACGACGCCGCCGCCGCAGAGGCACTTGTCCAGGCTGCCGCCGTCGTTTCCGCGCTGAGCCGGTTCTTCGAAACCGAGCTGAAGGAACGCCGGGCCGAAGAGCTCCTGTCCACGCTGGAGCTGCCGGTCAGCCGCGTCCTCGCGGACATGGAACTGGCCGGCATCGGGATCGACCTGAACCGCATGGACGAACAGCTCGCCGACCTCGCCAGGGTGATCGACCAGGCGCAGGAACAGGCCTTTGCGGCGATCGGCCATGAGGTCAACCTTGGCTCGCCCAAGCAGCTGCAGACGGTCTTGTTCGAGGAACTGCAGCTGCCCAAGACCAAGAAGATCAAGTCCGGCTACACCACCGATGCCGCATCGCTGAAGAACCTCCTGGAAAAGACCGGCCACGAATTCCTGGTCCAGCTCATGGCCCACCGCGAAGCCGCCAAGCTGCGCCAGATGATCGAGTCCCTGAAAAAGTCAGTGGCCGAAGACGGCCGCATCCACACCACCTATGCCCAGAACGTGGCAGCCACGGGCCGGATCTCGTCCAACAACCCCAACCTGCAGAACATCCCCATCCGCAGCGAGGAAGGCCGGCGCGTCCGCGGCATCTTCGTGGTCAGCGACGGATACGAGTGCCTGCTGTCCGCGGACTACTCGCAGATCGAAATGCGCATCATGGCCCACCTCTCCGGCGACGCGGGGCTGATCCAGGCGTACAAGGACGGCGAGGACCTGCACCGGTTCGTCGGCTCGAACATCTTCCACGTGCCCACGGACCAGGTCACCAGCGCCATGCGCTCCAAGGTCAAGGCCATGTCCTACGGCCTGGCGTACGGCCTGACGTCCTTCGGTCTGTCCAAGCAGCTTGAGATTTCCGTGGACGAGGCCCGTACCCTCATGAAGGACTACTTCGACCGGTTCGGTGCCGTCCGTGACTACCTGCGGGGAGTGGTGGACCAGGCCAGGGTGGACGGTTACACCTCCACCATCGAAGGGCGCCGCCGCTATCTGCCGGACCTCACCAGCACGGACCGCCAGCTCCGCGAGAACGCCGAACGGATTGCGCTCAACAGCCCCATCCAGGGCTCTGCCGCGGACATCATCAAGCGGGCCATGCTCGGGGTGCATGCCGAGCTGCAGGCCCAGGGGCTGAAGTCCCGGATGCTGCTGCAGGTCCACGATGAACTCGTCCTCGAGGTGGCGCCCGGAGAACGTGCGGCGGTGGAGACTCTGGTCACCGAGCAGATGGCCGCCGCCGCGGACCTCAGCGTGCCGCTGGAAGTCCAGATCGGCGTCGGGCCCTCCTGGTACGACGCCGGCCACTAGGCTGCGTGCGCAGGCCCGCCCGTGCCCGGGCGTGTCTGCGCTGGTCAGGCGCCGGATGCATTCGTTACGCTCTCCCTTGTGGCTGATTTGAGCGGAAACTATGACATCCGGCGCTTCCCTGCGGTATCCAAGGGCAAGGACGGGTACGCCGAAGCCGAAACCTGGGCGCAGGCCGTAGGGTTCGGCTTCCATGAATCCACCCGGACTCCCGAGCACCGCGAACGCTCACTCGCCACCTACGAAGTGGACGGCCGCATCTTCACCGGCGCCTACCAGACCGGCACCGTGGCACCGTCGTCGCTGCCGGCAGATGTTCCGGTGGCCACGTTCGGAACGTTCCGGAAAACGCTGAACATCGGCTTCGGCCGCATGCTCGAAGCCCAGCTGGTCACAGCCGTGACCGTCCGCACGTCGCACCGCCGGCGCGGCCTGCTGCGCCGCATGATGACCGAAGACCTGCAGGGTGCCAAGGACGACGGCATAGCTGTCGCCGCACTGACCGCCTCCGAAGGATCCATATACGGGCGGTTCGGCTACGGCGTGGCCAGCCTCGAGCGCTCCATCAAGGTGGACACCACGGCGCGGTTCAAGCTCGCACACCAGGCCACCGGAACCATAGACGTCGCCGACCCCAGGGTGCTGCTGGACGTGGCGCCCGCCGTCTTCGACCGCGTCCACCGCAACACCCCGGGGTCCATCGGGCGGCAGGACTGGTACCGGCAGCTGGCCTCCGGCTCCCTGGGCCGCGACGGCAAGGAAGACCCGGCCATCAAGGTGGCACTCCACTATGCCGCCGACGGCGGCGTGGACGGCTACGTCTCCTACAAGTTCCTCGGCTGGGAAACCGAGCCCTACACCGTGGAGGTGGTGGACCTGGTGGCCGCCACGGACCACGCCTACCTTGAGCTGTGGGAGTACCTTGCGGCCATCGACCTCGTGGAGCGGGTCTCCTGGAATGAGGCGCCGGTGGATGATCCGCTGGCCTGGGCGCTGGTGGACCCGCGCTGCATCGACGCCTCGGACAGCCGCGACATGCTGTGGCTGCGGCTCCTCGACGTGCCTGCGGCGCTGGCCGCCAGGCACTACCCGGCAGACGGCCGGCTGGTGCTCGCCGTCGGGGACACCCTCGGCCTCACCGGCGGAACCTTCGCCCTTGATGTCGACGGCGGCCAGGCCGCCGTCGAACGCGTCCCCGACGAAACGTCCGCCGACCTCGAACTGGACGTCTCCGCGTTGTCCTCGATCTACCTGGGCGGTGTGTGCCCGGTGACGCTGAAGGCGGCCGGGAAAATCCGGGAGGCCACACAAGGGTCCGCACTCAAGGCCAAGCAGATGTTCGCCGTTGAGCGGGCAACACACTGCCTCACCCACTTCTGACCGCTTCCGCGGCCGGACTTCCGGCGAGGGGACCGCCGCGGGCGGGTCGCTAAAGGGGATACGGTGGGCTGCAGCTTTTGACCCTTGTTGCGCGCTGCGACTAGAATAAACGGGCGTGTACCACGTGCACGCTTCTGCGGTGATAAAACACTTCAGTACACCAATCCATAAAATCAGGATGACCCGGGGAATCCATCGGATTTCCCGAAAATCGCGCCTGCGTTCCATGACGCGGGCGCGCCGGTTGGCCTGACCGACTAACTATCCACAACGGAGCCCCTACTACATGACCATCACCTCCACCGAGAAGCCCGGTACCCCCGTAGTCGCCATTAACGACATCGGTACCGCTGAGGACTTCCTCGCAGCAGTCGACGCGACCATCAAGTACTTCAACGACGGAGACCTCGTCGAAGGTACCGTCGTCAAGGTCGACCGCGATGAAGTCCTGCTCGACATCGGTTACAAGACCGAAGGTGTCATCCCCTCCCGCGAGCTGTCCATCAAGCACGACGTTGATCCCGGAGACGTCGTCTCCGTTGGCGATCAGGTCGAAGCCCTGGTGCTCACCAAGGAAGACAAAGAAGGCCGTCTGATCCTCTCCAAGAAGCGTGCTCAGTACGAGCGTGCCTGGGGCGACATCGAGAAGGTCAAGGAAGAAGACGGTGTCGTTACCGGTACCGTCATCGAGGTTGTCAAGGGTGGTCTTATCCTCGACATCGGCCTGCGCGGCTTCCTGCCCGCATCCCTCGTCGAGATGCGCCGTGTGCGCGACCTTGCTCCGTACATCGGTCAGCAGATCGAAGCCAAGATCATCGAGCTGGACAAGAACCGCAACAACGTTGTGCTGTCCCGCCGTGCATGGCTCGAGCAGACCCAGTCCGAGGTCCGCTCCACGTTCCTCAACAAGCTGGAAAAGGGCCAGGTCCGTCCCGGCGTCGTTTCCTCCATCGTCAACTTCGGTGCATTCGTGGACCTGGGCGGCGTAGACGGCCTCGTTCACGTTTCCGAGCTGTCCTGGAAGCACATCGACCACCCGTCCGAGGTTGTCGAAGTTGGCCAGGAAGTCACCGTCGAGGTCCTCGAGGTCGACCTGGACCGCGAGCGCGTTTCCCTGTCGCTCAAGGCTACGCAGGAAGATCCGTGGCAGACCTTCGCCCGCACCCACGCCCTCGGCCAGGTTGTTCCGGGTAAGGTCACCAAGCTGGTTCCGTTCGGTGCGTTCGTTCGCGTCGAAGACGGCATCGAAGGCCTCGTGCACATCTCCGAACTGGCTGTCCGCCACGTGGAGCTGGCCGAGCAGGTTGTCTCCGTTGGCGACGAACTGTTCGTCAAGGTCATCGACATCGACCTGGAACGCCGCCGCATCTCGCTGTCCCTCAAGCAGGCCAACGAGGGCGTCGACGCCGACAGCACCGAATTCGATCCCGCTCTGTACGGCATGGCCGCAGAGTACGACGAAGAGGGCAACTACAAGTACCCCGAGGGCTTCGATCCGGAGTCCAACGAGTGGCTTGAAGGCTACGAGAACCAGCGCGCCGCCTGGGAGCAGCAGTACGCTGACGCCCAGACCCGTTGGGAAGCCCACAAGAAGCAGGTTACCCAGCACGCCGCCGACGACGCTGCAGCAGCAACGTCCGGTGACAGCGACTCGGGTACCACCAGCTACTCCTCGGAGCCCGCTGCCACCGATTCCGGTGCCGGCACCCTGGCTTCGGACGAGGCACTTGCTGCCCTGCGTGAGAAGCTGACCGGCAACTAATTGCCACCGGCCCTTCGGGGCTGACACAACAGACCCCCTGCCGCACGGCAGGGGGTCTGTTGGTTTAAGGCGGTTGCGGATTTAGAGGTCGACGACGGCGAGGACCGTTCCGTCGTCGTCGGGCGTGAGGCGGCAGCCGGCTGAGGCCAGCAGCTGCTGGGCGGCCCGGTTTCCGGCCAGCGTCCGGGCGGTGACCCGGGAGAGTCCCGCACTGCGGGCGTGGTCGAGGACGAGCGTCAGGGCGGCGGTGCCGATGCCCCGGGACCGGTAGCTCCGTCCCAGCCAGATGCCCGTTTCTGCCGTAGGGACCTCCGCCGGTGCGATCCGTTTGAGGCGCACGAACCCTGCGGCGTGGCCGGCGCTGAAGACCGCCCAGCTCTTTTCCCCGGCCGCTCCGTCCAGTCCGGCCGCGGCCTCGCGGTGGTAGTTGCGGAACCATGCCGTGCGTTCCGGGTTCCAGCCGGGCCCGCCCATCGGGGGAGCCACCTCGTCCGGGGACGCGTCCCGGTGGGCGAGGGACAGCAGCTGTTCCAGCACCAGTTCATCGACGTCCACCAGCGTCACGCCGGGGGAGCGTGGCGGTTCAGGCGTTGGGAACATCAATCCACTCCGTTCCTTCAGGGGCCAGCGTGGCGGATCCGGCGGTCAGGCCCAGCACCCGTTCGGCCGCAGCGGAGACTTCAGCGCCGGTGTCCGGCACGGCGATGCGGAGCACTGTATGGCTGCCCCCGTAGCTGGTGCCCGCCATGGTAAAACCGCCGGCACGGAGATCGTTCTCAAGCCGTCCGGCAACGCCGTGCGGCACGGGGATGGCGCAGATCCGCAGCCGGCTGCGCCGCACCAGGGGCACCAGGGCCAGCGCCGAGGACACAGATTCCGAGTAGGCGCGCACCAGGCCGCCGGCGCCCAGGAGGATGCCGCCGAAATAGCGGACGACGACGGCGCTGACGTCGCTGAGATCCGTGGCCCCGGGCACGGTTTCCTTCTTGGTGAGGGCTTCCAGCATCGGGATGCCGGCGGTTCCTGAGGGTTCGCCGTCGTCGCTGGAGCGCTGGATGTCGCGGTCCGGTCCGATGACGAACGCGGAACAGTGGTGCCTGGCGTCGTGGAACTCGCGGCGGAGGTCTGCCACCAGTGATCGCGCTTCGTCTTCGCTGCCGGACCGGCGCAGCACGGTGATGAACCGTGAGCGCTTGATCTCCAGCTCGTGCCGGAAGTCCTCCCCGGCTGACAAGGTGGTGTAGGCCGTGGCCCTGCTGTTCCCGGCCTCCGCTGCTTCCACCACGGGCTCAGTCTAACTGCAGCCGAAAGGCCGCTATTGCGGCGGCCCTACTTGCCGGCGGCCTCGCGCCGACGGCGGCGCAGCGTCTTGGCCAGCGAAAGTTTGCCGGTGTACTGGATGGAGCCGTAGCGGAACAGATGCACGGACAGGCGCAGCATCAGGACGCCGACAATGAACAGTTCGGCGATCACAATGATCGACTCGGCGGGGCTCAGGGTTCCGAAGCCGTTCCGGAGCATGGCGGTCACGGGCGCCGAGAGCGGGAAGTAGGTAAACGCCTGCACGATGGGGGACTGGGGATCACTCAGGATGAGGCTGATGGCGTAGAACGGCACGAAGATCAGTGCCATCAGCGGGCCGAAGACCACGCCGGCTTCCTTGGCGTTGGGCATCACCGCGCCAATGGCACCCAGGACTGCGGTGAACAGCAGGAAGCCGCCCAGCAGCAGCAGGGCGCCCACCAGCAGCGGCCCCGGTTCGAACACCACGTCGGAAAGGTTGATGTCCGGCAGGGACAGCCTGTCCCTGAAGAAGGCAAAGCCGCCGATGACCGGTGCCAGGAACACCGAAATCTGGACGAGGCCCACCAGGAGGAGCGAGATGATCTTCCCGATGATCAGGGTGGTGGGGTTCAGCGTGGTCAGGATCATTTCAGTAACCCTGTTCTCCTTTTCCTCCAGCGTGCTGTTCAGCATCTGGTTCGAGAGCAGGATGATCATCACGTAGAAAAGCACCAGGAACATCAGCGGCGGAACGGCGGCGCCGAAGCCACCGGATGCCTGCCCGTCCCGGTAAGTCTCGGTGTCCACTTTAACGTTCCCGCTGGCTGCCGCCGTGAGTTGCGGCGAGCCGATGTCTGCCTGCGCCGCCACCATGAGCAGTTGCTTGGCCACCGCCTCGTAGGTCCCGTTGGCAAAGACGCCGCGGTCCGTGCCGTACACCTGCACCGGTTCGGCGGTGGGGTTGGCCGGATAGGCGAAGTAGGCGTCCACAGTGCCGGCCTTGACGTCGGCGAGTGCCTGCTCCGGGTCGGCCGCCCTGGTCCCTCCGGCCGCCCGGCCGGCGGCCTCCGGAATGATCCCCGACGCGTCCGTGTAGGTGAATGACAGTGCTGCATTCTTCTGGGCATCCGCGGAGGCGCTCGTGGAGCTGTTGCTGACGAAGATCAGGGCGAAGACGATAGCCGTCACCACGGGGATGGCCAGTGTGGCGATCCAGAACCGCGGCTTTTTGGTGGTGCGGAAGAACTCAAACCCCACCACGGTGCCCAGGTTGTGCCAGCGCACCGCCGGGCGCCGGGCCGGGATAGGCGGAGTGGACGATGAACGTGTTGGTGCAGGGCTCATGGCCGGGCCTCCACGGGTTGGTCCTGTTCGCCGTAGACCCTGATGAAGATTTCATCCAGGGAAACGCGGGCTGTGGTGAAGCTGCTGACGCTGACTCCGGCGGTGACAAGCTCGCGCAGGACGGCAGCCTGCCCTGAGCCCGGACGCGGCGCCAGCTCGGCGTACCCGCCCGAGTCGAGCGCGATGTCGTACAGGGTGGAGTGGGGCAGGACACCGTCGTAGTCCACCCGGTAGACGGTTCCGCCGAACTGCTCCTGCACCTCCTCCACTGTGCCGTAGGCGCGGGAGGTGCCGTCCTTGAGGAGGATGACGCGGTCGCAGAGCCGTTCCACTTCTTCCATCTGGTGGGTGACCATGATGACCGTGGCGCCGGCCAGCTTCTGTTCTTCGATGATGTCCATCAGCAGGCGGCGGTTCACGGGGTCGAAGCCCTTCGTGGGTTCATCCAGGATCAGCAGTTCGGGGGCGTTCATGATGGTGACGCCGAGTTGGATCTTCTGCTGCTGGCCACCGGAGAGCTTGTCCAGGTTGGCGGCAGCTTTGTCCGCCAGCTGAACGCGCTCCAGGTAGTCGAGCGACCAGGCTTTGGCCTGTGCCTTGCCCAGGCCCTTGAGCCGGCCGAAATAGACCATGACGTCCAAAACCGGTTCCTTTTTATACAGGCCGCGTTCCTCCGGCAGGTAGCCCAGCCGGGCGCCGTCGCTGGGTTCAAAGGGTTTCCCGCCGATGTGGAGCGTCCCCGCGGTGGGCTGGTAGATCCCCAGCAGGGCCCGCAGGGTGGTGGTCTTTCCTGACCCGTTGCTCCCCAGGAAACCGAACGTTTCCCCGGCACGCACATCGAAGGACAGGTCCCTGATGACGGTGGCGTCACCGAAATCCATCCGGAAATCCTTGATGTGGACCAGCGGCTCCGTGGCCGCACCCCCTGCAGTCATGGACCCAGACTACCGAACCACGTGCCCGTCCCGGTCCTGCGGCGCGAGCCGGAACGTGGCGCGGCGCCGCCGGCCGTCCGTCTAGGCTGGGACGGTGCTGAAGATCGGATTGACCGGCGGGATCGCGTCAGGGAAGTCGGTGGTTGCCTCCCGGCTGAAGGAGCGCGGGGCGGTCCTGGTGGACGCGGATGCACTCGCCCGCGAGGTGGTGGAGCCCGGCACCGAGGGCCTCGAACGCATCGTGGCCGAGTTTGGCCGGGACATGCTCGACGCCGAAGCCCGGCTTGACCGCCCGCGGCTCGGAGAAGCGGTGTTCGGCAACAAGGACCGCCTGGCCGTACTGAACGGCATCTTGCATCCGCTGGTACGCACCCGGGCAGCGGCCATCACGGCAGCCGCGCCGGAAGATGCGGTGGTGGTCCAGGACATTCCCCTGCTGGTGGAGACCGGGCAGGGCAGCAACTTCCACCTCGTCCTGGTGGTGGATGCCCCGGACGGGCTGCGGCTGGAGCGGATGCAGCAACTGCGGGGCATGAGCGCTGAAGCGGCGCGCGCCCGGATGGCAGCGCAGGCCCAGCGGGATACCAGGCTGGCCGCGGCCGACGTCGTCCTGGACAACTCCGGCACCCTGCAGCACCTGCTGGAGCAGGTGGACAGCCTTTGGGACACCCGCCTGATGCCGTACGCCCGGAACCTGGCAGCCGGCGTCCGGGCCAAAAGGACCGGCGCGCCCGTCCTTGAGGCGTACAGGGATGACTGGCCGCAGCAGGCCGCGCGGATCGCCGCGAGGCTGATGGCTGCGGCACCAGGGGTAATCCTCGCGGTAGACCACATCGGCTCCACCTCCGTCCCCGGCCTGGCCGCGAAGGACGTCATCGACCTGCAGGTTGCGGTGTCCGGACTGGACGCCGCGGACCGGCTGGTGCCGATGCTGGGTGCTGCAGGCTTCCCCCTGGTGCCCGGCGCCGGCCACGACACGCCGAAACCAACCGACCCCGACCCGCGGCAGTGGCAGAAGCGGTTCCACGCGAACGCCGATCCCGGCAGGGCCGTCAACATCCACGTGCGGGTGGCCGGCTCTCCCGGCTGGCGATACGCCCTGCTGTTCCGGGACTGGCTGCGGCTGGACGGGCAGGCGCGGCAGCTGTACGGGGCGCAGAAGGCTGAACTTGCACAGTGCTTCGCCGGCGCCGCCAGCACCAGGTCCTACGCGGAGGCCAAGGAGCCGTGGTTCACTGACGTCGCGTGGCCCGCCATGGCAGCGTGGGCCGCCGCAACCGGGTGGGAACCGCCGTCATACGCTCCCTGAAGGCGCCGATACCGCGCCGGGCTGTTCGCCCGTAACGGACTGGACCGTCCAGTGTCGGTGCCCGGTTGTAGATTAGATCCATGAGCCTTGCGCAGGATATCAACCGTGTTGTAGCGCCCTTCGAAGTCATCAGCGAGTTCAAGCCGGCCGGCGACCAGCCTGCCGCCATCGCCGACCTGACGGAGCGGATCAACAACGGCGAGAAAGACGTGGTGCTGCTGGGCGCCACGGGTACCGGCAAGAGTGCCACTACCGCCTGGCTCATTGAGCAGGTGCAGCGGCCCACCCTGGTGATGGTCCAGAACAAGACCCTCGCCGCGCAGCTGGCCAACGAATTCCGTGAACTGCTGCCCAACAACGCGGTGGAATACTTCGTCTCCTACTACGACTACTACCAGCCTGAGGCGTACGTGGCGCAGACGGACACCTTCATCGAAAAGGACTCGTCCATCAACGAGGAAGTCGAGCGGCTTCGGCACTCGGCCACGAACGCCCTGCTCACGCGGCGCGACGTCATTGTGGTGGCCACTGTCTCCTGCATCTACGGCCTGGGCACCCCGGAAGAGTACATCGCCGGCATGGTGACGCTGCGCAAGGGCGCCGAAATGAACCGGGACGACCTCCTCCGGAAGTTCGTCTCCATGCAGTACGCCCGGAACGACATGGACTTCCACCGCGGCACGTTCCGTGTCCGCGGCGACACCGTGGAAATCATCCCCATGTACGAGGAACTCGCCATCCGGATCGAGTTCTTCGGCGACGAAATCGAAAACATCCAGACCCTTCACCCGCTGACCGGCGAAATCATCCAGGATGAAGAGGAAATGTACGTCTTCCCGGCCTCGCACTATGTGGCCGGTCCGGAACGGATGGCCCGCGCCATCAAGCGCATCGAGGACGAACTCGCCGAGCGGCTCCAGGTGCTGGAGAGCCAGAACAAGCTCGTGGAAGCCCAGCGGCTGCGCATGCGCACCACCTATGACCTGGAAATGATGCAGCAGATGGGTTTCTGCAACGGCATTGAGAACTACTCCTCCCACATCGACGGACGCGCCCGGGGCACGGCGCCGCACTGCCTCCTGGACTACTTCCCGGACGACTTTCTGCTGGTCATCGACGAATCCCACGTCACCGTGCCGCAGATCGGCGCCATGTACGAAGGTGACATGTCCCGGAAGCGGAACCTCGTGGACTTCGGCTTCCGGTTGCCCTCCGCCATGGATAACCGGCCGCTGAAGTGGGACGAATTCCTTGAGCGCGTCGGCCAGACGGTTTATCTGTCGGCAACGCCCGGCAAATACGAGCTGGGCAAGGCTGACGGCTTTGTCCAGCAGATCATCCGGCCCACCGGCCTGATCGATCCCGAGGTGGTGGTCAAGCCCACCAAGGGGCAGATCGATGACCTTCTGGGCGAGATCAAGACGCGTACCGAAAAGAACGAACGCGTCTTGGTGACCACCCTCACCAAGCGGATGGCCGAGGACCTCACCGACTACCTGCTGGGCCACGGGGTCAAGGTCGAATACCTGCACTCGGACGTCGACACTCTCCGCCGTGTGGAGCTGTTGAGGGAGCTGCGGATGGGGACCTTCGATGTCCTCGTCGGCATCAACCTCCTGAGGGAGGGCCTTGACCTGCCCGAGGTCTCCCTGGTCAGCATCCTCGATGCCGATAAGGAAGGCTTCCTCCGGTCCTCCACGTCGCTGATCCAGACCATCGGCCGCGCGGCCCGTAACGTTTCGGGCCAGGTGCACATGTACGCGGACCGGATCACGGACTCCATGGCCCACGCCATCGATGAAACCAACCGGCGCCGCGCCATCCAGGTGGCCTACAACACCGAGCACGGGATTGATCCGCAGCCGTTGCGGAAGAAGATCGCCGACATCACGGACCAGCTGGCCAAGGAAGACGCCGACACCGATGCGCTGCTGGGCAGCTTCGACTACGGCAAGGGCAAGCGCGGCATCACGGGGGCTAACAAGCCCGGCGCGAAGAAGGGCGCTGCGCAGGTACGGGCGGACGGCCTGGCCGCAGCGCCGGCCGAGGACCTGTTGGGGATGATCGCGCAGCTGACCGAGCAGATGCACGGGGCCGCAGCGGAACTGCAGTTCGAAGTGGCCGCCCGGATCAGGGACGAGGTCGGCGAGCTGAAGAAGGAACTGCGCCAGATGCAGGCCGCCGGCCACGCCTGACACATACGTCACCACGGGGTCGCATCCAGCTGCGCTGCGGTACAGTTAACGTCACGTAGGGGAGTATCCCAAGCGCTACGATCGTCAACACGCAGGGCATGGTTGCCCAGCCGGGCGTAGCGGGCCAGCCGCATCAGCACCAAGTGCACAGGCTGGCCGGAGAGACTTACACCGCATCTCTGTACCCCGCGAAAGGCTACCCCTGTGCTCGAATTGCCCTTGTGGTTCGAGGTCGGCTCATTTGTCGTCCTCGGCCTGATCCTCCTGATCGACCTGCTCCTGGTCGTTCGCCGCCCGCACGAACCGTCCATGAAGGAAGCCGGACTGTGGGTGGCGTTCTACGTCACCCTGGCCCTGCTGTTTGCCGGCGCCATGTTTATCTTCGCCGGACACGAGTATGGCGGCCAGTTCGTTGCAGGCTGGGTCACTGAGTACAGCCTCAGCATCGACAACCTCTTCGTCTTCATCATCATCATGGCCCGGTTCTCGGTGCCCAGGAAGTACCAGCAGGAAGTGCTGATGGTGGGCATCATCATCGCCCTGGTCCTGCGCGGCATCTTCATCCTCCTCGGCGCCATCGTGATCGAGCAGTTCAGCTGGGTGTTCTACATCTTCGGTGCGTTCCTGCTGTGGACCGCGTGGAAGCAGGCCCAGGATGAAGGCGAAGACGAAGAGGACAAGGAAAACCCCCTCATCGCCCGGATCCGCAAGGTCATCCCCATGTCGGAGAAGTTCGACGAAGGCAAGCTGCGCACCACCGTGAACGGCAAGAAGGTCTTCACCCCCATGCTGATCGTGTTCATCACCATCGGCCTGACGGACCTGCTGTTCGCCGTGGACTCGATCCCCGCCATCTTCGGCCTCACCCAGAGCCCGTTCATCGTGTTCACCGCCAACCTGTTCGCCCTCATGGGCCTGCGCCAGCTGTACTTCCTGCTCGGCGGCCTCATGAACCGCCTGGTGTACCTGAAGCACGCCCTGTCCGTCATCCTGGCGTTCATCGGCGTCAAGCTGGTCCTGCACGCCATGCACGTGAACGAACTGCCCTTCATCAACGGCGGCAAGCACATCGAATGGGCACCCGAAATCCCCACCTTCGTGTCCCTGGCGGTCATCGTCGGCACCATCATTATCGCCGTCGTTGCCAGCCTGCTCAGCTCCAAGGCCAAGGAAGCCCACATGGACCCGCGCCTCGAAGACGACGTCCGGAAGAGCCACAGCGACGCCGAATAGACGCTCCTTCCCGCTTCAAAAGACCGCAGTCCCGGCAGCATCAGCGCCGGGACTGCGGTCTTTCTTTTAACCCCTCCTGGACGAAGTCCCACGGGACTATGCTCGGTCCATGGCCATCATGGCGGAGCATGAGGTTGTCAGGGTGCAGCGGCGCACCGTTGCCCTTCTGGCTGCGGCGCAGGTTTTTGGCGGCATCGGCACGGGCGCCACCGTCTCCATCGGATCCATCCTCGCCGTCGAACTGTCCGGCTCCAGCGCCTGGGCAGGAGCGGTGGCCACCGTCATGACCCTCGGTGCCGCCGTGACGGCCTTGCCACTGGCGGCACTGGCGGACCGCAGGGGCCGCCGGGCAGGCCAGGTGGCCGGCATGCTCGCCGCGCTGGCCGGCGCGCTCCTGATGGTGCTCTCTGTCGTGACCGGAGTATTCGTGCTCCTCATGCTGGGTGCGGCGGGCATCGGGGCAGGCACCGCAGCGAACCTGCAGGCCCGTTTCGCCGCCGTCGACCTTGCCGACGCCGGACACCGCGGCCGGGCGCTGGCGACGGTCGTCTGGGCGGTCACCATCGGCGCTGTGGCCGGCCCGAACCTGATCCAGCCGGGCGCCGCCGTCGGACTGGCGCTGGGACTGCCGCCGGTGGCTGGGCCGTTCGTCATCTCGAGCGCCGGACTGGTGGTGGCCATCATCCTCGTCTTCGTCGGCCTGCGCCCGGACCCGCTGCTGCTGGCGCGGGAACTTGCGGCCCGTACCGCGGGGCCGGGAGGCCAGCCCGGCCCGCATGCGGCCGGGCAGGAGGCCGCGGCTCACCCAGACCTGGCCACCCAGTCCGCCGGGGCTGGCCGTGCGGCCTGCGCCGGTACCGGCACGCATTTTCGGCCGAAGCCGGCAGGAAGGCTCACCACCGGCATGCGGGCCATCCGCGGTTCCCGGATGGCGCTCCTGGCCGTCACTGCGGTGGTTGGTGCCCACGCCGTCATGGTGGGCGTGATGTCCATGACGCCTCTGCACCTGCAGCACCTGGTCGAAGGGCCAGGCACGCCGCACGCCGGCCACGCAGCCGACGGCGGAGCCCTGGTGATCATCGGCTTCACCATTTCACTGCACATCGCCGGTATGTTCGCCCTGTCCCCAGTCATGGGATGGCTGACGGACAGGGCAGGCAGGACCGAAACGGTCATGCTCGGCTTCGCCACGCTGATGGCGGGCGTCGCAGTAGCCGGCTTCGGGCAGGACTCCACCGCCGCGGTGGCCGCAGGGCTGGTGCTGCTGGGACTGGGCTGGTCAGCATCCACCGTGGCCGGGTCCACGCTGCTGGCCGAAAGCGTGGGGCAGGAGGCACGCGTGGTGGTCCAAGGGGTCTCGGACATGCTGATGGGTGCGGCGGGAGCCGTGGGCGGAGCGGCCTCCGGCCTGGTCCTGAGCGGGGCGGGCTATTTCGGCCTCAACATGCTTGCCGGCGCTGTAGCGGCCTGCGTCCTGGCTGCCGCGGCGATGGCCAGGGTTTCGGCGCACCGGCAATCAGCGGCGGCCTGACGCCGCCATTCCCAGCAGCCGCGCGAAGATTCCCTCACCGTCATCGGCGATCCCGTCGTGGTGGAAATCGCCCGTTTCCCAGACCTGGAGTCCTCGGACCGTGGCTGCAGTCTCCAGGGACAGTTTCCGGTCCACGTAGATGTCGTCCGAGTAGACGGCAGCGGCCACCGGCACCCGGTTGGCGGCGAGCCGGCGGACGTCGTAAAGCGGCTTCCAGTCGTTCTTGGCGGCCAGCAGTCCGGCCGCCTCCCGGAGCGGCCGCAGCGCGGGGTCCTGGTCGAAGTACCAGGGGTAGACCATCTCGCCGGTGAGCAGCAGAGGCTCGGCGTCCGGCCGGAATTCGGGGTACTCGTCCAGGACCCGCCAGGCGGCCCAGTCCGTTGCCTGGCCCTGGCCGTAAATCGACTCGTGCATCAGGGCGTACAGCGGGTTGGACCCCCGCGAGACGACGCCGTGCACCTGCTCCAGGAACCCGTCCGAGAGCCTGGGCCCATCGGAGGTGTCCGTGAAGGCGTCCTCGAGCAGGTAGTGGAGGCTGTCCACCCGGGTGTTCCCGCCCAGGAACGCCCCCAGCATCTGCAGCCGCTCCACTGTGAGCGGGCTGCCGTCGGGCAGGGTTTCCGGCGTGCTGCGCAGGTGCCGGGCGATTCGTTCCAGCGCCTCCCAGTCCTCCGGGTACCACGAGAAGTACTCCGCGTTCCGGGCCGCAACCCGTTGGTAGGTGGCACGGTATACATCGTCCGCAGGACCCGTCAGCGGGGCGAGCCCGCCGGTGATGAGCACCTGGCGGAGGGCCTCCGGGGCGAAGGAGAGGTAGGTCAGGGCACAGAACCCGCCGTAACTCTGGCCATAGATGGTCCAGTACGGAATGCCCAGCGCTTTGCGGATCAGTTCTGCGTCGGCAACGATCGAGTCCGCGCGGAAGTGCTCTAGATAGGCGACCTGCCGGGCGGCCGTCCCACGCAGCGGAAGGGTATTCCGGTCCGCCGGGGTGGACAGGCCGGTTCCGCGCTGGTCCAGCATGAGGATGCGGAAGTCCTTGGCCGCAGCCTTGCTCCAGCCGCCCAAGGTCCCGAACCTGTTGCCGCGCCCTCCCGGGCCGCCCTGCAGGAACAACAGCCAGGGCAGGTTTTCCGTTTCCTCGGCGCTGTGGGCGGCCGCAACGTACTCGCGGGCAAAGACAGTGATGGTTTCTGCGTCCCCGCCGGTGGCGGCATGGTCCAGAGGCACGGTAAAGACGTGCTCCACGGTGCGCATGCCGCGGAACTCATGGCGGGCACGGATCCGGTGGCCTGCCTCAGCCATGGGCCGCGGCTGGAACCGGGGTGCCAAACTGTTCCAGGGCTTCGCCGGTAAGCCGGAATGTCGACCACCCGTCCATCGGCCGGGCACCCAGGCTGCGGTAGAAATTGATGGAGGGCTCATTCCAGTCGAGTACCCTCCATTCCACCCGGGCGTAGCCGTTCCCGACGGCGATACCCGCCAGGTGCTTCAGCAGGGCCTTCCCGTGCCCCTCGCCGCGCGCCTCCGGACTGACGTAGAGATCCTCCAGGTAGATCCCGTGAACGCCCTCCCAGGTGGAGTAGTTCAGGAACCACAGCGCGAAGCCCTGCACGTCGCCTGCCGCATTCTCGGCCATTGCCGCGAACACCCGCGGGTTATCGCCAAAGAGGACGGCCTGCAGCATTTCCGGGGTGTTCCGGACCGCGTCAGGCTCCTTTTCGTAGTGCGCCAGTTCGTGGATCATCCGGAGGATAGCCGGGACGTCGTGCTCGGTTGCGGGGCGGATTACACTCATTGTCTGAGCTTACCTAAAGGCGGTTGACGCCCGTTACCCTCAGGACCGCGGTGCCGGTTTCGTCCGATTCCGCCAGGTTCACTTCGGCGGAGATGCCCCAGTCGTGGTTCCGTGCCGGGTCGTCGAAGATCTGGCGCACCTTCCACACCCCGGCTTCCTCCGTGATGATCAGCAGTCCGGGCCCGCGGGCGTCCGGTCCGGTGCCGATGTCGTCGTGTTCGTCGAAGTAGTCATCCAGGGCGTCTTCCCAGCGGTCGGCATCCCAGCCGGAGCCGCCGTCGAGTTCACCCAGTGCCGCGGCGTCCTCATCGGCGAAGAGCTCCACGCGGCGGAACATCTCGTTGCGGACCATTACGCGGAAGGCGCGGATGTTGGACGTCAGCGACGGCGGGGGAGGCGGCGGTGCGTCGTGCGGCGTGGGCATGGCCCCGGACGCCAGTTCCTCCCATTCGTCCAGGAGGCTGGAATCCACCTGCCGTACCAGCTCGCCCAGCCAGGCAATCAGGTCTTCCAAATCGTCGCGGAGCATATCCTGCGGGACGGTTTGCCGGAGGGCCTTGAACGCATCGGCCAGGTACCGCAGCACGATGCCTTCCGAGCGGGCCAGCCCATAGAACTGGACGAACTCGCCGAAGTTCATGGCGCGTTCGTACATGTCCCGGACCACGGATTTTGGTGCCAGCTCGAAGTCGCCAACCCACGGGGCGGCCTTGCGGTAGACCTCGAAGGCCTCGGCCAGGATGTCCGCCAGCGGTTGCGGGTACGTCACTTCGTCCAGCATCGCCATCCGCTGGTCGTACTCGATCCCGTCAGCCTTCATGGCGGCCACCGCCTCGCCGCGGGCCTTCTTCTGCTGCGCGGAGAGGATCTGGCGCGGCTTTTCCAGCGTCGCCTCGATGATGGACACCACGTCCAGGGCGTACGACGGCGACTCCGGGTCCAGGAGCTCCAGCGCGGCGAGTGCGAAGGGGGAGAGCGGCTGGTTGAGTGCGAAGTTGGCCTGCAGGTGCACCGTCAGGCGGACGGCGCGGCCGTCCGGACCCTGTTCGGCTTCCGGGATCCGTTCCACGACTTCGGCGGCCAGCAGCTCGCGGTAGATGCCCAGGGCCTTCTTCATCAGCCGGAGCTGCGCCGGCCGGGTTTCGTGGTTCTCCGTCAGCAGCCGGCGTGCGGCGGCAAACGGGTCTCCGGGACGTTCCATCAGGTTCATCAGCATGGCGTGCGTGACCGTGAAGCTGGACGCCAGCGGGTCCGGAACGGATTCCACGAGCCGCCGGTAGGTGGGTTCGCCCCAGGACACGAATCCCTCCGGGGGCTTCTTCTTCACCACCTGGCGCAGCTTCTTCTGGTCGTCGCCGAACTTGGCCACGGCCTTGGCCATGGCCCTGACGTTTTCGGTGACGTGCTCCGGGGCCTGCACCACCACTGTGCCGGCGGTGTCGTACCCTGCCCGGCCGGCGCGTCCGGCAATCTGGTGGAACTCGCGGGAGTTGAGCAGCCGGGTGCGGACGCCGTCGTACTTGCTCAAAGCAGTGAGCAGCACGGTGCGGATGGGAACGTTGATGCCCACGCCCAGGGTGTCCGTACCGCAGATGACCTTCAGCAGTCCCGCCTGCGCCAGCTGCTCCACGAGCCGCCGGTACTTCGGCAGCATGCCGGCGTGGTGCACGCCGATCCCGTGGCGGACCAGCCGGTTGAGGGTCTTCCCGAACCCGGCCGCGAACCGGAAGTTCGCGATGAGGTCCGCGATTTTGTCCTTCTCCTCCCGCGTGCACACGTTGATGCTCATGAGCGTCTGGGCGCGGTCGATCGCTTCGAGCTGGCTGAAGTGCACCACGTACACCGGAACCTGCTTGGTGGACAGCAGCTCTTCGAGGGTCTCGTGGACAGGGGTCTCGTGATAGTAGAAATGCAGCGGGATGGGCCGCTCGGCCGAGCTCACGGTGGTGCTGGGGCGCCCGGTGAGCGTTGTGAGCCCCTTCTCAAACCGGGTCACGTCGCCCAGCGTGGCGGACATGAGCAGGAACTGCGCCTGCGGCAGTTCCAGCAGCGGCACCTGCCAGGCCCAGCCGCGCTGAGGATCCGAGTAGAAATGGAACTCGTCCATGATGACGGAGCCCAGGTCCGCCGTGTCGCCCTCGCGCAGGGCGATGTTGGCCAGGATCTCGGCGGTGCAGCAGATGATCGGGGCGTCCTGGTTCACGCCCGAATCGCCGGTGATCATGCCCACGTTCTCGGCGCCGAAAATCTCGCAGAGCGCGAAGAACTTTTCCGATACCAGCGCCTTGATGGGCGCCGTGTAGTAGCTGCGCCTGCCCAGCGCCATCGCCTGGAAGTGGGCCGCGATGGCCACCAGGGACTTCCCGGACCCGGTGGGTGTCGCGAGGATGACGTTGGCGCCGGTGGCGAGCTCCATGATGGCCTCGTCCTGCGCCGGGTACAGGTCCAGGCCGCGGCTTTCGGTCCACTCCACGAAGCGGGTGTACAGGTGGTCGGGGTCGACGGCGTCCGACGGTCCCGGCGCGGTCAGATCGGTCAGCTGGTCAACGAGTTTCATTGTTTTCCAGCTTAGTGCCCCGCTGCGGCAGGTAATCCGTGGGTCCTGCGTACGGTGCCGCTGCCGTTGGCCCCGGCTAGGCTTCCCGTAGCAGAGTCAGCACCAAGGCATGGAGAAACTTATGAAATGGGATCCGGCGAAGTACGTTCAGTTCGGCGATTACCGGAACCGCCCGTTCTTCGACCTCACCGGCAGGATCCACGCCGCCAATCCCGGCCAGGTGGTTGACCTCGGCTGCGGACCCGGCAACCTGACGGCAACGCTCGCCCGCCGCTGGCCCGGTGCCCGGGTGGTGGGAGTGGACTCCTCGGCCCAGATGCTGGGCAAGGCCGCGGAGCTCAGCGCCTCGCAGCCGTCCCTCGCGTTTGAGCAGCAGGACATCCGGGACTGGCTGCCTGCCGCTGACACGGATGTGGTGGTGACGAACGCGGCACTGCAATGGGTCCCGGGCCACCAGGACCTGCTGCGGACCTGGCTGGCCGCGCTGCGCCCCGGCGGCTGGTTCGCCATGCAGGTACCCGGGAACTTCAACGCCCCATCCCATCAGCTGATGCGCCAGCTGGCAGGATCACCGCGGTGGGCGGCCCAGCTCGACGGCGTCCTGCGGGGCGGAGAGTCCGTCAGTGAACCGGCGGACTACCTCGGGATCATGCTCGACGCCGGCTGCACTGCGGACGCGTGGGAAACCACCTACCAGCAGCTGCTGCCCGGGCCCGACCCCGTCCTGGAATGGGTTCGTGGAACCGCCCTGCGCCCCGTCCTGGCCGTGCTCCCGCCGGAGGACGGTGCCGCCTTCGAAGCGGACTACGCGGAGGCGCTCCGGGCCGCCTACCCGCAGGGCCGGCACGGCACCGTCTTTCCCTTCCGCAGGATCTTCGCGGTGGGACGCAAGCCGGACTGAGCGGTTCCCCGCCCCTGGACTGCCGCTGTGCAGCCGGCTCAACGGGCCTGTCATGTCTTTGACAGCGGGGGAAAGTGATCTGGCTTACAATGACGGAGTGGTCTCTGGGGGAGAGGCCAACGTCCGGCCCCGACGGCCCCCGACCGAACTGGAGGTTCGTTGCTGATCGGTTTGATGAGGCGCCTGCTCTCGGACCAAAAGGGCTCCGTCGCCGCCGTCGTCCTGCTGCAGCTGATCCAGGCAGCCGCCAACCTCCTGCTGCCAACCGTGAACGCCGCCATCATTGATGACGGAATCGTTCCCGGTGATACGGGCGTCATTTCCCGCTTGGGTATCGTGATGGCCGGCATCGCCGTTGTCCAGGCCGCAGCTGCCATCGCCGCAGGCTATCTCGGGGCCGTTGTGGCAATGCGGATCGGCCACCGGCTCCGCGCGGAAATCTTTGCCCGCATCCAGTCCCTGTCCTCCCTGGAAGTTGCCCGGTTCGGCACCCAAAGCCTGACCACCCGGGCCACCAACGACACCCAGCAGGTGCAGTCCTTCGCCATCCTGGTGTTCACGATGCTGGTGGCGGGCCCTGCCATGGGCGTCGGCGGCATCATTCTTGCCTTGCAGCAGGACGTGGCGCTGTCCGCCGTCGTCATCGTGATCGTGCCGCTGCTCGTCCTGATCATGGCACTGATCGTCCGCCGCCTCATTCCGCTCTACCGCGACGGCCAGGAACTTCTCGATAACGCCGGCGGCATCCTGCGCGAACAGATCATCGGCGCCAGCGCCATCCGCGCCTTCGTCCGGCAGGACCACGAAACGCGCCGTTTCGCCCGCGCCAACTCCAGTCTCACCGCCAACAACCTGCAGTCCGCGCTGCTCGTAGCCGGAATGCTGCCTCTGATCATGCTCGTGGTGAACCTCTCCTCGGTGGCTGTGGTCTGGTTCGGCGGCCACCGCATCCAGGCAGGCGAGATGAACCTGGGCGCGCTGACTGCCTTCATCGCCTACATCCTGCAGATCCTCCTGGCAATCATGATGTCCATGTACGTGCTGATGACGGCCCCGCGGGCGGCAGTCTGCGCCGAGCGGATCTCTGCGGTGCTGGACACCAAACCCTCCGTCGCCGACCCCGCCGACCCCCCGCCGTCGCGCCCTGCCGTGGCCGCGAAGGATCCGGTGACGCCCCTGGCCGGGCCTGGAGCCCTGGAGTTCAGGGGCGTTGGTTTCTCCTACCCGGGCGCGGAAGTGCCGGTGCTGGCAGACCTGAATTTTGTGGCTGCGCCCGGAACCACTACGGCGATCGTCGGGTCCACCGGCAGCGGCAAATCAACGCTGCTGAACCTGGTTCCGAGGTTCCTCGAGACCACCGAAGGCAGCATCCTCCTCGACGGCGCCGATGTCCGGGAACTGCCGCTGGACCTCCTGCGCAGATCCATGTCCATCGTCCCGCAACACTCCCACCTGTTTTCCGGGACCATTGCGGACAACCTGCGGATGGCTTCACCCGGAGCTTCCGATCATGAACTCTGGGAGGTCCTCGAGGCGGCGCAAACCATGCGCTTCATGCGGGACCTCCCGCTGGGGCTGGCAACGCCGGTGGGGCAGGGCGGCACCAACCTCTCCGGCGGGCAGCGGCAGCGGCTGTGCATTGCCCGCGCGCTGTTGCGCAAGGCCCCGCTGTACC
This sequence comes from Pseudarthrobacter equi, assembly GCF_900105535.1. Lineage (NCBI taxonomy): Bacteria > Bacillati > Actinomycetota > Actinomycetes > Micrococcales > Micrococcaceae > Pseudarthrobacter > Pseudarthrobacter equi. The sequence goes on from NZ_LT629779.1 coordinate 2,434,135, forward strand.
TCTTTGACGACAGTTTTTCCGCCCTGGACTACGACACGGACACGAGGCTTCGGCAGGCTTTGGACGTCCGGCTGGCGGCGGCCACCAGGATTATCGTGGCCGAACGCATTGCAGCGGTGGAGGATGCCCACCTGATCCTGGTGCTCGACGGCGGCCGGCTCGTTGCGCAGGGAACGCACGGCGAGCTGCTGGAATCGTCGTCCACCTACCGGGAAATCGCCGACTCGCAGCTTGCACTGGACGGTCCGCAATGACGGCTGTGCCCGGCACCGAGATGGGCGGGGCCGGTTTCTGGCGCACCGCCGGCAGACTGCTGGGCCTCCTCGGGCCGTTCCGGGCCCTCATGCTGGGTGCCGTTGCCGCCACCTGCGGTTTCGCGGCCTTGAATGTGGCAGCCCCCAAACTCCTCGGCGACGCCACCGACATTGTGGTGGACGGGGTGGTCCGGGGAGCGCTGGACCAGGAAGGACTCGGCCTCCTGCTGGCTGCCGTGTCCTTGATGTACATTTTCACGTCGCTGTTCAACTGGGTGCAGGGTTCCCTGACTGCCCGGTCAGTTCAGGGCGTCATGTACGGGTTGCGCGGCTCAGTGGAAGGCAAACTGCACCGGCTCCCGTCCACCTACTTCCGGGAACGGTCCCGCGGAGACGTGTTGAGCCGCGCCACCAACGACATCGACAACATCTCCCAGGCGCTGAACCAGCTCCTCACCCAGCTGATCATGTCCGTCCTGATGCTGTTCGGGTCACTCGCGATGATGCTGTGGATATCGCCCCTCCTCGCCTGCATCGCCATCGCCTCCGTGCCGCTGTCCATGGGGGTTACGGTGCTCGTGGCCCGCAGGTCGCAGGAGCATTTCGCGCGCCAGTGGACGGAAACAGGGGAGCTGAACTCCCACGTCGAGGAATTCATCACGGGCCATGAGGTGATCAAGGCCTTCGGCCAGCAGCCGCAGGCGGCTGCTGTTTTCGCGAGCAGCAACAGCCGGTTGGCCCGCGCGGCAACCAAGGCGCAGTACTCCGCCGGCGTGGTGCAGCCCCTGATGGTGCTGATGGCAAACCTCAACTACATCGCCGTGGCGGTGGTTGGCGCCCTCCAGGTCATCGCAGGCGCCATGACCATCGGCGGGATCCAGGCATTCATCCAGTTCAGCAGGTTGTTCACCCAGCCGGTGGGCCAGATCGGCGGCCTGCTCAACCTGATCCAGTCCTGCGTCGCATCGGCGGAGCGCGTGTTTGCCCTCCTTGACTCGGAAGAGGACGCGGAGAGCGGCACTTTGGAAGCGCCGTCGGACGGCCGCATCGTCTTTGACGACGTGACGTTCGGCTACCCCGGCGCGGCGCCCGCAGTCCGGAACCTGTCATTCGCAGTGGAACCTGGCCAGATGGTAGCCATTGTGGGCCATACCGGGGCGGGAAAGACCACTGTGGTGAACCTGCTGATGCGGTTCTACGAGCCGGGTACGGGCCTGATCACCATGGGCGGCACCGACATTGCCGCTGTCCAGCCGGACCGGCTCCGCGGGCAGTTCGGTGTGGTGCTCCAGGACACGTGGCTGTTTGGCGGAACCATCAGGGACAACATCGCCTACGGCCTGCCCGGGGCCTCTGACGAGGAGATCCTGGCGGCGGCGGAGGCCAGCTACGTGGACCGCTTTGCCAGGTCGCTCCCGGATGGCTACGACACCGTTCTGGAAAACGGGGGTGAACCCCTCAGCCAGGGCCAGCGGCAGCTCATCACCATCGCCCGGGCACAACTGGCAGGCCGGGCCGTGCTGATCCTCGATGAGGCAACCAGCTCCGTCGATTCCAGGACGGAACTGCTGATCCGCCAGGCCATGCTCCGGCTGCGGCGGGGGAGGACCAGCTTTGTCATTGCGCACCGTTTGTCCACCGTCCGGAACGCTGATCTAATTCTCGTCATGGACCACGGACGCATTGTTGAGCAGGGCACGCACCAGGGCCTGTTGGCCGCGAACAGCTTCTACGCACGGCTCTACAACGCCCAGTTCTCTGCGGCTCCGCGCCGCTCAGGTGCCCTTGAGGCCGGACTGTGAGCTCGGCAGCCGAATTCCCGGGGACGTGGAAGCCCAACTCCACCAGCACCGTGGCCCTTTTTGAACAGTTGCGCCTGCAGGTGATCCACCAGGTGGACAACGGGGCGCTGGCCCCCGGCACCAGGCTGCCTGCGGTCCGGGCACTGGCAGAGCGGCTGGACGTCGCACCGCACACTGTGGCGCGTGCCTATAAGGAGCTCGAAGCAGCAGGAATCGTGGCAACGCGGGGCAGGAACGGCACCGTGGTCTGCGCTCGTGACGAACGTCTCGGCGGGCTGTCCGACGCCGCTGCGGCCTATGCTGCCGCCGCCAAAGCGCAGGGTGCAACGTTCGCGGAAGCGGTGAAGCTGCTGGCCGCCGCCTACGATGTTCCCTGAGGGCGGAACCGTGCGCGTTCGAAGAAATTTTCGATTAGCATTATGGGGTGCCTAAAGCCGTAGCCGAAGAAACAGCCGTCCCCGCTTCCTTCACCGCCACCTCTGCCGACAGCCCGCAACGCCACGATCTCTCCCGACTTGTGGTCAAGGGCGCGCGTGAGCACAACCTGCGCAATGTGGACCTCGACCTGCCCCGCGACGCCATGATCGTCTTCACCGGCCTGTCCGGTTCCGGCAAATCCTCCCTCGCCTTCGACACCATCTTCGCCGAAGGCCAGCGCCGCTACGTCGAGTCCCTCTCCGCCTACGCGCGCCAGTTCCTGGGCCAGGTGGACAAGCCCGACGTCGACTTCATCGAAGGACTGTCGCCGGCGGTCTCCATCGACCAGAAGTCCACCAGCAAGAACCCCCGGTCAACGGTGGGAACCATCACCGAGATCTACGACTACATGCGCCTCCTGTGGGCACGCGTCGGCCGGCCGCACTGCCCCGTCTGTGGCGAACCCGTTGCCAAGCAGACCCCGCAGCAGATCGTGGACCAGCTGCTGGAGCTTGAGGACGGAACCCGGTTCCAGGTCCTCGCACCCGTAGTCCGGGGACGCAAGGGCGAATTCGTCGACCTCTTCAAGGAGCTCTCGGCCAAGGGGTACTCCAGGGCGCGGGTGGACGGCGACCTCATCCAGCTCAGCGACCCGCCCAAGCTCGGCAAGCAGTACAAGCACACCATCGAAGTGGTGGTGGACCGCCTGGTGGTCAAGGAAGGCATCAGCCAGCGCCTGACCGACTCCATCGAAACCGCCCTCGGCCTCGCCGAAGGCCGGGTCCTGGCCGAGTTCGTCGACCTCGACGCGGACGACGCCGGGCGCACGCGGGCCTTCTCCGAAAACCTCGCCTGCCCCAACGAGCACCCGCTGGCCATCGACGAAATCGAACCGCGGTCCTTCTCCTTCAACAACCCGTTCGGGGCCTGCGCTGCCTGCAGCGGCATCGGCACCAAGCTGGAGGTGGATGACGAGCTGATCGTCCCCAACCCCGAGCTTTCGCTGTCGGAAGGCGCCATCGCGCCCTGGTCCCTTGGCACCGCCACCACCGAGTACTGGAACCGGCTCCTGGAGGGCCTGGCCAAGGAGCTCGGGTTCTCCATGGACACCCCCTGGGAAAAGCTGGGCAAGGATGTCCGCCAGACTGTCTTGCACGGCAAGGACCACAAGGTGGTGGTGCAGTACCGCAACCGGTTCGGCCGCGAACGCAAGTACAGCACCGGCTTCGAAGGTGCCATCCAGTATGTCCACCGCAAGCACGGCGAAACCGACTCTGACTGGGCGCGCGACCGCTACGAAGAGTACATGCGCCAGATTCCCTGCCCTGCCTGCAACGGAGCACGGCTGAACCCCGCCTCACTGTCGGTGCTGATCAACGGCAAGTCCATTGCCGAAGTGGCAGCGCTGCCCATGCGTGAATGCGCGGCGTTCCTGGACAACCTTGTCCTCACCGGCCGTGAGGCGCAGATTGCCCACCAGGTGCTCAAGGAGATCCAGGCCAGGCTGACCTTCCTCCTGGATGTTGGCCTGGAGTACCTGAACCTGGAGCGTCCCTCCGCCACCCTGTCCGGCGGCGAGGCGCAGCGTATCCGCCTGGCCACCCAGATTGGCTCCGGCCTGGTGGGTGTCCTTTACGTCCTGGACGAACCCTCCATTGGCCTTCACCAGCGCGACAACCGCCGCCTGATCGACACCCTCACCAGGCTCCGCGACATGGGCAACACCCTGATCGTGGTGGAGCATGACGAGGACACCATCCATGTGGCCGACTGGATCGTCGACATTGGACCGGGCGCCGGTGAGCACGGCGGCCAGGTGGTCCACTCCGGTTCCTATAAGGAGCTCCTCGACAACACCAACTCCCTGACCGGCGACTACCTGTCCGGGCGGAAGAGCATCGAGATCCCCAAGAAGCGCCGCAAGTACGACAAGAAGCGCGAACTGAAGGTGGTCGGCGCGCGGGAGAACAACCTCACCAACGTGGACGCAACCTTCCCGCTGGGCCTGCTGACGGCCGTCACAGGTGTCAGTGGCTCCGGTAAGTCCACGCTGGTCAACGAAATCCTCTACAAGGTGCTCGCCAACAAGCTCAACGGGGCCAAGCAGGTGGCCGGGCGGCACAAGACGGTCCAGGGCCTCGAGCACCTCGACAAGGTGGTCCACGTTGACCAGAGCCCCATCGGCCGGACACCGCGTTCAAACCCCGCCACCTACACCGGTGTGTTCGATAACATCCGCAAGCTCTTCGCCGAGACCACCGAAGCGAAGGTCCGCGGCTACCTGCCAGGCCGGTTCTCCTTCAACGTCAAGGGCGGCCGCTGCGAAGCATGCTCGGGCGACGGCACCCTGAAGATCGAGATGAACTTCCTGCCGGACGTCTACGTGCCCTGCGAGGTGTGCCACGGCGCCCGGTACAACCGGGAAACCCTTGAAGTCCACTACAAGGGCAAGACCATCGCCGACGTCCTCAACATGCCCATCGAGGAAGGTGCCGAGTTCTTCGCGGCATTTTCGCCCATCGCACGGCACCTGAACACGCTGGTGGACGTCGGACTGGGCTACGTCCGCCTCGGACAGCCTGCCACCACCCTTTCCGGCGGTGAGGCGCAGCGCGTGAAGCTGGCAGCCGAGCTGCAGAAGCGGTCCAACGGCCGCAGCGTCTATGTCCTGGACGAGCCCACCACGGGCCTGCACTTCGAGGACATCCGGAAGCTGCTGCTGGTCCTGCAGGGGCTGGTGGACAAGGGCAACACGGTGATCACCATCGAGCACAACCTTGACGTCATCAAGAGTGCGGACTGGATCGTTGACCTGGGGCCCGACGGCGGCTCCGGCGGTGGGAAGATCGTGGCCACGGGTACCCCCGAGCAGGTGGCCACATCCACCACCAGCCACACCGCCGCGTTCCTGGCCGAAATCCTCGGCTGAGCTCTGCGCGGTTCCACCGGAAGTATTCCGCTGATGGAATGCGAGTTTCGGGCACCCGTAAAGGCATGAGAAACTAACCCGGTGACTTCAACAACAGTGCCCGTGATTTTTGACCTGGACGGCACTCTTGTCGATCCTGCCGGTGGGATAACTGACGGAATTTCCTCGGCCCTGACAGAGCTGGGACTTCCCGTGCCCAGGCAGGACCTGCTCGACTCCATGATTGGCCCCAAGCTCAGCGACGCCCTGCTGAACGTGGCGAAGGTTCCGGCGGACCGCCTCGACGAGGTGATCCGCCGGTACCGCGCCTACTACGCGGAGACCGGAATCGCTCAGGGGCGGCTTTACCCGGGTATCCGGGAAGTCCTGGAAACGTTCGTTGCAGCCGGCCTGCCCGTAGCCGTGGCCACGCAGAAACCGCAGGCCATCGCCCGGACCGTCCTGGCCCACCATGGCATTGACGGACTCTTCCGCGGCATCCACGGCTCCGCGGACAATGAATCCGCAGTCGACGGCGTCCCGCTCGGAAAAACGGAGATCATCGCCGCCGCCCTGAAGGACCTCGACACCCACCACGCCGTCATGGTCGGGGACCGTGCGCAGGACGTTTCGGGCGCCATTGCCAACGGCCTGGACTGCATCGGTGTGGCGTGGGGATTCGCTCCGGAGGGCGAGCTTGAGGGCGCCGGTGCCTTCACCGTCGTGTCGAATGCCGCCGAACTCGTCAACGCCGTGGAACGGCTCCAGTCCATCCACGCCTCCGCCATGAGCGAGGTGACCAACGATGGAAATGTTTGATGTCGTCCGCTGGACCACCCGCAACCTGATCTCGGGCACCTGCCGGCCCACCGTCGTCGGCCTCGAAAACGTCCCCAAGGACGGGCCCTTCATCGTTGCCCCCAACCACCTGTCTTTCTTTGACAGCGTCATTGTCCAGGCCCTCATGCCCCGCCCGGTGGCGTTCTTCGCCAAGGCAGAGTACTTCACCACCGGCGGCGTCAAAGGGAAAGTGATGAAGGCTTTCTTTGAATCCGTAGGTTCCATCCCGGTGGAACGAGGTGAGCAGGCCGCCAGCGTCCAGGCGCTCAAGACCCTGCTGGACATCCTTGAATCAGGCAAGGGAATTGGCATCTACCCGGAGGGCACCCGTTCCCGGGACGGACTCCTCTACCGGGGCCGCACGGGCGTTGGCTGGCTGGCACTGACCACCGGGGCACCCGTAGTTCCCGTGGGCCTGATCGGCACGGAGAACCTGCAGCGGGCCGGCGAAAAGGGCGTGAAGCCGCAGCACTTCACCGTGAAGGTGGGGGAGCCGCTGTACTTCGACAAGACCGGGCCTGACCACTCGCTGCCTGCACGGCGCGAAGTGACGGACCGCATCATGGACGCCATCGCCGACCTCAGCGGGCAGCAGCGCTCCACCAGCTACAACCAAAGCAAAATCGCGGAGTAGGGCGACGCACTTGCACCCGCGGCGGGCCCGCCGGGAATAAGTGCACGCTGAAAATTCGGCGGCGGCAAAGCCGGGCGGCGCGGCTCAGTAGACTGTATAGGTGGCAAATCCAGCAAGTTACAGGCCCCGGACAGGTGAAATCCCCACCAACCCGGGCGTCTACCGGTTCCGGGATCCGCACGGACGGGTCATCTACGTGGGAAAGGCCAAGAGCCTCCGCTCCCGCCTGAACTCCTACTTCGCCAACCCCGCCGGACTGCTGCCCAAGACCTTTGCCATGGTCCACGCGGCCAGCAGCGTGGAGTGGACCGTGGTGGGCAGCGAGCTCGAGTCCCTGCAGCTGGAGTACACCTGGATCAAGGAATTCAAGCCGCGCTTCAACGTGGTGTTCCGCGACGACAAGACCTACCCCTACCTGGCCGTCACCCTCGGCGAGAAATACCCCCGGGTGCAGGTGCTGCGCGGTGACAAGCGGAAAGGGACCCGCTACTTCGGGCCGTACACGGCCGGCGCCATCCGCGAAACCATGGACACCCTGCTCCGCGTCTTCCCGGTCCGCAGTTGCAGCGCCGGGGTGTTTAAACGTGCCGAGTCCAGCGGGCGCCCGTGCCTGCTGGGCTACATCGACAAGTGCTCGGCGCCCTGCGTGGGCAGGATTTCCCCGGAAGACCACAGAGCCCTTGCTGAAGACTTCTGCGCCTTCATGGGCGGCGAAGCGAAGCGGTTCACCAACAAGCTCGAAAAGCAGATGGCGGCCGCCGTGGGCAGGCTGGACTACGAACAGGCCGCCCGGCTCCGCGACGACATCACGGCCCTGCGGAAGGTCTTTGAGCGCAACGCAGTGGTGCTGGCTGAGGACACGGACGCTGATGTGTTCGCGCTCCACGAGGATGAACTCGAGGCCGCTGTGCAGGTGTTCCACGTCCGCGGCGGCAGGATCCGCGGCCAGCGCGGCTGGGTGGTGGAAAAGGTGGAGGACTTCACCACGCCGGACCTCGTGGAACACCTGCTCCAGCAGGTCTACGGCGAGGACGGCGAGACCCACGGCCGGCTGCCGCGGGAGGTGCTGGTTCCCGTGGCACCCAGCAACGCGGAGGAGCTGACGGAATGGCTCAGCGGCATCCGCGGAGCAAGGGTGGACGTCCGCGTCCCGCAGCGGGGCGACAAGGCCGCCCTGATGTCCACGGTCCGGGAGAACGCAGAGCATGCCCTGAAGCTGCACAAGACCCGCCGCGCAGGGGACCTCACCGTGAGGTCGCAGGCTCTCCAGGAACTCCAGGAAGCGCTGGACCTCCCCGTGCCGCTGCTGCGCATCGAATGCTTCGACGTCTCCCACGTCCAGGGAACCAACGTGGTGGCGTCCATGGTGGTGGTGGAGGACGGGCTGCCCAAGAAATCCGACTACCGGAAATTCTCCATCACCGGACCGGCCGCCTCCGATGACACCGCGGCCATGCACGACGTCCTCACCAGGCGCTTCCGCCACTACCTCCAGGACAAGTCCGCCCAGGTGGATGAGGCGGTCCTGGAATCCCCGGACGGGGAGGCTGCCGCAGAAGACGCGGTGCTGGACACCACCACTCCGGCGCCGAAAGCCAAGTTTGCCTACCCGCCGAACCTGGTGGTGGTGGACGGCGGGCAGCCGCAGGTCAATGCGGCCGCACGGGCCCTGGCGGACCTGGGCATCGACGACGTTTACGTGGTGGGCCTGGCCAAGCGCCTGGAGGAAGTCTGGCTGCCGGACAGCGACTTCCCGGTGATCCTTCCCCGCACCTCGCAGGGCCTGTACCTGCTGCAGCGCATCCGCGACGAGGCGCACCGGTTCGCCATTTCGTTCCACCGCCAGAAGCGCGGCAAAGCCATGACCGTTTCGGCGCTGGACGGCGTTCCGGGGCTGGGCGCCTCCAAGCGCAAGGCGCTGCTGACCCATTTCGGGTCGGTCAAGGGCGTCAAAGCGGCGACACCCGAGGAGCTCGCCCAGGCGAAGGGGATCGGTCCGGCGCTGGCCGCAGCCATCGTCAGCCACTTCTCCGGCGATGGTCCCGCAGCGGTCACAGTGCCGGCCATCAACATGACCACCGGCGAAATCATTGAAACTTAGCTAGGGTAAGTGGCGGGGTTTGCGCCGGCGCTGCCCCGCGGACCAACAACGGAAATGGGGCGGACTCAATGGCAGGCACTTCGGCGGAATCCGAGGCGGGGCAGGACGGCATGGAGCCCGTCAAACCCCTCGAAGCGGAGCTGCTGGTGGTTACCGGGATGTCCGGTGCGGGGCGCAGCACCGCCGCCGATGCACTCGAGGACCACGGCTGGTACGTCGTGGAAAACCTGCCACCCCAGATGCTGGGAACCCTTGCCGAGCTTGTCTCGCACGCCCCACAGTCCATCCCGCGGCTGGCCGTTGTCGTCGATGTCCGCAGCAAAGGCCTGTTCGCGGACATCCGTGCCACCCTGGGCGCCCTGGCCGCCAGCGGTGTCACCTTCCGGGTGCTGTTCCTGGACGCCAGCGACAACGTCCTGGTCCGCCGCTTCGAGCAGGGACGCCGGCCGCATCCGCTGCAGGGCGGGGGCCGCATCCTGGACGGTATCGCCGCCGAACGCGAGCTCCTGCAGGAACTGCGCGACAGCTCCGACGTCGTGCTGGACACCTCCGGCTACAACGTGCACGGCCTGGCCACCGCCATCACCGAACTCTTCAGCGAAACGGGCCCGGTGGCGCTGCGGCTGAACGTCATGAGCTTCGGCTTCAAATACGGCCTGCCCGTGGACTCCAACTACGTGGCCGACGTCCGGTTCATTCCCAATCCGCACTGGGTGCCGCAGCTGCGTCCGCACACGGGCCTGGACAAGGACGTGAGCGACTACGTGCTGGAGGCCGAGGGGGTCAAGAACTTCGTGGACCGCTACGTTCTGGCCCTCGAGCCGGTCCTCGATGGCTACCGGCGCGAAAACAAGCACTACGCCACCATCGCCGTGGGCTGCACGGGCGGGAAACACCGCTCCGTGGCAGTCGCCGTCGAGCTTTCCAAAAAGCTCGCGCAGTATCCCCGGGTCACCGTGACCACCACCCACCGGGATCTGGGCCGCGAGTAATGGCGCTGTTCACCGGCGCGCTGCCGCTGGTTCCCCCTGCCACGGGACCGGGCGCCGGCCCGCAGGACACCGAGCCCACCATTGTTGCGCTGGGCGGCGGCCACGGGCTCTCAGCCTCGCTGTCCGCCCTCCGCCTCCTCACCTCCAAGCTCACCGCGATCGTCACAGTGGCGGACGACGGCGGCTCATCCGGGCGCCTGCGCGAAGAGTACGGTGTCCTCCCGCCGGGAGATCTCCGGATGGCGCTCTCCGCGCTCTGCGACGACACGGACTGGGGGCGGACCTGGCGCGACGTCATGCAGCACCGGTTCCGCCCCAGCAGCGGCCCCGGCGGATCGCTCGACGAACACGCCATGGGGAACCTGCTGATCGTGACGCTCTGGGAGTTGCTGGGCGACGCCGTCGCCGGCCTGACCTGGGCCGGGGCGCTCCTGGGTGCCCGCGGCCAGGTCCTGCCCATGTCCACGGTGCCGCTCACCATCGAAGGCGACGTCCGCGTGACGGCGCCGGACGGGGGATCGGTGCTGCAGACGGTCCACGGCCAGGCCCGCTGCGCCGTGGCAGGATCGCTGGAAAACGTCCGTTTGCTCCCGGAGTCGGCACCCGCCTGCACGGAAGCGCTGACCGCCATCGAGCTTGCTGACTGGGTCATCCTGGGCCCGGGCTCCTGGTACACCTCGGTGCTGCCCCACCTGCTGTTGCCGGAGATGCGCCAGGCGTTGTGCAACACTCCCGCCAAACGCTGCCTGACCATGAACCTCGCCACGGACACCAAGGAAACCTCGGGCATGACGGCCGCGGACCACCTGCACGTCCTGCGCCGCTACGCCCCCGGATTCAACGTTGACGTTGTCCTGGCCGATCCTGCCTCCGTCCCCGACCGCCAGGAGTTCGAGAAGGCCGCCGCGATGATCGGCGCCGAGGTGGTCTTGGGTAAAGTAGGGGCGTCGGGACGCCGTCCCGTCCATGACCCCCTGCGGCTGGCCACGGCGTACCAGGACATTTTTGGGAACAGTTAGGAAGGTGCCATGGCACTGACAGCATCGGTCAAAGAAGAACTGTCCCGTCTGGACATTAAGAAGTCGTCCGTCCGCAAGGCTGAGGTCTCCGCGATGCTCCGTTTCGCGGGCGGCCTGCACATCATTTCCGGCCGGATCGTCATCGAGGCAGAGGTGGACCTTGCATCCACGGCGCGGCGCCTCCGGGCAGCCATCGCAGAGGTCTACGGGCACCAGAGCGAAATCATCGTGGTGTCCGCCGGCGGGCTCCGCAGGGCCAGCAGGTACGTGGTCAGGGTAGTGCGCGACGGCGAGGCCCTGGCCCGCCAGACCGGCCTCCTGGACGGCCGCGGACGCCCCGTCCGGGGGCTGCCGTCCGCCGTCGTCAACGGCTCCGCGGCGGATGCCGAAGCAGTGTGGCGGGGTGCGTTCCTGGCCCACGGCTCGTTGACCGAACCCGGCCGCTCGTCGTCGCTCGAAGTGACCTGCCCCGGGCCTGAATCCGCCCTGGCACTGGTCGGTGCCGCCCGCCGCCTCGACATCCAGGCCAAGGCGCGCGAGGTGCGCGGCGTGGACCGGGTGGTAATCCGCGACGGCGACACCATCGCCGCGCTCCTGACCCGCATGGGCGCGCACGACGCACTCATGGTCTGGGAAGAGCGCCGGATGCGCAAGGAGGTCCGCGCCACCGCCAACCGCCTCGCCAATTTCGATGATGCCAACCTCCGCCGCTCGGCGCAGGCCGCCGTCGCTGCCGGCGCCCGCGTGGACCGCGCCCTGGAAATCCTTGGCGACGACGTCCCGGATCACCTGAAGTACGCCGGCGAACTGCGCGTGGCCCACAAACAGGCCAGCCTGGACGAACTCGGCAGGCTTGCCGATCCTGTGATGACCAAGGACGCCATCGCCGGCCGGATCCGCCGGCTCCTGGCGATGGCGGACAAGCGGGCCCTTGACCTGGGGATTCCCGGCACCGACGCCAATGTGACGCCCGAAATGCTCGACGAGTAGCGGGCCCCTAGAATCAAAAATAATTCCGGGCGCCAGACGTCCGGATGCATAATCCGAGAGTCACCAACCGGACCGAAAGTCCACGATATTGGAGGATTTTGTGACTGAGTACGTATTGCCCGAACTCAAGTACGACTACGCCGCCCTTGAGCCGCACATCTCTGCGCGCATCATGGAGCTGCACCACAGCAAGCACCACGCAGCTTATGTTGCAGGCGCCAACAACGCGCTGGCCCAGCTGGCAGAGGCACGGGAGAAGGGCGATTTCGCCAACATCAACCGGCTCTCCAAGGACCTCGCTTTCCACACCGGCGGACACGTCAACCACTCGGTCTTCTGGAACAACCTTTCCCCGGACGGCGGCGACAAGCCCGAGGGTGAACTGGCTGCAGCCATCGATGACGCGTTCGGTTCCTTCGACGCCTTCCGCGCCCAGTTCTCCGCAGCCGCCCTCGGCCTGCAGGGTTCGGGCTGGGGCTTCCTGGCCTACGAGCCCATCGGTGGAAACCTGGTCATCGAGCAGCTGTACGACCAGCAGGGCAACGTGGCGCTGGGCACCACGCCGCTGCTCATGCTGGACATGTGGGAGCACGCCTTCTACCTGGACTACGTGAACGTCAAGGCCGACTACGTCAAGGCATTCTGGAACATCGTGAACTGGGCCGACGTCGCCAAGCGCTTTGACGCCGCCCGCAGCAACGCAACCGGGCTCATCACCCTCCCGTAACCTGCAGCACACATGCTTGTTACAAACTTCACATTCGGACTTAATAAGGCCGCCATGTGGACTGGCCGCCCCCGCACTTGCGGGGGCGGACCCAGTTAAACGTAAGATAGGTCACGGAAGGCGGTTAGCCTTCAGCAATGAGGCTGGTCGCCCTCCGTCTGTAAATCATCTCTGCCCAATGGCGTGCGGGATCTGTTAGTTGGCTTGAACGCCCGCTCAACTAGTAGTGCTTGCTTCAAGCACCAAGGAGACTGAAAAGTGACGACCCGTATTGGTATCAACGGCTTCGGCCGTATTGGCCGCAACTACTTCCGCGCAGCACTCGCCCAGGGTGCGGACCTCGAAATCGTTGCCGTCAACGACCTCACCAGCCCCGAGGCGCTGGCCCACCTGTTCAAGTACGACTCCGTGGGCGGACGCCTGAAGGAAACCATCGAGGTCAAGGACGGCAACATCGTCGTCAACGGCAACGTCATCAAGGTCCTGGCCGAGCGTGACCCCGCCAACCTGCCGTGGGGCGAGCTGGGCGTGGACATCGTCATCGAGTCCACCGGCTTCTTCACCAAGGCTGCCGCCGCGCAGAAGCACATTGATGCCGGCGCCAAGAAGGTCCTCATCTCCGCCCCGGCGTCCGATGAAGACATCACGATCGTTATGGGCGTGAACCACGGCCTGTACGACAACGCGACGCACCACATCATCTCGAACGCTTCCTGCACCACCAACTGCCTGGGCCCGCTGGCCAAGGTCATCAACGACGAGTTCGGCATCGAACGCGGCCTGATGACCACCGTGCACGCCTACACCGCAGACCAGAACCTGCAGGACGGCCCCCACAGCGACCTCCGCCGTGCCCGTGCCGCAGCCATCAACATGGTCCCCACCTCCACGGGTGCTGCCAAGGCCATCGGCCTGGTTCTCCCGGAGCTCAAGGGCAAGCTGGACGGCTACGCCATCCGCGTCCCCGTCCCCACCGGTTCCGCCACTGACCTCACCGTGACGGTCGGCCGCGAAACCACCGTCGAGGAAGTCAACGCTGCCCTCAAGCGCGCTTCCGAGTCCGACGAACTGCAGGGCTTCCTGACCTACACGGAAGAGCCCATCGTCTCCTCGGACATCGTTGGCGACCCCGCATCCTCGATCTTCGACTCCGGGCTGACCAAGGTCATCGGCAACCAGGTCAAGGTTGTTTCCTGGTATGACAACGAATGGGGCTACTCAAACCGCCTCGTCGACCTCACGGAGCTTGTCGCGTCCAAGCTGGGCTAGGGTTAGACGCATGACATCCCACACCCTCAACGAACTGATCGCTGAAGGTGTCCGCGGGCGGTACATTCTGGTCCGAAGCGACCTGAATGTGCCGCTCGACGGCTCTACAGTCACTGACGACGGCCGCATCAAGGCCTCCCTCCCAGTGCTGGCAAAGCTCACGGACGCCGGTGCCCGCGTGCTGGTAACAGCCCACCTCGGACGCCCGAAGGGCGCCCCCGAGGATAAGTACTCCCTCCGCCCCGCCGTGAACCGCCTCGCGGAACTGGCGGGCTTCAAGGTCACCCTCGCCGCCGACACCGTCGGTGACTCTGCCAGGGAAGCAGCAGCTTCCCTGCAGGACGGCGAAGCCCTGGTCCTGGAGAACGTCCGCTTCGACGCCCGCGAAACCAGCAAGGACGACGCCGAGCGCGGCGCCTTCGCTGACGAGCTCGTGGCGCTGACCGGCGGGAACGGCGCGTACGTGGATGACGCCTTCGGTGCTGTCCACCGCAAGCACGCAAGCGTCTACGACGTCGCGTCCCGGCTGCCGTCCTACCAGGGCGACCTGGTGCACACCGAGGTGGAGGTCCTGCGCAAGCTCACGGCCGACACCCAGCGTCCCTACGTGGTGGTCCTGGGCGGATCGAAGGTCTCGGACAAGCTCGCCGTGATCGATAACCTGCTCGGCAAGGCAGACACCATCCTGGTGGGCGGCGGCATGCTGTTCACGTTCCTCGCTGCGGCGGGGCACAAGGTGGCCGCCAGCCTGCTCGAACAGGACCAGATCGGCGTTGTCCAGGACTACCTGAAGCGCGCTTCGGATGCCGGCACCGAGTTCGTGATTCCCACGGACGTTGTGGTGGCGGAGAAGTTCGCTGCCGACGCCGCGCACGAAACGGTTGCCGCGGACGCCATCGAGGGCAGCAGCTTCGGTGCCAACGGCATCGGGCTGGACATCGGTCCCGACTCGGCAGCTGCTTTCGCGGACCGGATCAAGGGCGCACGGACGGTGTTCTGGAACGGACCCATGGGAGTCTTCGAATTCGAAGCCTTCTCCGCCGGAACCCGTGCCATCGCCCAGGCCCTGACCGAAACGGAAGCGTTCACCGTGGTGGGCGGCGGCGACTCCGCTGCCGCTGTTCGCACCCTCGGCTTCGCCGACGACCAGTTCGGGCACATTTCCACCGGCGGTGGCGCCAGCCTGGAGTACCTTGAGGGCAAGGAACTCCCGGGCCTGAGCATTCTGGACCGGTAGAACCAACCGCCGGGAGCAGCAACGCTCCTGTCCTTCGGCCGGCAGGTTGCCCGCGGCAGCCTGCCGGCCGCACACTTTACAAGACCATTTTGGAGAACACGTGACAACGTCTACGAACGGCGCCTTCGACCGTAAGCCCTTCATCGCCGGCAACTGGAAGATGAACATGGACCACGTGCAGGGCATCACCCTCCTGCAGAAGCTGGCCTGGACACTCTCGGACGCCAAGCACGACTACAGCCGCGTCGAGGTTGCAGTATTCCCGCCCTTCACGGACCTCCGCGGTGTCCAGACCCTGGTCCAGGGCGACGACCTGGATGTGGCCTACGGCGGCCAGGACCTCTCCCAGTTCGACTCCGGCGCTTACACCGGTGACATCTCCGGGCAGTTCCTGAGCAAGCTGGGCTGCAAGTACGTGCTGGTGGGCCACAGCGAACGCCGTACCATCCACAACGAGTCGGACGACGTCCTGAACGCCAAGACCAAGGCCGCCTTCAAGCACGGCGTCACCCCTGTCCTCTGCGTCGGTGAGGGCTTGGAGATCCGCCAGGCCGGCACGCACGTCAACCACACCCTGGACCAGCTTCGCGCCGGCGTGGCAGGCCTGACCGACGAGCAGGCGGCAGAGCTCGTGGTTGCCTACGAACCCGTATGGGCCATCGGAACGGGCGAGGTTGCCGGACCGGAGGACGCGCAGGAGATGTGCGCCGCCATCCGGGCCGAGCTGGAGAAACTGTTCGGCGCGGACGTTGCTGCCAAGACCCGGCTGCTCTACGGCGGCTCGGTCAAGGCCAACAACGCGGCAGCCATCCTGAAGGAGCGCGACGTTGACGGCGTGCTTGTGGGTGGCGCCAGCCTGGACCCGGCTGAGTTTGCTAATATTGTCAGGTTCGAGAGTCACCTGGTGACGGACTAGTCCGTCCCGGCGCACGCACTCCCGCCCCACTAACTTCCTGAAAGGCCGTCGTGGACGTTCTTCATGTCATCCTGCAGATCCTCCTGGGCATCACCAGCCTCCTGCTGACGCTGCTCATCCTCCTTCACAAAGGACGTGGCGGCGGGCTGTCGGATATGTTCGGCGGCGGCATGAGCTCAGGACTCAGCTCATCCGGTGTGGCTGAGCGCAACCTCAACAGGTTCACCATCATCCTCGGCGTGACCTGGGGAATCGTCATCATCGCCCTGGGCCTGATCATGCGGTTCAGCGGCGCCGGGGACTCCTGACCCCTAACTTCAAACACTGGCATGCCGCTGGGCCCTCCCGCCCCGCGCGCCTGCGAACTAAACTGTGGCTGTCGGCTTCCGACAGCCACAGTTTTGTTTTAACCGGCAGAACCAGTCATCCCGAGGCAGGAGTTCCAATGGTCCATCCAGTGTCAGGTTTCCGCGGTACGCGGGCTGGGGTGACAGCGGGGACGGGCTCAAGCCTCCAAGGCGGCGCCGACCACGGCAGCCCGCTGCCCAGGATCCGGGTTTCGTACTGGTGTGCAAAGGGGCACGTCACGGAGCCTGTTTTCCTGCAGCTCCCTGACGTCCAGATCCCGGCCGTCTGGGACTGCCGGCGCTGCGGAGCGCTGGCATCCAGGGACGGTTCCGAGGCCGCCGGCACGGAGGCCCTCGACGACGGCTACAAAACGCACCTCGAGTACGTTAAAGAGCGGCGCTCCGACCAGGACGCCGAAGACGTGCTGGCCGGAGCGCTGGAACGGTTACGCGCCCGCGGCGTCCTTCCGGACGAGCTGCTGCGGGACCCGTGAGGCCGCATTCTCGTCGATGAGCCACAAGGTCCGGGACGTTCCCCGCGGCCCCGCCGCGGGGACCTGGACCGGGGTGGCCCCTGCGAGGGCCAGGCCAACGGCACCGGCCTTATCCTCGCCGGCCACCACCATCCAGACCTCAGCGGCAGTGTTGATAGCCGGCAGCGTCAGCGAAATCCTCTGCGGCGGCGGCTTTGGGGAATTGCGCACCCCCACCACCGTGCGTTCCTTCTCGCGGATGCCGGCCTGTTCGGGGAAGAGCGACGCAACGTGCGCGTCGGGACCCACACCCAGCAGGACGACATCAAGCCGGGGAAGGACCCCGGGCTCTTCCGGACGGTCGTCGGACATGTCGGCGGCATGTTCGGCGGCTGCCGCTTCACGGAGCCGACGCGCATAATCATCAGCCGCCTCTTCAGGCGTTTCGAAGTCGTCCGAGGAACCGGGTTCGTGGATGCGCTCCGGATCCACGGGAATGTGCTTCAGCAGGGCGTCGTGCGCCTGCCTGGTGTTCCGGTCGCCGTCGGCAGATCCCACGAACCGCTCGTCGCCCCACCAGAAATTCACCTTTGACCAGTCGACGGCCGGAGCCGCCGGAGAGTCTGCAACAGCCTTCAGCGTGCCGATGCCCACCGTGCCGCCGGTCAGGACAACGGTGGCCTCACCGTGTTTGTCCTGGACATCGACGAGCTTGGTGATCAGGCGTGCCGCGATGGCAGCCATCAGCACGGACGAATCGGGATGAATGCTTACTCTTGGGTCAACGCTCACTGGGCCGGACGCTCCTTAGGTTTGTACGTGGCAGTCCAATAGTAATCACTTCGCCGAACACCTCATCCGGGTCGAGCCGGCGCAGTTCTTCGGCGAGGCAGTCACGGAGGCTGCGGCGCGGGAGGGAGATCCGCTGGGCAGGCTGACCGGGCTGGGTGAGTTCCGCCACCGAGAGCCCGGGTCGGAACAGCTGGACGTCACCGCCGGGCCGGGTGAGCCGGACCCGGCGGATGCCGGTTCCTGCCGGATCCGCCACGATGGTGACGGGGGCGTCCAGGGTGAGGGTCAGCCAGGCAGCCAGCAGGATGGTGCTGGGCGAGTCCGAGGCACCTTCCACAGCCACAGCCGTGACGGGGGAGGAATCCGCTTCGTCAAGAGCCGCAGCGAGCTGGATGCGCCAGTTGGTCAGCCTCGTCCAGGCGAGGTCGGTGTCACCGGCTTTGTAGGTGCCATGGATCCGTTCGAGGGCCGCCTGGGGATCGGGTTCGTTCGCGGAGTCCGTGATCCGTCGGTGCGCGATCGCGCCGATGGAGGTTTCGCAGGCATTCTCCGGAGCACCGTGCGGCCACCAGGCCACAATCGGCGCGTCCGGGAGCAGCAGCGCCGCGACGAGCGACTCGCTTTCGTGGGCGAGCTGGCCGTAGCCGCGCAGCACGATCACCTCCGAGGCGCCGGCGTCGCCGCCAACCCGGATCTGGGCGTCCAACCGGTCACCAGCGTCCTTTCCGGCGTCGGCGAGGACAATGATCCGGCAGGGGTGTTCCCGGCTGGCGTCGTTTGCAGCCTCAATAGCTTCCTCTTCGAGGCCGGACTTCGTCACTACCACGAGGGTCAGGACCCGGCCCAGGGCGATAACGCCGCCCTGTTCCCGCAGGGCCATGAGTTTCTTGGACACCTTCGAGGTGGTGGTGTCCGGCAAATCGACAATCATGGCCTTCTCCAGGTTCGTCCGTCACGGGCCAGCAGCTCATCAGCCGAGGCAGGGCCCCAGGAACCCGGGGCGTAGGGTTCGGGCTGTTCGTCCAGCTGCGCCCAGTATTCCTCGAACGGGTCAAGGATCTTCCAGGACAGTTCCACTTCCTCATGCCGGGGGAACAGCGGCGGTTCACCCAGGAGCACGTCCAGGATCAGGCGCTCGTACGCCTCGGGCGAGGACTCGGTAAACGAGTGGCCGTAGCCGAAGTCCATCGTCACATCCCGGACTTCCATCTGGGTGCCCGGGACCTTCGAACCGAACCGGATGGTGACGCCCTCATCAGGCTGGACGCGGATGACCACCGCGTTCTGCCCGAAGTCGTCCTCACCGTGGTCACGGAACAGCAGGTTGGGGGCGCGCTTGAAGACCACGGCAATCTCCGTGACCCTCCTGCCCAGGCGTTTGCCGGCACGCAGGTAGAACGGGACTCCTGACCAGCGGCGCGTGTGGATGTCCACCCGCACCGCGGCGTAGGTCTCCGTGGTGGAGTCCGCGGGGATCCCCTCTTCCTCCAGGTAGCCCTGGACCTGCTCGCCGCCCTGCCAGCCGCCGGAGAACTGCCCCCGCGCAGAATGCGTGGACAGGTCCTCCGGGAGCTTGACCGCTGCCAGGACCTTTTCCTTCTCCGCGCGCAGGTCATCGGCGTTGAAGGAAATGGGCTCCTCCATCGCGGTCAGCGCCAGCAGCTGGAGCAGGTGGTTCTGGATGACGTCGCGGGCTGCACCCACGCCGTCGTAGTACCCGGCACGGCCACCGGTACCAATGTCCTCCGCCATGGTGATCTGAACGTGGTCCACATAGTTCGCGTTCCACAGCGGCTCGAACAGCTGGTTGGCGAAACGCAGCGCCAGGATGTTCTGGACCGTTTCCTTACCCAGGTAATGGTCGATCCGGAACACCGCATCCGGCGGGAAAACCGATTCGACAATGTCGTTCAGCTGCCGCGCGGACTGGAGGTCGTGGCCGAACGGCTTCTCGATGACCACGCGCCGCCACTTGTCGCCGTCGGCCTGTGCCAACCCATGCTTGGACAGCTGCCGGCAGACCTGTTCAAAGGCCTTCGGCGGGATCGACAGATAGAACGCGTGGTTCCCGCGGGTGCCGCGGACATCATCGAGTTCCTTGATGGTCTCGCCGAGCCGCTCAAACGCAGCGTCGTCGTCGAATTCACCCTGGACGAACCGGATGCCCTCGGAGAGCTGGTTCCAGACCGCCTCATCGAACGGGGTCCGTGCGTGGGCCTGGACGGAGGCCTTCACCTCAGCGGCAAAGTCTTCCTTGTCCCACTCACGGCGGGCGAACCCGACCAGCGCGAAACTCGGCGGCAGCAGCCCCCGGTTGGCGAGGTCGTACACAGCCGGCATCAGCTTCTTCCGGGCGAGGTCGCCGGTAACCCCGAAGAGCACCAGCGACGACGGACCGGCAATCCGGTTCAACCGGCGGTCACGCGGATCCCGCAGGGGATTCCGGCCGGACTTTCCGGAACGTGTTCCGGAAGTCCTGCCGTATTCAGTTTCTGGCATGTTGCTTGTGCGCCTTAGCTTTCGGTAGCGGATGCCCGGGCAGACAGTGCAGAAACGATGTCCTGCAGCTGTGCCACGCCGGCGGCTCGGTTGGTCAGGTGCAGCCGGAGCACGGGGCGGCCGTGCTCCTCGAGGACCTGGGCATCACCGGCGGCCTGGGCGGAAATCAGTTCGCCGAAGGTGAAGGGACGCTCGGGGATGGCGAGGTCCTCTGTGGACTCGGCCGTCACCTGGAGGAACACGCCGATGGCGGGGCCGCCCTTGTGGAACTGCCCGGTCGAGTGCAGGAACCGGGGACCCCACCCAAACGTCACGGGGCGTCCCGTCACCGCCGCGAACTCGTCGCGGACGCCTTCAAGCTGCGCGAACGCCAGCCGGTCGAAGTAGGCCTGGACGCTGAGGTAGCTGTCCGGCTGGAGGGTGTCCAGCAGTGCGCTGACAGCTTCTGCGGCCGTTGATGCGCCGCCAAGCCATTCCCCGCCGCGGACTTCGATGGAACCATCGACGAACGCTGCGGGAGTGGGTTCGGGCTGCGCGTCCAGCAGGCCGCGGGCCGCAACCTTGGCGGCTTCCACGTCAGGCTGGTCGAACGGATTGATGCCCAGGAGCCTGCCTGCCACTGCGGTGGCGAACTCCCAGACCATCATCTGGGCGGCGAGGCCGCCGGCGATGGCAACTTCGTTTTCACCAAGTTCGACGTCGGCATCCGCGGCCACGAGGCGGACCACGAGGACATCCTTCGCGCCGGAGTTGACCTCGGGGGAGTCGGGACCTGCCACAACGGGCAGCACTCCGGTGCCGAGCTTGCCGGTGGATTCGGCGATGAGCTGCTCAGCCCAGTCGGCGAAGCCCACGATGCCGGACCCGTCTTCGGCGATGACGATCTTGTTGCGCAGCGGGCTGGTACCGCCCAGTGCGGTGCCGAGGGCCAGACCGATGTTCTCGGGGGCGTCGTCGTTCAGGACCTCTGCAGCTTCGTCAGCCTCGTCCAGGAACGCCTGGATGTCCACGCCGGCCAGGCCGGAAGGCACCAGGCCAAACGCGGTCAGTGCAGAGAAGCGGCCGCCAACGTTGGGGTCGGCGTTGAATACGGCGCGGTAGCCGGCTTCACGGGAGGCCTTGTCCAGGGGCGAACCGGGATCGGTGACGATGATGATCCGGCTGTTGGCGTCGATGCCGGCGTCGTTGAACGCCTTCTCGAAGACGCGCCGCTGGGAGTCGGTTTCAACGGTGGAACCCGACTTGGAGGAGACCACGATGGCGGTCTCGGCCAGACGGTCCGCCAGGGCAGCACGGACCTGGTCAGGGTCTGTGCTGTCCAGCACAGTCAGCTCGACGCCGGCGGTGCCGGCGATGACCTCGGGGGCCAGCGAGGATCCGCCCATGCCGCACAGGGCAATACGGGTGACTCCCTCGGCCCGGAGGGCGTCGCGCAGTTCCAGGATGTCCTTCACCAGCGGCTGGGAGACCGTTGCAGCCTCGACCCAGCCGAGGCGGATTGCGGACTCCGGCTCAGCGTCGGGACCCCAGAGGGTATGGTCCTTCGCAAAGATCCGGCTGGCAATCCTGTCCTCGACGAGGGCGGGAAGGTGCTGTTCGAGTGCCTGCTGCGCGGCACCGGTGGCTTCGTAGCTGAGTGTGCTCATGGGTGGTTAGGAGGCCTTCCGTGCAGAGGCGAGGGCGCCTTCGACATCGGCCAGCAGTTCCTTCCAGCTGGCCACGAACTTATCGAGGCCCTCGGATTCCAGGAGGGCAACGACTTCGTTGTAGGAGACGCCGAGCTTTTCGAGCGCATCCAGGGTGGCGTTGGCGTCGGCGTAGGTGCCGGAAACGGTGTCACCCGTGACCACGCCGTGATCGAAGGTGGCGTCCAGGGTCTTTTCCGGCATGGTGTTCACGACGCCGGGAGCAACCAGTTCGGTCACGTAGAGGGTGTCCGGGTAGGCCGGGTCCTTCACGCCGGTGGAGGCCCACAGCGGACGCTGGGGGAGCGCGCCGGCTTCGGCGAGGAGCGCCCAGCGTTCGGTGGCGAAGAGTTCCTCGTACACCTGGTAGGCGAGGCGGGCGTTGGCCAGGCCGGCCTTGCCCTTGAGGGCCTTGGCTTCGTCCGTACCGATCTTGTCGAGGCGCTTGTCGATTTCGCTGTCCACGCGGGAGACGAAGAAGGATGCCACGGAGTGGATCTTCGAGAGGTCGTGCCCGTTCTCCTTCGCCTGCTCCAGGCCTGCCTGGAAGGCGTTGATGACCGCGCGGTAGCGCTCGAGGGAGAAGATGAGGGTCACGTTGACGCTGATGCCCTCTGCCAGTGTGGCGGTGATGGCTTCCAGGCCCTCGATCGTGGCCGGGATCTTGATCAGGACGTTGTCCTTGTTGACCTTCTTGTAAAGGTGCTTGGCCTCGGTGATGGTGCCGTTGGTGTCCCAGGCGAGGCGGGGGTCCACCTCGATGGAGACGCGGCCGTCAACACCCTTGGTGGCTGCCGCCACGGGGGCGAACAGGTCACAGGCGTCGGCGACGTCGGTGGTGGTGATCTCGAAGATCGTCTCCTCCACGCTGGCGCCGGCTGCTGCCTTGGCAGCGATGGTGGCGTCGTAGTCCGTGCCGGCGGTGATCGCGGCGTGGAAGATGGACGGGTTGGTGGTTACGCCAACCACGTTCTTTTCTTCGATGAGCTTGCGGAGGGTGCCGGTGTCGAGGCGTCCGCGGGACAGGTCATCGAGCCAGATGGAAACTCCGGCTTCGGAGAGCTGCTGGGTGGGAGTAGTCATGGTGGTTATCTCCTGGAAATCGTTGTTAGGCGTTCAGGCCTGCGAGGGAATCCTTGGCTGCGGCGGCGACTGCCTCCGCGGTGATGCCGAACTCCTGGAAAAGGCGCTTGTAGTCGGCTGAAGCGCCGTAGTGCTCGAGGCTGACGGAACGGCCTGCGTCGCCGACGAATTCCTTCCAGCCGAGTGAGAGGCCGGCCTCGACGGAGACGCGGGCCTTGACCGCGGCGGGCAGCACCGATTCGCGGTAGGCGGCGTCCTGCTTGTTGAACCACTCGACGCACGGCATCGAGACGACGCGGGCGGCGACGCTTTCGGCCTGCAGGGCTTCGCGTGCCTGGACGGCCAGCTGGACCTCGGACCCGGTGGCGATCAGGATGACGTCGGCGGGGACGGTGGCGCCGTCCTTGGCTGCTTCGGCCAGGACGTAACCGCCCTTGGCGACGCCGGACGCGGCACCGAACGTGTCGCCGTCGGCTGCTCCTTCGCCGCGCTCCCAGGTGGGGATGTTCTGGCGGGTCAGGACGATGCCGGCAGGGTTGCTGTGGTTCTCCAGCATGGTCTTCCAGGCCACGGCAACCTCATTGGGATCGCCGGGACGGACTACGTCCAGGCCTACGATGGCGCGCAGCGTGGCGAGCTGCTCCACCGGCTGGTGGGTGGGGCCGTCCTCGCCCAGGCCGATGGAGTCGTGCGTCCAGACGTAGAGCGACGGAACGCCCATCAGGGCACCCAGGCGGATGGCGGGACGCTGGTAGTCGCTGAAGATCAGGAACGTGCCGGAGAACGCACGGGTGTTGCCGTGCAGGCTGATGCCGTTGACAATCGACGCGGCCGCGTGTTCGCGGATGCCGAAGTGCAGCACGCGGCCGTAGGGGTTGCCCTTCCATGCGTCAGTCTGCTTGGAAGCCGGGACGAACGACGGCGAACCCTCGATGGTGGTGTTGTTCGACTCGGCGAGGTCGGCGGAGCCGCCCCAGAGTTCGGGCATGACCGGGCCCAGCGCATTCAGGACCTTGCCGGAAGCGGCGCGGGTGGAGACGTCCTTGCCGGCCGGGAAGACCGGAAGAGCGGCGTCGATGTCCGCGGGAAGTTCGCGGGCCTCGATGCGCTGCAGCAGGGCTGAACCTTCGGGGTTGGCGGCCTGCCAGGCGTTGAAGGACTCTTCCCATTCCTTGCGGGCTTCCGCGCCACGGTCAACCACGGAGCGGGCGTGGGCCAGGACTTCCTGGTCCACGTCGAAGGACTTGGCGGGGTCGAAGCCCAGGACTTCCTTCAGGGCTGCAACTTCCTCGGCGCCCAGGGCGGAACCGTGGATCTTGCCCGTGTTCTGCTTCTTGGGAGCCGGGTAGCCGATGATGGTGCGCAGCGAAATGATGGAGGGCTTGGAGGTCTCGGACTTGGCGGCGCGCAGGGCGGAGTACAGCTCCTGGACGTCTTCCTTGTATTCGCCGGTCTTGGTCCAGTCCACCCGCTGGATGTGCCAGCCGTAGGCTTCGTAGCGCTTCAGGACATCCTCGGTGAAGGCGATGTCCGTATCGTCCTCGATGGAGATGTGGTTCTCGTCGTAGATGACCACGAGGTTGCCGAGTTCCTGGTGGCCGGCCAGCGAGGAAGCCTCGGACGTGACGCCCTCCTGCAGGTCGCCGTCGGATGCGATGACCCAGATGGTGTGGTCGAAGGGGCTGGTGCCCGGTGCGGCATCGGCGTCGAACAGGCCGCGCTGGCGGCGCTGGGAGTACGCGAAGCCAACCGAGGACGCCAGGCCCTGCCCCAGGGGACCGGTGGTGATCTCCACGCCGGCGGTGTGCTTGTACTCGGGGTGGCCGGGGGTCAGTGAACCCCAGGTCCGCAGGGCTTCCAGGTCCTTGAGTTCCAGGCCGTAGCCGGAGAGGAACAGCTGGATGTACAGGGTCAGCGAGGTGTGGCCGGGGGACAGGACGAACCGGTCACGGCCCAGCCACTGCGGATCCCGCGGATCGTGGCGCATGAGCTTCTGGAACAGCAGGTACGCGGCCGGTGCCAGGCTCATCGCCGTACCGGGGTGTCCGTTGCCCACCTTCTCCACAGCATCTGCGGCCAGGACGCGGATGGTATCCACGGCACGCTCATCCAGGCTGGTCCAGGACAGTTCTTGCTCTTCCAAATGTGGCACGAAAACCGGGCCCCTCTCTTTGCTGACGGCGCACGGCACACCCGGTCCGGTTATAGGCACGAAATGGGGCGCCCGTTGCGGTGTGTACCAGTCGCCGTCGAATGTTGGTCTCTCGTCCAGCCGCGAGGCATGTGGGAATGCGTTTTCCACCGCATTCCTGCCGCGTGCTGATCTGGTGACAGCTTAGCTCCATTCCAATCTTCGGGAGGCTGAAATCTCACGTTTTGGACGCAATTTCCCCTTTTATGAATAAGGCTGAAGTGAGGATGAGTTAATCTGCTCGAATCGGGCTGCGAGCGATCAAGTGCGCATATCAGCCGGGCTTTGGGCGGGTGGCGGCGCGGTATGATATTCGGAGGCCAATGCCGGGCGCCGGACCTTTTCAACCGCCCGCAGCTGCAATGCCAGATACAACTGCCACACAGAACGGGTGACTGCCACCGTGAGCACAACAGATACGCCGCTGAACGCTTCCCGGGCCTCCGGCCCAGGGTTTGCCCGTAAGGCCAAGGCGTATCTCGCCCTCACCAAACCGCGCGTCATTGAACTGCTGCTGGTCAGTACGCTGCCCACCATGATTTATGCAGAGCGGGGTTTCCCGTCCATCGGCCTGATCCTGGCCACACTGGTAGGTGGTGCGTTCGCCGCGGGCAGCGCCGGCGCGTTCAACTGCTACATCGACCGCGACATCGACAAACTGATGGCCCGTACCGAAAACCGGCCCCTGGTCACCGGGGAAGTCACCCCCCGCGAAGCGCTGGTTTTTTCGTGGCTGCTGGGCGCTGCGGCCATCGCCATCCTGTGGTTTGGCGCCAACCCGCTGTCGGCCTGGCTCGGGCTTGGAGCCATCTTCTTCTACGTCGTGATCTACACGATTATCCTGAAGCGGCGCACGGCCCAGAACATTGTCTGGGGCGGGGCAGCCGGCTGTTTCCCGGTGCTGATTGCCTGGGCCGCCGTCACCAACTCGGTGGAATGGCCGGCCATCATCCTCTTCATGGTGATCTTCCTCTGGACGCCGCCGCACTACTGGCCGCTGTCCATGCGTTACGGCGAGGACTACCGCAACGCCAAGGTGCCCATGCTTGGAGCCATTGCCGGCGCCAAGGTGGTGTCCGTGCAGGTGGTCCTGTACGCCTGGGCCATGGTGGCCTGTTCGCTGCTGATGGTCCCGGCCGGCGGCGCCGGGTGGGTTTACACGGTCACTGCCGTGCTGGCCGGTGCCTGGTTCCTCTATGAGTCGCACGCCCTCTACAACCGCGCCCAGCGTGAGGACATCCCGGACAAGCGGGCCATGAAGGTCTTCCACGGCTCCATCAGCTACCTCACCCTGCTGTTCATTGCCCTGGCCGTGGATCCCTTCATCGGACCTGCTGTCATCGGCGGCTAGACGCGCCCGATGTGCCGACGAACGGCCCGGACTTTCGAGTCCAGGCCGTTCGCCTTTTAAGCGCCGCTGCGAGCCGTGGCATCCCGGTCGTAGACGCAGGAACATGGGGTGACTAGTTTTGTCATATCCGTCACTTTAAGTGTCACCCGGCGTGACAACCTGCATACGGTGGACTGGATCTTTCCCGCGAAGCAAAGGAAATCCCATGACGCCCGGCCCAGCCACAACAACAGCCTCCAACCACAGTCCGCCCGGAGGGCAGCGCGGCCGAGCCAACCGCTTCCGGCCTTTCCTGTCGAACCTGGGTGCGGACGTGCCCGCCTCCCTGGTCGTGTTCCTCGTGGCGCTGCCACTGTCCCTCGGGATCGCCGCTGCCTCCGGTGCGCCGATCATGGCCGGACTCATCGCCGCAGCCGTCGGCGGCATCGTCGCCGGCAGCCTGGGCGGCGCTCCGCTGCAGGTCAGTGGGCCGGCCGCCGGCCTGACAGTAATTGTTGCCGGCCTGGTCCAGGAATTCGGCTGGCAGGCCACCTGTGCCATCACCGCCGCTGCCGGCGTCGTACAACTCCTGCTCGGCGTGAGCCGGGTGGGGAGGGCTGCACTGGCGGTCTCGCCAGTGGTGGTCAAGGCGATGCTCGCCGGCATCGGCGTGACCATCATGGTCCAGCAGATCCATGTGCTGCTCGGCTCCGGCCCGGCAGGCTCCGCCATCGAAAACCTCGCCAACCTCCCGGCGGCCATCACCAACGTCGAGATCCATGCGGCTCTGCTGGGGCTCACCGTGGTGATCATCCTGGTGGCCTGGAAGCACCTGCCCGCCGCCGTACGGAAAATCCCCGGCCCGCTGGCCGCTGTTGCTGCCGTCACCGCGTTGTCGGTGCCGCTGGCGCCGGGCGTTGAACGGATCTCCTTCTCGGGCTCGATGCTGGACGCTGTGGCCTTGCCGGCACTGCCCGAAGGAAACTGGCGGGCCATAGCCTTCGCTGTCCTCTCGATGGCGCTCATCGCCAGTATCGAATCGCTCCTGTCGGCTGTCGCCGTGGACAAGATGCACTCCGGCCCGCGGACCAACCTCAACAAGGAGCTGATGGGCCAGGGAACGGCCAACATTCTCTCCGGTGCCCTGGGCGGGCTTCCGGTCACGGGCGTCATTGTCCGCAGCGCCACCAACGTGGAAGCAGGTGCCAAGTCACGGACCTCGGCCATCCTTCACGGCGTGTGGATCCTCATCTTCTCGGCACTCTTCGCCGGCATGATCCAGCTCATCCCGCTCTCGGTGCTGGCAGGTCTGCTCCTGGTCATCGGGGCCAAGCTGATCAAGGTTGCCGACATCCGAACCAGCCGGCGCACCGGTGACCTGCTGATCTACGTCGTGACCCTCTTCTGCGTCGTCTTCCTCAACCTGCTGGAGGGCGTGCTCATCGGCCTGGCACTTGCCGCGGCCAGCGTGCTGTGGCGCGTCCTGCGCGCGGCCATCCGCGTACACGAGCCGGTCGCGCCGTCGTCGGCCTGGCGGATCACCATCGCCGGATCGTGCAGCTTCTTCGCCCTGCCGCGCCTGAACCGCGTACTGCACTCGGTGCCCGCAGGGAACGCGGTGGTGGTTGAACTCAACGCCGATTACGTGGACCACGCCTTCCGTGAATCCCTGGTGGCCTGGCGCGACCAGTACCTGGCCGCCGGCGGCTTCGTCGAACTTGAGGAACACGGAAACACGCTGTTCCAGGACGCCGAGCACAGGGCACCGCAGCGGCAGGACGCCCGCGAGCTTCCCCTGCCGCCGCGCAACTCCCGGACCGCGGACGGCGCTGATGACTGTGACCGGCGCGGCAGTGAACGGTTGCCGGCAGTCCTGGCGGGAATCAGCAAGTACCACCGGCGCTTCGCTGACCAGGTCCGTCCCCTGGTGGAGGACCTCGCGGAGCAGCAGCATCCGGATACGCTCTTCGTGGCGTGCGTCGATTCGAGGGTCAACCCCAACCTCATCACCAGCAGCGGCCCGGGCGACCTCCTGACGCTCCGCAACATCGGTAATGTGGTGTGCCATGACGGCCAGGACGCCTCCATTGACTCGGCGTTGTCGTTCGCGGTCAAGGGCCTCGAGGTGAACACCATTGTGGTGTGCGGGCACTCGAACTGCGGTGCCATGAAGGCTGTCATCGCCGACGCCGAAGGCGCCGGGAACCCGGGACTGGGTAGCGGGTTCGACGCCTGGCTGGAGCATGCCCGTCCCAGCTACCTTGAACTGCTGGCGGACCACCCCGTGGCGCGGGCCGCTGCGGAAGCGGGCTACTGCCGCCTCGACCAGCTGGGCATGGTCAATGTGGCAGTCCAGCTCAGCAAGCTCGACAACCACCCGGTGGTTGGTCCCGCCATTGCCGCCGGGGAAGTACAGGCCACCGGGCTTTTCTACGACATCGCCACGGCCCGCGTGGTCCTGGTGACGCCGCACGGCATCGAGGCCCTGGATCCAGCCCAAGCCCTGGTACAGGCCACGGGCGCGGCAGCCGGCTGAGCGCTGACGTCAAGGCATCTTAAAACGCGAGGGCGCCCCGGTCCGGAACCGGGGCGCCCTCGCGTTTAAGGTGTTACTCCACTGGGCTGGACCTGGCGACGTCCCAGGCATTCGTGGCCGTAGCCATCAGCAGCGCGGCTCCCAGCATGTGGGCGCCCACCAGCAGGGCCGGAATGCCGTTGTAATACTGGGTGAAACCGATAACCGCCTGCAGGACCGTGACCCCGAGCAGGCCGAACACTGCAGTCCGGAAGGGACCGGCAATGCGGCGCGTCAGCACCAGGACAAGCGCCACCAGGGAACCCGCTGTCACCAGGTAGGCCGGAACGGCGTGGATGTGCGAGAAAAGATCCCAGTCCAGGCCGTTCCGCGGTGCATCCGCGTCACCGGCGTGCGGTCCTGCTCCGGTGACCACCACGCCCAGCATCACGGCCAGGGCGGAGAAAAGCGCGACGGCGGACGTCACCGGACGCAGTGTCCCCGGCAGTGCGCGCAGGGAGACCGTCATGTATCGCCCGGTGCGGCCGTAGGCCCTGTTGACCAGCAGGGTGGCGAAGACCACCAGGGCCATGGACACCAGGAAGTGCAGGCCCACCACCCACGGGTTGAGGCCTGTGAGGACGGTGATCCCGCCAATGACGGCCTGGGCGGGGATGCTGGCCAGGAGGCCGAGCGCCAGCAGGAAAAGGTCCCGGCGTTCCTTGCGGAGGTTCCACAAATACACCAGCATGAGGGCCGCCACGGCGGCGAGGGCGAACGTCAGGAGCCGGTTGCCGAACTCGATGAAGCCGTGGATGCCCATTTCCGCCGTGTTGACCAGCGAGGTGTCGGTGCAGCGCGGCCAGGTGGGGCAGCCCAGGCCCGACGCCGTCAGCCGCACGGCGCCACCGGTCACCACCAGCAGCGTCTGCCCGATCAGGGAGGCCACGGCCAGGCGGCGCACTCTGGCGTCGACTGTGCGGGGAAGCCGCGATGCCAGGCGGCCGGCGAACTGGGGGAGGCGCGAAGCCGTGCTCACGAATATCTCAATTCCACTTGAACCAACGGATGGCTGCTGCCCCGGCAATCGCCGTCCAGAGCACCAGGATGAGGGCGGCCCCGCCGTTCAGGGCGCCATGAAGGAAAGCATCGCGAAGGGATTCACCCAACGCGCCGGATGGCAGGAAATGCACAATGGATTGTGCCAGTGCAGGAAGTCTGTCAGCCGGAATCACGATTCCTCCCATGGCACCCAGCAGGATCCACAGCAGGTTGGTGATGGCCAGCGTTGCCTCCGGGCGGACGGTACCGGCAACCAGCAGGCCCAGTGACGTGAACGCCGCCGCACCCAGGACCAGCAGGACAAGGCCGGGCAGCCAGCCCGCAGCAACGGGCTGCCAGCCCAAGGCAAACGCCACTGCCGATACCACCACGATCTGCAGGCACAGCACCACCAGCACCGAGAGGACTTTGCCCGCAATCAGGCCGCCGCGGCCAAGAGGGGTGGTGGAGAGGAAACGGAGCACGCCGTAGCGGCGGTCGAAGCCTGTTGCGATGCCCTGGCCGGTGAAGGCCGTGGACATGGCGCACAGGGCCAGGATGCCCGGAACGGCCACGTTGACGCGGCTCGGACCCAGGCCGTCAAGGAAGGGCGTGACGGTGAGGCCAACCAGGGCAAGCAGCGGCAGCACCACGGCGAGGATCAGCTGTTCACCGTTCCGCAGCATGGTGAGGGCTTCATATTTGCCCTGCAGGAGCACGCGCCGAAGCAGGGAGGCAGGGTGCTGGCGGCCACCGGCTACTTCCGCCAGGCCGTTCCCGGGAGCGCTGCCCGCGGCAGTACCGGTCCCGTTCATCGAATGTCCTTTCCAGAGATGTCCAGGAAGACGTCTTCAAGGCTACGCGCCTGCAGGCTCATGGCGGCGGGCATGATGCCCTTCGCTTCCCA
Source organism: Pseudarthrobacter equi (assembly GCF_900105535.1). Taxonomy (NCBI): domain Bacteria; kingdom Bacillati; phylum Actinomycetota; class Actinomycetes; order Micrococcales; family Micrococcaceae; genus Pseudarthrobacter; species Pseudarthrobacter equi. The sequence goes on from NZ_LT629779.1 coordinate 2,465,104, forward strand.
CCAGGCAGCCAGTGCCGCGAGGTGTCCCGGAGTGAGTGCACCGGTCACGGAATAGCTGCCCGCGCGGGTCTCGGCGACGGCGATGGAGGCTGGGAGTACAGCGGAAACGTCCAGGCCGGGCTGCGCTTCGAACACCAGCGTCCGGACGTGGTCCGCCCCGCTGTCAACGGCCGGTTCGCGCTGCAGGAGCTGCTGCACTGTTCCTTCGGCGACGTTGCGGCCGCCGTCGATGATGTAAACGTAGTCGGCCAGGCGCTGCGCATCGTCCATCAGGTGGGTAGTGAGGATGATGCCCATTCCGCTGCTGCGAAGCTCGGAGATGAGGTCGAAGACGAGGGCGCGGGACTGCGGGTCCAGCCCGGCGCTCGGTTCGTCGAGGAAGAGGACTTCGGGCCTGCCCACCAGGGCCGCCGCGAGGGCAAGCCGCTGCTTTTGTCCGCCGGACAGCCTCCGCACGCCGGTGCGGCTGAAGGTATCGATGCCCAGCCTCTCCACCAGGTCCTCCACGGGCCAGGGGTTCGCGTACAGGCCGGCGATGTGCCGCAGCAGCGGCACAGGCTTGGCCGACGGCGGGAGGCCGCCATCCTGGAGCATCACGCCGACACGGGAGCGCAGGGCTGCCCCGGCAGAGGCAGGATCTTCGCCGAGGAGGCTGATGGTTCCGCCACTGCGCCGCTGGAGGCCCTGCGCGCATTCGAGCGTGGTGGTCTTTCCGGCGCCGTTGGGTCCCAGCAGGGCCGTCACCTCGCCACGCCCGGCGATCAGCGAGACATCGCTGACCACCCTCAGCATCTTTCCGTCCAGGCTGGCCAGCGGGCCGACGTCCTTAACGAGTCCACTGATGGACAGGACGGGGGATTGGGGGGATCGCACCCCAGTATTCTACGGGATGTAGTACTTGCCGGTCCCCGCCGTGGTGCCGGGGGAAGGTCAGCCTGCCCTTACTGGAGCCCGGGACTAAATTACGACATGATTGTGTTGTGTATTCCGTGAGCAATGCTACTGCTGTGCCTATCGCCGGGCACGGGGCCGCGCAGGCCCAGGAAGGGCGCACCCAAACGGTGCCCGGTCCCGTGGCTGACGCCGATGAGCGCACCCGCGACCGCGTGCTCTCGGCTGTCCTGGAACACGGACCGGTCAGCGCGGCCGAGCTTGGCGACATGCTGGGATTCACTCCGGCGGCAGTCCGCCGGCACCTCGACCATTTATCCCGTGCCGGCATCATCGAAGTCAAGAGGGTGGCCAGGGCCGGAGCGGGCGCCGGGCGCCCCGCACGCCGTTACGTCCTCAGTTCCGAAGGCCAGTCGAGCCTGGGCAACGACTACCTGGACATTGCCGCGCTGGCACTCCAGCAGCTCCAGAAAGCGGCCGGACCGGATGCCGTCCGTGCCTTCGCCGAAGAGCGCTTCGCTGACATGGAGCGGCGCTACGCCCCCGAAATCGACAAGGCAGGTCCGGACATCGCTGACCGGGCCAGGGCCCTTGCCGAGGCACTCAGCCGGGACAACTTCGTTGCGTCCGCAGCCTCCATCGAAGCCAAGGCGCCACTGCCGGCCGCGCTCTCCAGCGTCCAGCTGTGCCAGGGCCACTGCCCCATCCAGCAACTCGCCGCCCGCTTCCCGGTGTTCTGCGACGTGGAAACCGAAGTGTTTTCACGGCTGGTGGGCGTCGACGTGCGCCGCCTGTCCACACTGGCCCGCGGCGGGCACGTCTGCACCACCCACATTCCCACAGGCAGGCTGTCTGCGCCCGGGCCCACAAGGCCGTCCGCAGCCCCCGCCAGCCTGAACGAAGTAACAAACCATCAGCAAGAAAGGCCGTGATGACGGACCAACTATCAGAGAAAGCAGTAGCCGAAAACACTGTGATCTCGGAGATTCTGGAAAAGAATCCCGAGCTGCACGGCATCGGCAACTACGAGTACGGCTGGGCCGACAAGAACGATGTCGGCGCCAACGCACGCCGTGGACTCGACGAAGAGGTAGTCCGCGACATCTCGGCTAAGAAGAGCGAGCCCGAGTGGATGCTGGACCTTCGCCTCAAGGGGCTGAAGTACTTCGACCGCAAGCCCATGCCCACCTGGGGTGCAGACCTCTCGGGCATCGACTTCGACAACATCAAGTACTTTGTGCGCTCCACGGAGAAGCAGGCCACCAGCTGGGAGGAACTGCCCGAGGACATCAAGAACACGTACGACAAGCTCGGCATCCCCGAGGCTGAAAAGCAGCGCCTGGTTTCCGGCGTCGCTGCCCAGTACGAGTCGGAGGTTGTCTACCACCAGCTGCGTGAGGACCTTGAGAAGCAGGGCGTCATCTTCCTGGACACCGACACGGCGCTGAAGGAACACCCGGAAATCTTCCAGGAGTACTTCGGCACCATCATCCCGGTGGGCGACAACAAGTTCGCCTCGCTCAACACGGCAGTCTGGTCCGGCGGTTCCTTCGTCTACGTCCCCAAGGGCGTTCACGTGGACATCCCGCTGCAGGCCTACTTCCGCATCAACACCGAGAACATGGGCCAGTTCGAACGGACCCTGATCATCGCCGACGAGGACTCCTACGTCCACTACATCGAAGGCTGCACGGCGCCGATCTACACCTCGGATTCCCTGCACTCAGCCGTTGTGGAAATCGTGGTCAAGAAGGGCGCCCGCGTCCGCTACACCACCATCCAGAACTGGTCCAACAACGTGTACAACCTGGTGACCAAGCGCGCCGTCTGCGAAGCCGGCGGCACCATGGAATGGGTGGATGGCAACATCGGCTCCAAGGTGACCATGAAGTACCCGGCCGTGTACCTGGTGGGTGAGCACGCCAAGGGTGAAACCCTGTCCATCGCGTTCGCCGGTGAAGGCCAGCACCAGGACACCGGCTCGAAGATGGTCCACATCGCGCCCAACACCAAGAGCTCCATCATCTCCAAGTCGGTAGCCCGCGGCGGCGGCCGTGCAGCCTACCGCGGCCTGGTCCAGGTCCGCGAAGGCGCCAAGCACTCCGCCAACACCGTGCGCTGTGACGCCCTGCTGGTGGACACCATTTCGCGGTCTGACACCTACCCCTACATCGACATCCGCGAGGACGATGTACAGCTGGGACACGAGGCAACTGTTTCGCGCGTCAGCGAGGAGCAGCTGTTCTACCTCATGTCCCGCGGCATGCCCGAGGACGAGGCCATGGCCATGATCGTGCGCGGCTTCATCGAGCCGATCGCCCGTGAGCTCCCCATGGAATACGCCCTCGAGCTCAACCGCCTCATCGAACTCCAGATGGAAGGATCCGTCGGTTAATGACTGCCGAAGCTACTACCGAAAAGGCCCGCATCGGCGCGCCGTCAATCGCCGGTTTCACTGAGGAAGGCGAACACCTGGTCGCCTCCAAGGTGGACCGCCACCACAGCCACGGAACGCAGGTCATGGCCTCCCGCGCGGAGCGCATCACCAGCCACGACGTCGCTGACTTCGCCCTGCCCAACGGCCGCGAAGAGGAATGGCGTTTCACCCCGGTCCGCGAGCTGGCCAACCTGCTCTCGGACACGCCTTCGGACGCCGGCGCTCTCGGCGTCACCGTCGAAGGCCCGGACTCCTTCGTCCAGGGTGCCCTCCGCGCCGGCGAGGCCCCCCGCGGTGCCACACTGGTCCCCGCAGACCGTGCCGCCGTCGTCGCTTCCGCGAATGTGGAGGAGGCCCAGCTGATCCGTATTCCCGCGGACGCCGAACTGGACCAGCCCATCCGCGTGGTCATGACCGGCAACGGCGCAGGCCGCCGCACCAACACGCACCACGTCATCGAGGCCGGCGCGAACAGCCGCGCTGTGGTGATCCTGGAGCACGACGGCTCCGCCGACCACAACGGCAACGTGGAGGTCTTCGTCCGCGAAGGCGCCAAGCTGACCGTGGTCTCCGTCCAGCTCTGGGAAGACGACGCGCGCCACCTGGCCCAGCACGACGCCGAGGTTTCCAAGGACGCCGTGTACAAGCACATCGCGGTGACCCTTGGCGGCAAGATCGTCCGGCTGAACTCCAACGTCCGGTTCGCCGGCGAGGGCGCCGATGCCGAACTCCTCGGCCTCTACTTCGCCGACGCCGGACAGCACCTGGAGCACCGTTCGTTCGTTGACCACAACCTGGCCAACTGCAAGTCGAACGTCCTCTACAAGGGCGCACTGCAGGGCAAGGGCGCACACACCGTCTGGGTGGGCGACGTCCTCATCCAGAAGCAGGCCGAAGGCACCGACTCCTACGAGAAGAACCAGAACCTGGTCCTGACCGACGGCTGCCGCGCGGACTCCGTGCCCAACCTCGAAATCGAGACCGGCCTGATCGAGGGTGCCGGCCACGCCAGCTCCACCGGCCGTTTCGACGACGAGCACCTGTTCTACCTGATGGCCCGCGGCATCCCTGAGGATGTTGCCCGCCGCCTGGTGGTCCGCGGCTTCCTCAACGAGATCATCCAGCAGATCAAGGTCCCGGCACTCGAAGAGCGCCTGACCGAGGCTGTGGAACGCGAACTCGCGGCAACGGAAAACTAGACGACAGGCAGGCAGGAACGCATGAGTGGTAAGCCCAAGGGCGAGCTGGTGTGCAGCGCCAACGACATCAAGGTCAAGCAGGCGCTGCGCATCCTGATCGACGACTACCCGGTGGCCGTGGTCAGGGATTCGATGGGTGAAATCCACGCCATCGGCGACACCTGCTCCCACGCTGACATTTCGCTGTCCGAAGGCGACGTGGAAGGCTGCGCGATCGAATGCTGGGGCCACGGTTCCCAGTTCGACCTGCGCAGCGGCCAGCCACTCCAGCTTCCCGCCTACGATCCCGTTCCGGTGTTCGCCATAGAACTCGACGGCGACGACGTCTACGTGGATGTCACCAACGTTTTGAACGGCGCGGCAGTAAACAACTACTGAGCGCCCCGCAGCACAGACTTACGAACGAACAGAAAGAAGAGCATGTCAACTCTTGAGATCAAGGACCTGCACGTCAGCATTGAGACGGAACAGGGCACCAAGGAGATCCTGAAGGGCGTCAGCCTCACCATCCGCACGGGTGAAACCCACGCCATCATGGGCCCCAACGGATCCGGCAAGTCCACCCTGGCCTCCACCATCGCAGGCCACCCCCGCTACACGGTCACCAGCGGTTCCATCACCCTGGACGGCGAAGACGTCCTGGAGATGAGCGTCGACGCCCGTGCCCGCGCCGGAGTCTTCCTGGCCATGCAGTACCCGGTGGAGGTTCCCGGCGTCACCATGACCAACTTCCTGCGCACCGCGAAGACCGCGATCGACGGCGAAGCACCCAAGCTCCGTACCTGGACCAAGGACGTCAAGGACGCCATGGGGAAGCTGCGCATCGACGCCGACTTCGCCGAGCGCAACGTCAACGAGGGCTTCTCCGGCGGCGAGAAGAAGCGTGTGGAGATCCTGCAGCTCGAACTCTTCAAGCCGAAGTTCGCAGTGCTGGACGAGACCGACTCCGGCCTGGACGTCGACGCGCTCAAGATCGTTTCCGAGGGCGTCAACCGCGCACACGCCGAGGGCAACATGGGCACGCTGCTCATCACCCACTACACCCGCATCCTGCGCTACATCAAGCCTGACTTCGTCCACGTCTTCGTTGACGGCCAGGTTGTCGAAGAAGGCGGCCCGGAATTGGCTGACCGCCTTGAAGAAGAGGGTTACGACCGCTACGCCAAGGGTGCCGGCACGGCCGCAGCTCCCGCAGCAGCACAGGCCTAGTTAGGACTTGCCATGACCGAAATCGTGCCGGGCCGCACGGCCCTGGAAGACGTCGAGGAAGCCCTCAAGGACGTCATCGATCCTGAGCTTGGCGTCAACGTGGTGGACCTTGGGCTGCTGTACGGCCTGAAGTACTCCGATGACGACGGTGCGCTCCTGATCGACATGACGCTCACCACGGCGGCCTGCCCCCTCACCGATGTCCTCGAGGAACAGGTGGGCAAAGCCCTGGAAAGCGTTGTGGATGACTGGCGCCTGAACTGGGTCTGGATGCCGCCATGGGGTCCCGAGCGGATCACCGACGACGGTAAGGACCAGATGCGGGCCCTCGGCTTCAACATCTGAAAAACCTGTAGTACGACGACGGCCTGTCACCTTCTCCACGAAGGTGACAGGCCGTTGAACTTTTAAGGGTGCGCGGGGGCTAAAGCGTGGGGGCGCTGAACGTGTCGCACTGCTTGATGTCGCCGGACTCGTAGCCGCGGGCAAACCAGCGCTGGCGTTCCTCGCTGGAGCCATGCGTCCAGCCCTCAGGGGACACGCGTCCGGTGGCGGCCTTCTGGATACGGTCGTCGCCCACGGAGGCAGCGGCGGAGAGGGCATCGTTGACGTCCTGCTGCTTCAACGGCTCCAGGTACGGCTGGCCGGTATCCGGGTTCGGCGTGGTGGAGGCGTACTTGGCCCACAGCCCTGCATAGCAGTCAGCCTGCAGCTCCGTGCGGACGGACCCGGATTCCGGGCCCTGCGGATCCTGCTGGGCGCGGCCCAGGTCACCGAGGACGTTCTGGATGTGGTGGCCGAACTCATGGGCCACCACGTACTCCTGCGCGAGCGGACCGCCGGAGGAACCGAACCGGTCCACCAGCTCCTGGAAGAACCCCGGGTCGAAGTAGGCAGTGGTGTCCGTGGGGCAATAGAACGGGCCCACCTCGGACGTCGCTGCACCGCACCCGGTGTTGGTGCCGCCCGTGAAGATCACGGCTTCCGGCCGCGGGTACTGGACGTTGTACTGCTGAAGGTAGCCGGGCCAGAACGCGTTCAGGCTGTTGACCGTGCCGGTGATCCGGCAGTCCAGCCGGGCGTCGGCATCGGCGCCGGTGCTGCAGGCAGGAGCGCTGCCCTGGGTTTGGGGTTCCGCTGTGCCGCCGCCGGTGAGGCCCCCCAGCAGGTTGGGATCTATGCCCAGCAGCAGCGCTACGAGCAGCACGAGTCCGCCACCGATACCGCCGCCAACTTTTACGCCGCGGCCCATTCCCCGCCGGTCCTGGACCTGGGACGGATCCAGCTGCACATTGTCATTGAAACTCATATCGTCACAATACCCGCGGATCGGCCACCCAATCAGGGCCGCCGGTAAAGTTGATCCGATGCCTTTCCTTGACCGAATCCAGCGCTGGGCCACCGAGCGTCCGCACGGCACAGCCGTGGCCATCGCCGGCCGGCGGCTGTCCTGGGCCGAGCTGCGGGGCCGGGCGGCCGCCATGGTTCCGGAAACGAAATCGGTGACCACGCTGTGTGAAGCCAATTCCATCGATTTCGCGGTGAAGTTTGCCGCGGCCGTGGCCGGCGGACGCCAGTGCGCCGTCCTGGATCCTGCCTGGCCCGCCCAGCTGCAGGAGGATATTGTCCGGCGGGTCCAGTCGTCAGCAGAACCGGCAGTGGTGGCTACGGACGACCCCCTGGCCGACGGCCCGCCCGGCTCAACGTTCCTGATCGGCCTCACGTCGGGTACCACCTCCGTGCCGAAAGCGTTCACCCGGTCCCGGCGTTCGTGGCAGGAGTCCTTTGAGGCGTCCATCGAATTCTTCGGCCTCCGCCAGGACGATGTGACCCTGGCTCCCGGCCCGCTGGCCGCCAGCCTGAACCTCTACGGCCTGGCCGAGTGCCTTTACGCCGGATCCGAATTCCAGACCCTGGAGCATTTCGACGTTGGCGACGTCCACGCAGCCGTCACCCATGACCGCGTGACCCGCCTGGTGCTGGTGCCCACCATGCTGCGGATGCTGAGCGAACGCGGACTGACCGGATGCGTGGACGCATCCGGGATCCGGACCATCATCTGCGCCGGCTCCAAGCTTGATGCCAGGACGCTGGAAGCGGCCCGCCGCTGGGCTCCCAACGCCACCATCTACGAGTACTACGGCGCCTCGGAACTGAGCTTCGTTTCGGGCACCGGCCTGTCAGCCAGCCAGCCACCCGCCGTCGGAAGCACCTGCATAGGCCGGCCGTTTCCCGGCGCTGAGGTGTGCATCCTTGATGACGCCGGGCAACCGGTACCGGACGGCGGGTATGGGAATATCTGTGTGCGCAGCGGCATGGTCAGCAACGGCTACCTGTGGGGCGATGACGGCGAAGCCCTGCGGTCCTTCCGCGACTGGCACACCGTGGGAGACCAGGGTTACCTGGGCCCGGACGGGCTGCATATCCTGGGCCGCCGGGCTGACATGATCCTCACCTCGGGCCGGAACGTCTACCCGCACGAGGTGGAGCTGGCTCTCTGTGCCGTGCCCGGAGTTTCCGCCGCCATCGCCGCCGGAATGCCCGACGACCTGCGCGGGCAGAAGGTGGTGGCCGGCGTCGTCCCTTCCCACGGCGGCATCACCGCAACGCAGCTCCGGTCAGCCCTGGAGGACATCCTGGCCAGGGACAAGCGTCCGCTGCAGTACTTCGTCCTCGCCGAGCTTCCCGTCACGGACCGCGGCAAGGTCAGCCGCAACCTGCTGCTGGAGTGGATCGCCCACAGGGATCCACGGGTGAAGAGCCTTGGCAGCTGACCTTCTTCCGGCAGACCGCCAGCCCGTGATCATCGCGGCCCGCCGGACCCCTGTGTGCCGCACCAACGGCGCCCTGCGGACCGTCCGCGCCCATGAACTCCTGGCCCCGGTGCTCAGCAGCCTGCTCCAGGAAACTGCTGCGGCACCCGGCGCCGTGACCGACGTCGTCATCGGCAACGCGGTGGGCGGAGGTGGAAATGTGGCCCGGCTGGCTCTCCTGGAAGCCGGTTTGCCCGTCAGTGTTCCGGGCATCACCGTGGACCGCCAGTGCGGGTCCGGCCTGGACGCGATCGCCCTCGCCGCGCAGCTGGTGGCCGCCGGCGGGAACCCGCTCTATCTCGCGGGGGGAGTGGAAAGTACCAGCACCGCTCCTTTGCGCGCGCACAGGAATTCCGACGGCGGCCCGGAGTTCTACGCCCGCGCCCAGTTCGTGCCGGCCAGTTTTGGCGACCCGGACATGGGCGTCGCGGCGGAGACGGTGGCCCGGCGCTATGGCATTGCCCGTGACCGGCAGGACGCCTTTGCCCTCAGCAGCCACCGGAAGGCGCTGGAAGCGATGGTGGAAGGCCGCTATGACCAGGAGATTGTTCCGCTCGCCGCGGCCGGCGGGACGGTAACGGCTGATGACGGCCCGAGGCGCGGGCTTACCCCTGCAGTCATGGGGCGGTTCCCGGCCGCGTTCGTGGCCGGGGGATCTGTCACCGCGGGAAACTCCTGCTTCGACGCTGACGCCGCATCCGCCGTCGTCATGACCTCCCTGCAGCGGGCCCGCGACCTGGGCGCCGAAGACGGGCTCCTGGTGCTGGGCACCTGCACTGTCGGGGTGGCGCCGGACGTGCTGGGTGTGGGTGCCGCCGAGGCAGCACGGAAACTGCTCTCCACCCACGGTGTAGAGGCAGCCGGGCTGGACCTGGTGGAATTCAACGAGGCGTTCGCCTCCCAGACCCTCGCCTGCTTTGACGAACTGGGCATCGATCCTGCCCGCGCCAATCTTGACGGCGGGGCGCTGGCCCTGGGGCACGCCTACGGTGCCTCCGGCGCCGTCCTGGTGACCAGGCTGCTGGCCCAGGCGCGCCGGGCGGGAACACCCGGGAGCCTGGGGCTGGCCATGATCAGCAGCGCCGGCGGCATGGGAACGGCGGCCCTGCTGCGCTACGGGCGCCTGGACTGACCCGCAGCCCGCTCAGTCCCCGGGCCCGCGGTCTTCCGCGTCTCCAAGCCCCCTGGCGGCGAGCGCTTCGCCGGTCTGGCGGGCGTAGGCCACCGAGGTGATGAAAACCGGCAGGACCAATGCCCGCGGGTTCCGCTCCAGCCCCCGCGCCCTGGCGGAGTCCCTGACGTCGGCGAAGGTTCCGGCGATGTAGGGGATGCTGCGCAGCATGACCCCGATGGTGAGCGCGAACCGCTCCGGATCGGCGCCGAACCGCTGGAATGGAGTGGCGGCCGCAACCACGCCGTCCAGGAGCCGCTGCACGGGGGTGGTTGCGGTCAGCAGGGACGCGGCCACCACGCAGACCAGGATGTTCAGGACAATCCTGCCCGCTGTGGGCGCACCGAGCTGCCACCACTGGAAGAGCCCGATCACCAGGAGCACCGGAAGCAGCGGGCGGACCGCGCGCCACAGCCGCTTCGGTCCGGCTCCGGTCAGGAGGAACAGCCCGCACAGCGCAGCCAGCACCGCCAGGGATACGCGCCAGTCGACAACCAGGAACGATGCCAGCCCGCAGGCGAACACCAGAAGGAACTTCAGGGCCAGGGGTGACCGGTGAATAAAGGAGTTTCCCGGCACATAGTTGGCCAGCAGGAAACCGTGACCCCTCATGGCGTGCCCGGACCGCGGACCGGGCCGGCGGGGTGCCGCATCCCGTCCAGGCACAGGGCACGGTAGAACGCGACGGCGTCTGCCGGGGCGCCGTCGTATGCCACCGTCCCGTCCTCCACTACCAGGACCCGGTCCATGTCCAGGGCGAGCTCGAGGTCGTGGGTGGACATGATGACCTGCTGTTCCAGTCCCGCAAGGGTGTGGCGCAGCAGTTCCCGGTTCCTGAGATCCAGGAGCGTGGACGGTTCATCGAGGACCAGCACCGCCGGCTCCACCGCCAGGACCGCCGCGAGCGCCATCAGCTGGCGTTCCCCGCCGGAGAGTTCGTAGATGCTTTGGTCTGCCAGGGGCAGCAGCCCAAGCCGGTGGAGCGCGGCTTCGGCCATGGCCTGCCGTTCGCGGCCGTTCCGGACAGAGCGGCGCAGCGACAGCTCAACATCCTCGCGGCCGGTGGGCATGACCAGCTGGGACAGCGGGTCGGTGAAGACGAAACCGACGCTCCGGCGGACTTTCCGGACCGCGCGGACTGTGTCGTCGCCGTCGACCGCTACTGTGCCTGCCGTGGGCTGGACGAGCCCGTTCACCAGGCGCAGCAGCGTGGACTTTCCGGACCCATTGGCACCGATGACGCCCACTCGGCGTTCGGCCAGGCGGAGGTTCACGCTGTCAAGGAGGACCTTGGGCGCAGGGGAGTGGTCCGACTCCACGGCGACTGTTACCTGGTCAAAGGTGACTACGGGCATTGGCGTACGTCCTAGGCCTTGGCCGGCTGGACAGGCTGGTTGCTGCGGCGGGCGCGGCGGACAAGGACGTCCGGGAAAGCGCGGTGCAGGGCAACGGCGATGCCTGCGGCGAGGATGTTCTTGATGATGTCCCCGGGGTAGAAGACGAGGTCGCTGAGGAAGGCCTGGCCGAGGGTGGCCTTCGTGTTAAGGGCGATGCCCGCGACGCCCAGGGTGTGGACGGTGAGGATGCTGGTGACCGTGGCGGCGAGGAAAAACCACAGCGCGCGGGCCTTGGTGGTGCGGCGGATCACGACGGTTGCCAGCCAGCCGACAAGTGCGGCAGCGATGGGGAACGCGATGATGTAGCCCGCAGACGGGCCGGCGAGGATGCCCAGGCCGCTGCGGCCCTGGCTGAAGATGGGCAGTCCGGCAAGGCCCAGGAGGGTGTAGAGGCCGACGGCGGCGAAGCCCCTACCCGGTCCGAGCACCAGGCCGGTGAGCATCACGGCGAGGGTCTGAAAGGTGATGGGCACGCCGAAGCCGTTGACGGCCAGGCCGGGTACGAGCGCGGCGCCGGCTACCAGTGCAGCGAAGACGCCGATCAGGCCCAGGTCTGTGGCGTTCCAGCGGCGGCGTTTGGAGGAATGGCTGGAGGTGACGGCGGTGTCGGTGTTGCTCATTGAAGTCCTGTCGGGGTTGTACAAGCGGAATCTAATGTACTGCCGACGTTACTGGGACGGAACAGGGCCCATTTTGTAGGGGATCTACTAAGCAGCGGGCCCGAAGATTGGCGGCAGGGGACAACTGCCGGCAGAACCGCCTGATGAGCTGGTTTGACGCGGAGGGAGGGACGGCACGCGGACGTGCCGTCCCTTCCCCGGTCCCTCCCTAGTTCAGCGCGGGGGTATCAGCGGGAATCACGCCGGCCCCGTACAGGTCCGTGGCAAGGTCCCGCAACGCCCGGAGTGCCACCCGTTGGGTGAAGGGGCCGTACGACACCCGCGCCACGCCAAGTTCCTGGAGTTGCGCTGCCGGGAGCGCCCCGGGGGCTCCAATAATGGACAGCTTTCCGCGGCCGAGCCCGTCAACGAGGGGTTCGATGACGTCCCGGGTCAGGGCGCCCGGGACAAAGACCAGTGCCGCACCGGCGTCGAGGAAGGCACGGCCCCGGGCGATGGCATCCTCGATGCTGTCCTTGACCGGCCGGTCCCCGGCACGGACCAGCGCGTCGGTGCGGGCATTGAGCTGGAAGGGCACCCCTTCGGCAGCGGCTGCGGCCACTATCGCCTGCACCCGGGAAACGGCTTCATCAAAGGGCCGCAGCCTGTCTTCAACGTTGGCCCCGGCCACGCCGATCCCGATGGCGCGCCGGATAGTCTCGGCAGGGTCCTCGTAGCCGTCGTCGAGGTCTGCAGTGACAGGCAGGTCCACGGCGTCCACGATTCGCCTGACGCCCGCCAGGGCAACGTCCAGGGGCATGGTTCCATCCGCATAACCCAGCGCGGCTGCGATCGAATGCCCTGCGGTGGCGATCGCCTTGGTCTCCGGGAGGCCAGCGACGGTTGCCGCGCTGATGGCATCCCACACGTTGACCACCTGGAGGATTTCCGGTGCTTCGTGGAGGGCCTTCAGCTGCTGTGCACGCTCTGCTGTGGTCGTTTCAGTCATCCGTGTTTCTTCCTCATCCATAGGGTTGGCACTAACTGTCATTGCACTTCCTACCTACACACATGCAGCGGCCTCAAGGCAAGGCAATGTCACGCAGGGTTGGAACTCGCCGGCCGGCACTTACGAGAGGTTTGCGGTGGCGTAGGTGGTCTTGTCCGCGTAGTTGTAGACCACTACGCTCCTGACCGGCGATGGCATGGCGGACCACATCCGGGCGTCGATGTCGATGCGCTGTTGCGGGCTGCCACTAAGTGGTCCCAGTTCGATCAGGGTGGAAGAGGAAAGGCCGGGTTGGCCGGTGCTGTCCGGAGCCAGGATCCCCGGGCTGAGCATGAGCCGGAGGTCGTCGCCAGCCCCGGTGGTGAAACCGTCCAGCTGCAGGACTGTGCCCGAGTCAGCAACACGGATCGTGGCCGTTCCCAGGGTAACGGCCGCCTGCGATTGGAACTGCCCCTGCAGTGTGCGGGGCACAACTGAAGGGGCCGGAGCCGGCGGCTGGGGCAACCCCGGTGACGGCGGTCGCTCAGCTGACTCCACCGACTCCGTCGGCACAGGCTCTGTGTAGGTACAGCCCGCAAGGCAGCCGGCAACGGCCAGCGCGATAAACACGCGTTTATACATTTTCATCATTCCCCCCAAGAATTCGTTCATACTACCTTCATCAAAGGGGGCAACAATGGCGGGGCAAATTGACGAGTGGCCGTGGAACCGCGCATGGCCATGGTTGCTGCTGACCGCTCCCGTGGTGCTGTTTACGGGATGGCTGTGGATACCGATCGGAAGCTGCGCGGGCTACACCGACGATTACCGAGGGGATACGTCATGCTATGTGGGGCCGGCGGCCGGTTACGCAGCCACCTGGGTGATGACCGGCCTCGCCCTGGTGCTGGTGCTGTGCTTCGGCGCCGGGCTGCTCAGGGCACTGGTCCGCCGCGGGCGCAGGGGATTGCCCTAGGCTGGCAAGGCCGTCCGTGGCAGCTGCATGTTTGGGGGAAATAGTGGAAATTGTCGTGTTCGTAGTGCTGTCGATTGTCTTCTTTTATGTTCTTTACGGGGTTATCAAGGCAGCGGTGAGGGACGGAATCCTCGCCGCCGACCGGGTCCGGAATTCGGGCAACGTCGGGGGAACCGGCGCGCCGGACGTAGCCGAACAGCGTGAGCCCTTGGCTTAACCGCCCGCAGCGGCTGCAGCGATTCGGAAGAATAGCGTCATGGAATTCAACCGGCTCCTGCAGATCCGGCGCATCTTCGCCCAGCCGGAGGCGCTGGAATTGCCCCGCGGCCGCGAGATCGTGGAACGCTGGCCGGACGCCGACGTCGTACCTGTCGAGAACCACTGGAACATCCCGGAGCTGCACGGCGACGAAACCAACGTGCCGCGGTGGTCCCGGATCAAGACCGAGGCGTTGGTCCTCGGAGTGAAGAAGTCCTTGACCGTGAAGCCCAACGGGCGCTCGGCTGACTTTATCGCCCCCTCCACGGCGAACGGGTGCGCCATGGCATGCGCCTATTGCTACGTCCCCCGCCACAAGGGCTACAGCAACCCGGTCACCGTCTTTGCCAACATCAACCAGATCGCCGCGGCACTCGAACGGCACGCCACCCGGCAGGGCATCAAGCTGGAACCCAACCAGTGCGACCCCGAACTCTGGGTCTACGACATCGGCGAAAACAGTGACTGCTCCGTGGATGCGCTGATCAGTGACAACGTGGAGGACCTGGTGGGGCTCTTCCGGGAACTGCCCACCGCCAAACTGTCATTCGCCACGAAGTACGTCAACAGGGACATCCTCAACTGGGACCACGGCGGCCACACCCGGATCCGGTTTTCGCTGATGCCCGCGCACCTGGCGAAGTCCATTGATGTCCGGACGTCCCCGGTGGCCGAACGCATTGCCGCCATCAACGACTTCGTCGACGCCGGGTACGAGGTACACGTCAATTTCTCCCCGGTGGTGGTCACTGAGACCTGGCTCGATGACTGGCGCGAATTGCTTCAACAGCTCGATGCCGCCCTGACACCTGCAGCCAAAGCGCAGCTTGCCGCGGAAGTGATCTTCCTGACCCACAATGAGGGGCTCCACAAGGTCAACCTCGGATGGCACCCGCAGGCGGAGAAGGTCCTCTGGCGTCCGGACCTGCAGGAGGCCAAGACCTCCTCCAACGGCTTCAGCAACGTCCGTTACCGCAGCGGAACCAAGGGCCGCTACGTGCGGCAGCTGACGGCGCTGATCGAGGAGATCACCCCCTACTGCCGGGTCCGCTACGCCTTCTGATACCCCGGTCCGAACCGGAAGGTCCGGTTTCCTTGGCATGGACGGTAGACTTGTCAAGGCCGTTCTCCGGCCACTCTGCCTCCAGCCCCCGCCATTTCTGTTGGGGCTGCGGCGTTCCCCGTTGTGAAAGGCCTTACCTTCTGTGATTACTGTCCAGGATCTTGAACTCCGCGCCGGTGCCCGGCTCCTGATGGATCAGGTGAGCTTCCGCATCGATAAGGGCGACAAGATCGGCCTGGTGGGACGCAACGGAGCCGGCAAGACCACGCTCACACGTGTCCTGGCAGGCGAAGGGCTTCCCGCTGCCGGCAAGGTGACCCGCAGCGGCGAGATCGGCTACCTGCCGCAGGACCCGCGCACCCCGGACATGGAGCAGCTGGCGCGGGACCGGATCCTCTCCGCCCGCGGCCTGGACATCGTCGTCGGAAAACTCCGCAAGGCCCATGACGAAATGGCCAGCGAGGACGCTGCCGTGCAGCAGAAGGCCATGAACCGCTACGACCGGCTCGAATCCGAGTTCCTGGCGGCGGGCGGCTACGCCGCGGAGGCAGAAGCAGCATCCATCTGCTCGAACCTCGCACTGCCTGACCGCCTGCTGAACCAGCCGCTCAAGACACTTTCCGGTGGCCAGCGCCGCCGCGTGGAACTGGCCCGGATCCTCTACTCGGATGCCGAGACCATGCTCCTCGATGAGCCCACCAACCACCTCGACGCCGACTCCATCGCCTGGCTTCGCGACTTCCTGAAGAACCACCAGGGCGGGCTGATCGTCATCAGCCACGACACCGAACTCCTCGAAGCCACCGTCAACAAGGTGTTCCTGCTGGACGCCAACCGGGCCCAGATCGATTTCTACAACATGGACTGGAAGCGGTACCTCACCCAGCGGGAAACGGATGAGCGCGCCCGTAAGCGGGAACGCGCCAATGCCGAGAAGAAGGCCCAGGTCCTTTTCGACCAGGCCAACAAGATGCGGGCGAAGGCCACCAAAGCCGTGGCCGCGCAGAACATGGCCAAGCGCGCCGAGCGGCTCCTCAGCGGCCTCGAAGCCGTCCGCGAGAACGACCGCGTGGCCGCCCTCCGGTTCCCGGATCCGTCGCCGTGCGGCAAGACCCCGCTCACCGCAGACGGGCTCAGCAAGTCCTATGGCTCCCTGGAGATCTTCACGGACGTGGACCTCGCCATCGACCGCGGCTCCAAGGTGGTCATCCTCGGCCTCAACGGTGCCGGCAAAACCACCCTGCTGCGCATGCTTGCCGGCGTGGACCAGCCGGACACCGGCGAAATCGTGCCGGGGCACGGGCTCAAGGTGGGCTACTACGCCCAGGAACACGAGACCCTTGACGTTAACCGCACCGTCCTTGAGAACATGCGCTCGTCCGCACCCGACATGAAGGACGCCGAGGTGCGCGGCATCCTGGGTTCATTCCTGTTCTCCGGTGACGACGTCGACAAACCTGCCGGCGTCCTGTCCGGCGGTGAGAAGACCCGCCTGGCACTGGCCACCATCGTGGCGTCCAGCGCCAACGTCCTGCTCCTCGACGAACCCACCAACAACCTGGACCCTGCCAGCCGCGCGGAAATCCTCGGCGCGCTCCGGAACTACACCGGCGCCGTCGTCCTCGTCAGCCACGATGAAGGCGCCGTTGAGGCGCTGAACCCCGAACGCGTCGTGCTGCTGCCCGACGGCGTCGAGGACCACTGGAACGAGGACTACCTGGACCTCATCACGCTGGCCTAGTCGTATGACGCTCGCCTTCGCTGCGCGGCGCGCCCGATTTGCCGCGTGCTGGCTCCTTCGTCGCCTTTGACGCACGCTACACAAATCAGCCGCGTCGCTTTGCTTTTGCCATAGTCGCGTTGGTGCCTTGGTCAGCGGACGGGCATTTCCTCCGCGCCCGTGATCCTGTGCAGGTCCGCTTTGGTAGCCACATGCGGCCGTTCATACTTCTTGTTCCCGGTCCTGCTCACGGCAGGTCGGTCTGCACTGCCTCAAGACGCTCGCGGGGGCGCGACGCACGAGCGGAGCGGCGTAGGTGATTTATGTAGCGTGCGTCAAAGGCGAGGAACGAGCCAGCACGCGGGAAATCACGCGCGCTGCGAGGCGGACGCGAGCCATCGCACCAAGGGCGCGTGAAGGCGGGCGTCAGTATCCCTGCGCGTCCAGCAGCGCGTCTTCCTCTTCCTCGGCTGTCGCCTTCTTCCGCTTGCGGGCGGGGGCCGTACGACGGCGGGACGGAACCGCGGCGTGAATGGTCCCCGCTGCTTCGGCCTCGTCTTCCTCGGCGTCGATGGCGGCGTTGCGGGCCTGCTGCCGCGCCGCGTAGCCGAAGCCCACGAACATCAGCACGCCGAACGCGAACCATTGCAGCGAATAGGACAGGTGCGTGCCTTCTTCGGTGGACGGTTTCGGGAACGCCACCGGCATCTCAGCGGCCGCGGGCGTCTCCGAGGCGAGCTGGCCGTAGGCTCCCGTCAGCACCGGGTAGCCGAGCTGGGCCGCGTAGGTGGGGAGGTCGATGGACGCCAGCTGACCTGCAGGTGCGCCGCGGTTCAGCTCCGGTTCCGGATGCTTCAGCCGGACCACGGCTGTCACTTCGCCGGAGGGCGGCGCGGGAACCGAGTCCGGGCTGCCGGGGTTATTGTTGCCGATGGGCAGCCACCCACGGTCGATGATGACCGTTTCGCCGGTGGCCAGCTTGAACGGAACCACCACTTCGTAGCCCGGCTGGCCGTTCAGGGGGCGGTTGCGCACGATCCGCTGGCCGTCGGTGTCGTAGGTGCCCTGCACCTGCACCTGCGTCCATTCCTTGGCTGGATCAAGCTGTGAGAACTGGTCCCGGGCTGCCGCGAAAGGAAAGGGGGTGGCGGAATAGTTGCTGACAACGCGATTAATCTCGGCGAGGGTTTCGGCGCGCCGGTCCATCTGCCAACGGCCCAGGAACACGCAGGCCGTGGCAAAGATCGCGGCCAGCAGCAGATAACCCAGCCATTTGCTGGAGAAGAGAAAACGGTACATTCAGTTGTCCTGCTCCAAAATGCTGTCCGTACTGCCGGGCTGAAGGGGCAGGGTTTCCTTCCACAGGCCGCGGGTCTGCAGGTAGTCCTCGAGCCAGCCGCGGTGGTCCTCGCAGGCCAGCCACGTCTTCCGGCGCTCCGGGGTATGGATTTTGGGGTTGTTCCAGAGCAGCTGCCAGGACGCTCCGGAGCGGCACGCCTTCCGGGAGCAAAGCGCGGAGTCTGATGCTGCCGGGCTGGTTCCGGCGGCGAAATCAAAAATACTCACGGCCCCTGCCGCCCCTCTCCGATGTCCGGTTCGTCGTCGTCATTAATAAGCTCGCCCTGCAGCACCTCGGAACCCTGTTCCTCATGGCCCGTTGACGGCGGCGGCGCTTCCAACTCGGCCAGCGGCGCTGAATCCAGTAGCGCTTCACTGTGCTCTTCGGCCATGTCGCTGCCGTTGGCAATGACTACCGCGATCCACGGCAGGAACACTGCACCGGCCACGGCGATGATCTTGAGCCAGCCGTCCAGGACAAAAATCATGACCAGGCACACCATGCGGATGCCCATCGCCAGCGCGTACTTGACCATGCGCCTGCGAATGTCCTCGGAATGGGATTCCGCGGCATCCGTAATGCTGTGGACTTCCGCGTCCTCGGAGAACCGGCCGGGTTCTCCGGGCACCGAACGTCCCGCGTGGTTTTCAAGGGTCACAGTGGTTTCTCACGCTCCAAAGGCTTGCCTCAATTCTCTCACCATCGGCAGTGGCACCCAAACCCGGGCGGGCCCGGGCGCTAAGATCGGAGGCAGCCAAATTCCACCTTCCTACCGCGGTGCATCCCGCCGCAGAATTCCGGAGTTCCTCCATGACTGAAGCAGTTACCGCCCCCCGCAGCGTCCTGATCACCGGCGGCAACCGCGGGATCGGCCTGGCCATCGCCAAAGCATTCCTGGCCAACGGGGACAAGGTGGCTGTTACCTACCGCAGTGAATCGGAACTGCCTGAAGGAATCCTGGGAGTGAAGGCCGATGTCACCGATGAGGCATCCGTGGATGCGGCGTTCAAGGAAGTGGAAGCAGCCCACGGTCCCGTCGAAGTGCTGGTGGCCAACGCCGGCATCACCAAGGACACCCTCCTGCTGAGGATGAGCGAAACCGACTTCACCTCCGTCATCGACACGAACCTCACCGGCGCGTTCCGTGTCATCAAGCGCGCGTCCAAGGGCATGATCCGGCTGCGCAAGGGCCGCGTGGTCCTGATCTCCTCCGTCTCGGGCCTGTATGGCGCCCCCGGCCAGATCAACTACTCAGCGTCCAAGGCCGGCCTGGTGGGCATCGCCCGGTCGCTGACCCGCGAACTCGGTTCCCGCGGCATCACCGCAAACGTCGTCGCCCCCGGCTTCATCAACACGGACATGACGGCTGAACTCCCTGAAGCCACCCAGAAGGATTACCTGGCCAGCATCCCCGCCGGCCGGTTCGCCGACGCCGACGAGGTGGCCAACGTGGTGCGCTGGATTTCCAGCGACGAAGCGTCCTACATCTCCGGCGCTGTCATCCCGGTTGACGGCGGTTTGGGCATGGGGCACTGACCTTCGAACCCCACGCGGCTGCCACCAGCGGTCCGGCGCTTCTTTGTGGGACCCGGACAACGGAATCAGCAAGTCGCGCTGGCATGATGGAGTTCAGAGCCGCTTCACTTTAGACGTTTCAAACAAAGGAGCCCAGATGGGACTGCTGGACAACAAGACCGCCATCGTCACCGGATCATCACGCGGAATCGGCGCTGACGTAGCGAAGATCCTCGCCGGCGAGGGCGCCGCCGTCGTGGTCAACTACCGCCAGAAGGCACCGCGCGCCAACAAAGTGGTCCAGGGCATTGAGGCCGACGGCGGCCGCGCCGTGGCCGTGGGCGCCGACCTGACCACCCAGGAAGGCGTCCAGGCGCTGGCCTCCGCTGCCATGGAGAACTTCGGTTCCCTGGACGTCCTGGTTCTGAACGCCTCGGGCGGCATGGAAACCGGCATGGGGGAGGACTACGCGCTCAAGCTCAACCGCGACGCACAGCTCAACATGCTCAACGCCGCTGTGCCGCTGATGCAGGAAGGCTCCCGCGTTGTCTTCGTGACCAGCCACCAGGCACACTTCATCAACACGGTTCCCACCATGCCCGCCTATGAGGCCGTGGCCCGCAGCAAGCGTGCCGGTGAGGACGCACTGCGGGAACTCATCCCCAACCTCGCGGAGAAGGGCATCAGCCTGGTGGTGGTTTCCGGCGACATGATTGAGGGCACCGTCACCGCCACGCTGCTGGACCGTTCGACGCCGGGCGCCATCGAGGCCCGCCGTGCCGAAGCCGGGAAGCTGTACTCCGTGGAAGAGTTCGCCCAGGTGGTGGCCGGAATGGCCACCGCTGACGTCGAGTCCGGCCACACGGAATACGCCGGCGGCGCAGACTACTTCGGTAAGAGCGGCCAGTAGTCCACTGACTCAAAAAGAGGTGCCCGGCGCATTTGCGCCGGGCACCTCTTTTCGTCAGCACCCGTGGGCGGTCAGACCCCGGCGATGTGGCGCACTGCATCAAGGTAGGGCATGTTGACGGCAGAATCGGCGACGGCCCGCACGGCCGGCTTGGCGTTGAAGGCCACCCCAATCCCGGCTGCGCCCAGCATGTCGAGGTCGTTGGCGCCGTCGCCCACGGCAATGGTGTGTTCCATGGCGATCCCCTCGGCGGCCGCCCACTCGCGCAGGTACTTCTCCTTGGCCGCCCGGTCCACCACCGCGCCCAGGACCTTGCCGGTCAGGGCACCGTCAACGATTTCCAGTTCGTTGGCCTGCCAGTAGTCCAGGCCAAGGTCCCCTGCGATGGGCTCGAGAATCTGGTTGAACCCGCCGGAGACTACGGCTACCGGGTGCCCGGCCGCCTTGAAGGCGGCCACGAGTATGGCGGCGCCTTCGCTGAGCTTCACTTCGTGGCGGACGGAATTGACGACGTCGGCCGGCAGCCCGGCGAGGACGGCCACCCGCGCGTGCAGGCTCTGGGCAAAGTCCAGCTCCCCGCGCATGGCCGCTTCGGTAACCGCGGCCACCTCGTCCCGCTTGCCCGCATACGCGGCCAGGAGTTCGATGACCTCCTGCTGGATCAGGGTGGAGTCCACGTCCATGATCAGCAGCTTCCGGCCGGCCGAGCGCAGGTCCCCGGGCACCAGGGCGGTGTCCATTCCAGGGATGGCGGCCCCGGCCACGGCGCTGCGGAGCGCAGCCAGCCCGGCCTCGGTGGCATCCGGCAGTTCCAGTTCCGTGATGCGCACCTGGTAGCGGTAGTCGCCGGCCGTGGATTCGGCTCCTGCAGCTGCACCGTGCTCCGCGAGGATGGAACGCAGCTGCGCCAGTCCGGTGTCGGTCAGATTTTGGCCATAGCTGACCGCAGTCACGTTGGAAGTCATGCCTGCAATCTTAGCCAGCGCAAGAATGGTCCCGTGTATTCATTGCAGAGCGCTACCGGCCCGGCGCCGCGGCCGGACATGCGGCGGGGGAGTGGTCACACCGGTTATCAGTCGTCCACTTTTTTGTCCTAGTGTCTATTCCTATGAGTGATGTTCTGGAACTGGACGCCGTTAGCGTTGTCCGAGGCAAAAAGACCCTGCTGGACAAGGTCGACTGGCAGGTCAACGAAGGCGAACGCTGGGTCATCCTCGGCCCCAACGGCGCCGGAAAAACCACGCTCCTCCAGATCGCGGCGGCACGCCTGCACCCCAGCAGCGGCAAGGCCGGAATCCTCGACGAAATCCTCGGCCGCACCGACGTCTTCGAACTGCGTCCCCGCATCGGCCTGTCGTCGGCCGCGCTGGCCACCCAGATCCCGGAGCACGAGAACGTCCTCAACGTGGTGGTCACGGCCGCCTACGGCGTCACCGGGCGCTGGCGTGAAGGCTACGAGCGCGACGACGAACGCCGCGCCTTCCGCCTCCTGAACGACTGGGGAATGGGTCCGCTGCTGAACCGGACGTTCGCCACCCTGTCCGAAGGCGAACGCAAGCGCGTCCAGATTGCCCGCGCCCTCATGACCGATCCTGAGCTGCTCCTGCTGGACGAGCCGGCCGCAGGCCTTGACCTGGGGGGCCGCGAAGAACTGGTCCACAAGCTGGGCGAACTGGCCCGGGACGAGGCAGCGCCCGCGATGGTCCTGGTGACCCACCACCTTGAAGAGGTACCCCCGGGCTTCACCCATGCCATGCTGCTGCGCGACGGCGGCGTGGTGGCGGCCGGCCCCATTACCGAGGTCCTCACCGACAAGCACCTCAGTGAAACGTTCGGACTGGCCCTGGACGTCACGGAAAATGGCGGCCGCTACGCCGCCACCGCCCGCCGCTAAGGGCTGGTCGGGACACTTACTGTGGAGATTCTTAGCAGCATCCTGGTCTTTTTCGCCGGCCTATGGGCCGGCACCATCAACGCGGTGGTCGGCTCCGGCACGCTGGTGACCTTCCCCGTCCTCATTGCACTGGGCATCACCCCCGTTGTCGCGTCCATGAGCAATGCCATGGGCCTGGTGGCCGGCACTGCCGCCGGCGCCTGGGGTTACCGGCGCGAGCTGGCAGGACGGGGCCGGCAGCTGCTGAAGCTGCTCCCGGCCTCGCTGCTCGGCGGGATCACCGGCGCCTGGCTGCTCCTCCATTTGCCAGAGAAAGTCTTCCATTACGTAGCTCCGGTACTGCTGGTCCTGGCGCTGCTCATGGTGATGTTCCAGCCCAAGCTGCAGTCCTGGGTGCGCAACCGCGAACAGAACCCCGAACATGCCGTCCGCGACCGCAGCCACGGCGTGCTGCTGGTGGTGCTCGTTTACCTGGCGGGCGTCTACGGCGGCTACTTCGTGGCCGCCCAGGGCATCCTGCTGGTAGGCATCCTGGGCGTCTTCCTCAGCGGAACCATGCAGAACGCCAACGCCATGAAGAACTTCCTGGTCCTGGGCGTCAACATGGTGGCTGCAATCTCCTACCTGCTGTTCGCCTTCGACCGGATCAACTGGCTGGTGGTCCTCCTGATCGCCGTCAGCTCCACCATCGGCGGGCTAGCCGGCGCCAAGGTTGGCCGGAAGCTTTCCCCCAAAGTCCTCCGCGGCGTGATCTTCACCCTGGGCATCGTGGCGCTCGTCGTCATGGTCGCCAACCTCCTGAAATAATCTTCCGGTGCCCTTCCACTACCTTGAGTCCGCCAGCGACCCGCGGGTCAGCGACTACACCACGCTGACAGATGTCCATCTCCGCAAGCTCCGCGAACCGCGCGAGGGGATGTACATTGCCGAGTCCTCCCGCGTCCTGAGGCGGGCCCTCGCGGCCGGCCACCAGCCGCGTTCGTTCTTCCTGGCGGAGAAATGGCTCGCAGACCTCGACGACGTCTTCCGGGCCTATCCTGACGTCCCGGTGTTCATCGGCAAAGCCGCCCTCCTGGAGGAGATCACCGGTTTCCACCTCCACCGCGGAGCCATGGCCGCCATGCAGCGGCCCCGCCCCGTGCCCCTGCCGGAGCTCCTGGCCGGTGCCCGAAGGGTTGCGGTGCTCGAAGACATCGTGGACCACACCAATGTGGGCGCCATCTTCCGCTCGGCGGCCGCCCTGGACATCGACGCCGTCCTGGTTTCGCCGCGCTGCGGCGACCCGCTGTACCGGCGCAGTGTCCGCGTCAGCATGGGGACGGTGTTCCAGGTTCCGTGGGCGCGCCTGGACAGCTGGCCGGGTGACTTGCAGGTCCTCAAGGACCACGGCTTCACTGTGGCCGCCCTGGAACTGACTCCCGATGCACTGGACGTCGACGCCGTCGCGGCCGGCAATCCGGACCGGCTGGCCCTGGTCCTGGGCACGGAAGGGGCGGGCATGAGCCCGGAGACGCTGGCCGCCGTCGACCTCGCCGTGAAGATCCCCATGCGCAACGGCGTGGACTCGCTCAACGTGGCCGCGGCGTCTGCAGTGGCATTCTGGGAACTGCGCCCCCGACGCTAAGCCGGGACCCTGCAGGTGAAGGCCCGGAAGGCGCCGTGGTGCGGTTCGCAGGTGCCTCCGTGATCCGCTAGTATTGACTGCTGGCCCTCTTGTGTCTTTCGACGCGGAACCGGGCCATCCCATTCATACCTGGCAGCTGGCAAAATCCAGTTGCGCGAACAAAGGCCCCATTATGAAGTCTGATATCCACCCGAAGTACGCCGCCGTCGTTTTCAATGACCTGGCCTCCGGTACCAAGTTCCTGACCAAGTCCACCGTGTCTTCCTCGAAGACCATCGAGTGGGAAGACGGCAACACCTACCCGGTCATCGACGTCGAAATCTCCTCCGAGTCCCACCCGTTCTACACGGGCAAGCAGCGCATCATGGACTCCGCAGGCCGCGTCGAGCGCTTCAACGCACGCTTCAAGGGCTTCGGCGGCAAGAAGTAATTCTTCCACCCATAGCTTTTCGGAAAGCCCGCACCGGGAATGGTGCGGGCTTTCTTTGCGTTGACGGCCCGTTGGCGGCGCGGGCACGCCGTACGGCAGGATGTAAACCATGAGCCATACGACCTCCCCGGACCAGGACGCAGCAACAAACCCCCGCCGGCACGGCGAGTACAAGGTACCGGGCGGCAAGCTGGTGGTGGCGGACCTTTCAGTGGCCGGCGGCGTCCTGGCCGACGTCTCGATCAGCGGTGACTTCTTCCTCGAGCCGGACGAGGCCCTCCTGGCCATCAACCGGGCACTCACGGGGCTCCCGGAAACCACCCCGGCCGCAGACCTCGCAGCGGCAGTCACTGCCGCCCTGCCCGCCGACGCGACCCTGTTCGGCTTTTCCGCCGACGCCGTCGCCGTGACCGTCCGGCGGGCCCTGGCCAAGGCCACCTCCTGGGCGGACCACCACTGGAATGTCATCGCCCCCAACGTCCTGCCCACCGAAATCAACGTGGCCCTCGACGAAGTCCTTACCGAAGAAGTCGGTGCGGGCCGCCGCAACCCCACCCTGCGGTTCTGGGACTGGCAGGAACCCTCAGTGGTCATCGGCAGCTTCCAGTCCGTCCGGAACGAGGTGGACCCTGACGGCGTGGCCCGGCACGGCATCAAGGTGGTCCGCCGGATCAGCGGCGGGGGAGCGATGTTTATGGAGGCCGGCAACTGCATCACCTACTCCCTGTACCTGCCCCAGACCCTGGTGGACGGGCTCAGCTTCGCCGATTCCTACCCGTTCCTCGATTCCTGGGTGATGGCGGCGCTCGAGAAGATCGGCGTAACAGCCTTCTACGTCCCGCTTAACGACATCGCCACGGACCAGGGCAAGATCGGCGGTGCCGCCCAGAAACGGCTGGCCAACGGCGGCATGCTCCACCACGTGACCATGAGCTACGACATCGACGCCGACAAGATGGTGGACGTCCTGCGCATCGGCAAGGAGAAGCTCTCGGACAAGGGCACCCGCAGCGCCAAGAAACGGGTGGATCCGCTGCGCCGCCAGACCGGACTGGCCCGCACGGACATCATCGGAGCCATGATGGACGTGTTCACGGGCCGGTACGGGGCAACGCACTCGGAGCTGACCGATGCCGAGCTCGCTGCAGCGCGGGAACGCGCGGCCACCAAGTTCGGCACCGAGGAATGGCTGCACCGGGTCCCCTGACCCGCTCCGCACATTGGCCTGCGGGTTGCTGCGCACGGTAGAGACCGGCGCAGCGGCCCTTGGCCGTTACGGCGCAGAGTGGGCCGGATCGGGTGAACCAACGACGACGGCCTGCGCGGTAAGTGCCCGCAGCAGGTGGTTGCGCTGCTCCACGATGATCCGCCGCAGCGCACGGGGCGCATCGGCGTTCGCCTCAAGCCAGGCGTCGGTCCTGCGCAGCACCGGATGGGCACCGGGGTCTGCGTTGTTAGCGACGTCCTGGTCTGACGGGAACAGGCCCCGCACGATCCGGCTGGCGATTTCGATGCTGCGGCTGTCCCAGACTTCCCGCAGGCAGCCGAAGTACGGCTCAACGTAGGGTTCCAGCAGGGCCGCCGGGGCCGTGCCGAACCCGGTGATGGTCGCCGTCAGGAGCTGGTTGGACAACGCTGTGCCCTGCACGGCTTCGGCCCAGGCCGCCGCCTTCACGTCCGCCTCCGGCCGGGCAGCACCGGCCGTGGCATGGCCGGCCCGTCCCGAGGCGGTGTTATCCGTCGCCAGTTCGGCATCGAGCTCCGCCGCGGATGCCTGGCCATTGGCAGCGAGGGCGTGCCAGAAGTGCCAGCGGAGTTCGGCGTCCACGGCCAGGCCGGGCACCTGTTCGGAACCGTCCAGCAGGCCCCTCAGCAGCGGCAGCAGCGAAGCGTCATGCCGGCTGAGCGTTCCCAGCGTGCGCGCCCAGGCAAGCTGCTGGTCCGAGCCCGGTTCGGCCCGCCGCAACTGGGCGCCGGCGGTGCCCAGGAAGGAAGCACGGACGGCATCGCGGCGGGATGCGGGCGTATAGCGTTCCACGGCGGTGCAGGCGTTATCGAGGATGTTAAGCAGCACGCCGATCCCGGTTTCGGACGGACCGAACGCCGCCACCGCCGTTACGTACCGTTCGGCAGGGGTTTCGCCGTCACGGGCCGAGTTCCACAGCGCAGTCCAGCACAGGGCGCGGGCCATGGGGTCACTGATCCGGTCCAGGGAGGCGAGGACCGTGGCTTCGGAGACGGGGTCAAGGCGGACCTTGGCGTAGGTCAGGTCGTCGTCGTTGACCAGCAGGAGGGCCGGCCGCCGCCGCCCGGCCAGTTGCGGGAGCTCCGTGCGGGCACCGGCCACATCCGTTTCGATGCTGCCGGTACGTACCAGGGCGCCGCCGCCGTCGAAGTCGTACAGGCCCACCCTGAGCCGGTGCGGCCGCAGCTCGTCCCGTCCCGTGACAGGGTCCGTGGCCTCCTGGACGATGGCTGTGGAGCCAAGCCCGCCGTCGTCGTGCGCTCCCTCTGGGGTCGCTTCCAGGGCCAGCGTGGAAATCCCCGATGTCTGCAGCCACTGGCGCGCCCATTCCGAGAGGTCGCGTCCGGAAGCGGAGCTTAGGGCTTCCAGGAGGTCTGCCAGGGTGGTGTTGCCGTAGGCGTGCTTGCGGAAGTACTCCCGGGATCCGGCGATGAAGGCGTCAAAGCCCACATAGGCCACCAGTTGCTTGAGCACGGAGGCGCCCTTGGCGTACGTGATGCCGTCAAAGTTCTGCTTGGCCGCTTCCAGGTCCGGGATGTCCGCGACGATGGGGTGCGTGGTGGGCAGCTGGTCCTGGACGTAGGCCCAGGCCTTCCGCTTGTTGGCGAAGTTGGCCCAGGCAGTGTCCCAAGCGGTGGCCCGGTCCACGGCGAGGGTGCCCATGTAATCGGCGAAGGATTCCTTGAGCCAGAGATCGTCCCACCACTGCATGGTGACGAGGTCGCCGAACCACATGTGCGCCATCTCGTGCATCAGTGTGTTGGCCCGGGCCTGGTACTGGGCGTCCGTGGCCCGGGAGGTGAAGACGTAGCTCTCGGTGAACGTCACGAGCCCCGGGTTTTCCATGGCGCCCAGGTTGTATTCGGGAACGAAAGCCTGATCGTACTTGCCCCAGGGGTAGGGGTAGTCGAAGAGCTCGTTGAAGAAGTCCAGGCCGGCTTTGGTAAGCCGGAACAACTCGGCGGTGTCGAAGGATTCTGCCATGGAGGCCCGGCAGTAGAGCGCCAAGGGGACGTCCAGGTGCGTGCCGTCCTCCAGCGTTCCCTGCCAGCGGTCTTCAGCCTTGAAATATGGGCCGGCCAGCACGGTGGTGATGTACGTGGACATCGGCAGGGTGGTGGCAAAATCCCAGCGTGCTGTGGCGGGGTCGCTGGTGAGCAGGGTCCGGGCGGTTTCCACGCCGTTGGATGCCACCTGCCAGGAAGCAGGGGCCATCAGGTGGAAGGTGTAGGTGGCTTTGAGGTCCGGCTGCTCGAAGTTGGCGAAGACCCTGCGCGCGTCCGCCGGTTCGTATTGCGTGTAGAGGTAGGTCTGGCCATCGGCGGGGTCCACGAACCGGTGCATGCCCTCACCGGAACGGCTGTACAGGGCTGTTCCGGTGACCGTCACCTGGTTTTCCAGCTGCAGGTTGTCCAGCCTGATGCGCGCACCGTCCACCACGTCCTCCACCGGCAGGCCCCTGCCGTTGAGGAACACGCTGTGCACGCCGCTGCCAATGAAGTCCAGGAACGTGGACGTGCCCGCTTCCGCGGCAGTAAACGTGATGACGCTGCGGGTGGTGTAGCCGGCAGCCTCCGGATCTTCGGCCTGGCGGACGTCGAGGGAGACGTCGTAGCTGGCGGTGCTGATCAGGGCCGAGCGGCCGGCAGCTTCGTCGCGGTGCAGATTCTCATGTGACACCCAGCTATCTAATCACGCTGCAAAGGCCGCCATTGCCTGCCGCGGGCGGCACGTCAACCGACGATGAGCAGGGCAGCCGCAAGGCCCAGGACTGCAATCAGCAGCCAGGATGCCAGCGCAGCCAGCAGGGCCCGCCCGCCGGTCAGGAGCAGCGTACGGATCCGCACCGCGGACCCCAGGCCAAAGAGGGCCGCCCCCAGCAGCACATCCTGCAGCATGGCCCCCGCCTCCAGCCAGCCCTCCGCCAGCCATCCGGTGGAACGCAGCGCCACCATCGCCACGAATCCGAGCACGAACAGCGGCACTACAGGCGGCAGGCCGGCGTCGTCCCCGGATGGACGGAGGGAAATCCGGTGGTGCGCCCCCGCCAGTGCCGTCACGGGCGCCAGGAGCAGCACCCGGGTGAGTTTGACGACGACGGCGATTGCCAGGGCCGCGGGGCCGGCGGTTTGCGCCGTGGCCACCACCTGCCCCACATCGTGCACGGACGCGCCGGTCCACGCTCCGAAGACCTCGGCGCTGAGCTGGAGCGGGTGGACCAGCAGCGGCAGGACGCCGATGGCCAGGGTGCCGCACAGGGTCACCAGAGCCACCGGCAATACGGTGTCCACGTGGCGGATGCGCCGCACCGCTGCCATCGCGCCGATGGCTGAGGCCCCGCAGATGGAGAACCCGGTGGCCACCAGCAGCGACGTCACCGGCGGCAACCTGAACAGCCGGGAGATCAGGTACGTGCCGCCGAAACTTGCCGCGACCACGGCGGTGATCAGCACCAGCGCCAGCCACCCCAGGTCCAGGACGTCGCCGATGCCCACTTTCAGACCCAGCAGCACAATTCCGCCGCGCATCAGGTGCTTGCCGGCGAAGTCCAGGCCGGGGCGGGCCCGCCCTGCCGTCCATCCTCCGGTCACCGGCAGGTTGGCGGCCAGGACCCCCAGCACCACGGCCAGGGTCATCGCAGGAAGGGACGGCACCAGCGCGTGAATGAGGAAGGCAAGCACCAATGCAACGGCCGCGGCGGCCAGGCCGGGCAGCAGCCGCATGGCTCCCCGCGGGCATCCCGGGCCGGGGCTGGAGGCGCTTCTGCTGACTGGCACTCACCCACTTTGCCGGAAGGAACCCGGAATGTCCGAACCGGCTGCCCGCGCCAACACGCCACAATGGAAGGCCGTTTATGAATTCGAAACAAAAAGGTGGTTGGCTATTGGGCATGTCAGACCTCTTCCAGGATTACTCCGAGGCCGCGGGCCGGACCGGAGCCTACGACGAAATGTTCGCCCCCGGGCAACAGGCCCGCCCCTCCTATGAGCAGGTGGCGGACGCGCTCCGCAAGCTCTCGCTGGCCGATGTCAGCGCCCGGGCCGACTCCATGGCGCGGACCTTCCTGGACCGCGGCGTCACCTTCGACTTTGCGGGGGAGGAGCGGCCCTTCCCCCTGGACATCGTGCCCAGGGTCATTCCCGCTGCCGAATGGGACGTCATGGAGCGCGGTGTAGCGCAGCGCGTCCGCGCCCTCGAGGCCTTCCTCAACGACGTGTACGACAAGATGACGGTGGTGTCCGACGGCGTGATCCCGCGCCAGCTGGTGACCACCAGCGCCCACTTCCACCGCCAGGTGCACGGGTTCGAACCCGCCGGCGGCGTCCGCGTCCACATTTCCGGCATCGACGTGGTCCGCGACGCCGCCGGAACCTTCCGTGTCCTCGAGGACAACGTCCGTGTTCCCTCCGGCGTCAGCTACGTCCTCGAGAACCGCCGTGCCATGGCCAAGGGCCTGCCGGAAGCCTTCGGCCAGCAGCTCATCCGTCCGGTCGAGGAATACCCGCGCCGGCTTCTCTCGGCCCTGCGCAAGACCGCACCCTCGGGCGTGGACGATCCCACCGTCGTCGTGCTCACGCCCGGCGTGTTCAACAGCGCCTACTTCGAGCACACGCTGCTGGCCGGACTGATGGGCGTGGAACTCGTTGAAGGACGCGACCTCATCTGCCGCGGCAACCGCGTATACATGCGCACCACCGCCGGTGAGCAGCGCGTGGACGTCATCTACAAGCGCATCGACGACGACTTCCTGGACCCCCTCCAGTTCCGGGCCGATTCCATGCTCGGCTGCCCCGGACTGGTCAACGCGGCCCGGGCCGGCGGCGTCACCATCGCCAACGCCGTGGGCAACGGCGTCGCGGACGACAAACTGGTCTACAGTTACGTTCCTGACCTGATCCGCTACTACCTGAGCGAGGAGCCCATCATCGCGAACGTGGATACGTTCCGCCTCGAGGAGAAGGAAGCCCGGGAGTACACCCTGGACAACCTCGCCGAGCTCGTGGTCAAGCCGGTGGACGGCTCCGGCGGCAAGGGCCTGGTCATCGGCCCGGACGCTTCCAAGGACGAACTGGACGCCCTGCGGCAGCGGATCATCGCCGATCCGCGCGGATGGATCGCCCAGCCGGTCCTGCAGCTCTCCACGGTGCCCACGCTGAGCGGGGACAAGTTCGGCCCCCGCCACGTGGACCTGCGCCCGTTTGCCGTGAACGACGGCGACAACGTCTGGGTGCTGCCCGGTGGCCTCACCCGCGTGGCGCTGAAGGAAGGCTCGCTGATCGTGAACTCCAGCCAGGGCGGCGGCTCCAAGGACACCTGGGTCCTGGCCGATTCACCGCAGATGCCCGTGGAGTCCGTTCCGCGGCAATCCATCTCGGTCCGCGAGCGGGTCTCCGTGTGGCCCGTGGAAAGCAACTGGCGGGACCGCCAGTCGGAGCAGCAGCAGTGACCCGCCCCGCCCGGCAACTTTTCTTGTCCGTTTCGGCCCCGCAGGAGGTAGCCGCGAATGCTTAGCCGTATTGCCGAATCCCTATTCTGGATCGGCCGCTATGTGGAGCGGGCCGACGGCACCGCCCGCATCCTCGACGTGCACCTGGAGCGGCTCAACCACCTCCCCATGGAGGAGCGCAAAAGCGTGGCCCAGGAGCTGCTGGCTGTGATGGGAGCAAGGCCCCAAAGCGATGACTTCGGCCTGCCCGAACTGCTGCACGCCCTGGCCTACGACAAGACCAGTGCCACGTCTATCGCCGGGTCCCTGGGCGCTGCCCGCGAGAACGCACGGCGTGCCCGCGAAACGGTCTCCTCAGGACTGTGGGAGAGCCTCAACACCACCTACTACGGGCTTAGCCAGCACCGCAAGGACGTGGTGGGCACCTACCGGTTCTGCAACTGGACCCTGGAGCGCACCGCCATGGTCAGCGGCCTGGCGGACACCACCGTCAGCCACGACGAAAGCTGGCTGTTCCTCGTTTTGGGCCGGTCACTCGAGCGGGCCGACATGACCGCCCGCATGCTGTCCACCAGGGATGTCCTCTCCGCAGGCATGTCCTGGGTGAACATGCTCCGGTGCGCCGGCGCCTACGAATCCTTCCTCCGGACCCGCCGGGCAGCTTTCGGTGACCAGCACGCGGCCGAGTTCCTGCTCCTGGACCGGCTGTTCCCGCGCTCCATCGTGTACGCACTGCGCGACGCCGACGAATGCCTCGCCAAGCTGGACCCCTCAGCCCAGCGTGTGGGTTTCATCAACGATGCCCGCCGGATCGTGGGCCAGGCCCGCACGTTCCTTGAGTTCCACCGGACGGACGACCTCATGTCCGAGCTGCCCGAACACATGGAACGCGTGCAGAAGGCTGTGTCCCAGGCCTCGGATGCCATTTCCCGTAAGTACTTCAATCAGGCGGACGAACTGGCCTGGGTGGGAGAAGTTTCATGACCCGGCTGAGCATCGTCCACCGGACGGCGTACAAGTACAACAAGCGCGTCACCCTCTCATACAACGAGGCGCGGATGACGCCGCTGACGGACTCCCAGCAGGTGGTCCTCGAGTCAGTGGTCAAGGTGTCCCCGTCGCAGGCGGCCGTGAGCACCTACCGCGACTACTGGGGGACCAGGGTGACGGCCTTCGACATGCAGATGCCGCACGACCACCTGGAAGTCATCTCCAACATCACCGTCGAGGTCCACCGTGCCGGGAAGATCCCGTCCGAGTCCGACATCGCCGGCTGGGATGTGCTGGCGTCGCCGGAAACCCTTAACACCCACAGCGACTGGCTGCCGCAGTCACGGCTCAGCGGTCCGGGTGAAGAAGTCCTGGGCATCATCCCCGGCGTTGTTGCCGGCAAGAACCCGCACGAAGCGGCCATGGCCATCTTCGCCTGGATGCGCGGCGAGATGACCTACATGTCCGGTTCCACCGCCGTCACCACGAACGCGGAAGAGGCATGGACGCAGCGGCAGGGCGTCTGCCAGGACCTCGCGCACCTGGCCATCGGTGCCCTGCGCAGCTGCGGCATCCCCGCACGCTACGTCTCGGGCTACCTGCACCCTCGGTCCAGCGCCGGCGTGGGAGAGACAGTTGCCGGCCAGTCACACGCCTGGCTGGAGTGGTGGGACGGGGACTGGCGCAGCTGGGACCCCACCAACCACAAGCCTGCCGGGGACTTCCACGTCACCGTGGCACGCGGTAGGGACTACCGGGACGTCACTCCGCTCAAGGGCATCCTGTCCGGCGGCGGCGGATCAGCCCTGAACGTCAGCGTGGAGATAACGCAGCTTGCCTGACCGGTGGCGTGCGCACCGCGCGCACGCTGCCGGCGCCTACTCGTGGGCGGACTTGGCCGAGCTGCTGATCTGGGTCCACCAGGTCATCGGCTCGGTGACCTTGAACCGGCGGCCGGTAACGGAGTCTGGGGTAATCCGGACGAACGCGTCCTTCCGGCCCGCCTGCCAGGGGAAGAGATAGAGCCGCGACGTGTCCAGGACGTCTTCGGCCCTCTTCACCACTTCGGCGGTTCCCTTGACCACCACGCTCCAGGCCAGTCCGCTCTCCGGATCGACGCCGTCGGCCTCCACGGCCACGGCCGCGTCTCCAGACGCGGCCGACAGCTTGGTGCCCTGGCCGGTGCGGAACACCACCGTGCCGCCGTCCACCGTGTAGTTGATGGGGAAGATATCCGGGCGGCCGTCAGCCACGACGGCCAGCCGGCCAACGGAGACAGTGCGCAGCAGGGCCCAGCATTCGTGGTGCTCGAGGTTCTGGACGTCAGGTGATGACTCGTTGCTCATGCCGTGAGCATACGCCTTTCACCAGGGGCTGGGCTTGTAATCCTTGAGGAAGACGCCGTACTGGTCTTCGCCGTTTTCACCCATGACAATGGGGTCGTAAACCCGGGCTGCACCGTCCACCAGGTCCAGCGGCGCGTGGAAGCCCTCCTCCATGAGGCGGACCTTCGTGTAGTGGGGCCGCTCGTCGGTGATCCAGCCGGTGTCCACGGCGGTCATCAGGATGCCGTCGGAATCCAGCATCTCCTGTGCGCTGGTCCGGGTCATCATGTTCAGCGCGGCTTTGGCCATGTTGGTGTGCGGGTGCCCGGCGCCCTTGTAGGCGCGGGAGAACTGGCCTTCCATGGCGGAGACGTTCACGATGTATTTGCGGTGTGCCGTGGACCGCTGCATGGCCCCGCGGAGCCGGCTGACCAGCAGGAACGGCGCCGTGACGTTGCAGAGCTGGACTTCAAGCATCTCCAGCGGGTCCACCTCGTCCACCACCTGCGTCCAGCTGTTGATGGTGGCCAGGTCCGGGACCAGTCCGCCGGCGTCGATGGCCGTTCCCGCCGCGATGCGTTCCAGTGAGGCGGAACCGGTGGACAGTGCCAATGACGTCACGGCATCCCCGGCGAGGACGGGGTGCTCGGTGACGGTGCCTGCGATGGCCAGCGGATGCTTGTCATGTGCGTGGCCGAACGTCAGCAGCTCCGGTCCGCCGTTGGCCTGCTCCAGGGCTGCGGGCAGCGGTTCGTCCTCGGCATCCACCAGCGGCTTGTAGGCATTGCCGGAGCGGCGGACAGTCTGGGCGGCGTTGTTAATGATGATGTCCAGCGGCCCGGCCTCGTTGAGGGAGTCGGTCAGTGCCATGACCTGGGACGGGTCGCGGAGGTCGATGCCGACAATCCGCAGCCGGTGAAGCCAGTCGGCGCTGTCCTCCATGGCAGCGAACCGGCGGGCTGCGTCCTTGGGGAACCGGGTGGTGATGGTGGTGTGGGCGCCGTCCCGCAGCAGCCGGAGGGCGATGTACATGCCGATCTTGGCGCGGCCGCCGGTCAGCAGGGCGCTGCGGCCGGTGAGATCGGTGCGCGCATCTCGCTTGCTGTGGCTGAAGGCCGCACATTCCGGGCACAGCTGATGGTAGAAGGCATCCACCTGGGTGTAGTGCTGCTTGCAGATGTAGCACGGCCGGGACCGGATCAGGTGGCCGGCCACTTCGCCGGTGGCCGAGGGGGCGAGCTTGTTTCCGCGCGTCTCGTCGTCGATCCGGTCCGGGGCGGCCGTGGCCGTCAGGGCAATGACGGCACGGTCGGCGTCGGCAATCAGGTCGCGCTTGGTGACCCTGCGGTGGCGTTTGACCGCTTTGAACATCTTGCCGGTGGCCCGGCGCACCGAGATGTAGTCAGGGTGCTCCTCGTCATAGACGTGGATGGTGTTCAGGACCTTGAGGCAGGCCTGGATTTCCTCAGGGGTCAGGTCGGGGGAGCTCATTGGGTCAATTTTACAGCGTGGAATCAGGGCATCATGACTGAAGGACCGGAGGCGCCGTGCAGGCGCCGCCGGTCCTTCGACCAGATGTCAGCGGTGTGTCAGGAGACGCGTGCTCCGGGGGAAGCTTCGGCTGCGGCGGCGTGGGTCCGGGCCACCTTGTCCACCGATTCGCGCACCTCCGGGTACTGGTCCGCCGCGGCCTTCACGGCATTGGGAACCAGGTGCAGGTTCTCGGCTGCCAGCTGGCGTTCGTGCTCGCCGGGCTCGGGGACCTCCTGGTACTTGGACAGGACAGTGATGCCCGATTCCGTGACCTTGAAGCCGCGTGCCCGGTCGAGGTCCGGGTCCAAACCGATCGCGGCGCCGGCCGGCACCTTGACGTTCTTGTCAATGATGGCCCGGTTGATCACGGCGCCCTCGCCGACCTGCACCTTGTCCATCAGCACGGAGTCGATCACCCTGCTGCTGGTTGCCACATACACGTCGTTGGAGAGGACGGAGCCCTCCACCACGCCGCCGGAGATCACCACGCCGCTGGAGACGATTGAATCCAGGGCGGTGCCTACCGTGTTGTTGAGGCCTCGGACGAACTTGGCAGGCGGGGAGATGCTTTGCCGCGTGTAGATGGGCCACTCGGAGTTGTAGAGGTTGAACACCGGCAGCGGCGAGATGAGGTCCATGTGGGCGTCGTAGAAGGAGTCGATGGTGCCTACGTCGCGCCAGTAGGTGCGGTCGCGTTCGGTGGAGCCGGGGATTTCGTTGAGTGTGAAGTCGTAGACCCCTGCCTCGCCCTGGTTGACGAAGTAGGGGATGATGTCGCCACCCATGTCGTGCTTGGTGTCGAGCCGCTCGGCGTCCACGTGCAGGGCCGCAACCAGGGCGTCGGCGTCGAACACGTAGTTGCCCATAGAGGCGAGGAACTGGGACGGATCCGCAGCGAGGCCGGGCGTGGTGGCGGGCTTTTCAACGAATGCCGCGATCTTCTGCGGATCGTTCTGGTCCACCTCGATGACGCCGAACTGGTCGGCCATGCTCAGTGGCTGGCGGACGGCGGCAACCGTTGCCTTGGCGCCGCTGTGGACGTGCTGCTCCACCATCTGGGCGAAGTCCATGCGGTAGACGTGGTCTGCACCGACCACGACGACGATGTCGGGGTTGGCGTCATGGATCAGGTTCAGGGACTGGTAAATGGCGTTGGCGCTGCCCAGGAACCAGCTCTTGCCCACGCGCTGCTGTGCGGGGACGGAGGCGACGTAGTTCCCCAGCTGGGTCGACATGCGCCAGGCTTCGGAAATATGCCGGTCGAGGCTATGGGATTTGTATTGGGTGAGGACCACAATTTGCAGGTAGCGCGAATTCACCAGGTTGGAAATCGCAAAATCGATAAGGCGGTAGCTGCCGGCGAAAGGCACCGCGGGCTTCGCCCGGTCAGCCGTCAGTGGCATCAGTCTGTTTCCCTCGCCACCTGCGAGGACAATGGCCAGGACTTTTTTATTCAACGGCATAGTGGTCGCTCCTGTACGCCTTCGTAACTCCCCAAGACAGTCCGGTACGCCCGGACTCCTTCACACTAGAACAGTTATGCGTGAAGGACTACCTTGGGTCTTGTGCGAATAGATATTGTGACTAAAGAGTTCCCGCCGGAAATTTATGGTGGCGCCGGGGTGCACGTCGCCGAACTGAGCAGGGTGCTTAGTAAGCACGTTGACCTGCAGGTTCGTGCCTTCGGTGCTCCACGCGACGCCGACTATCACGGGGCAGCGGTGACTTCCTACGCTGTGCCGGAGGACTTGGGCTCCGCCAACGCCGCCGTGCAGACGCTGGGCGTGGACCTGAGGATCGTTCCGGACATCGCGGGCGCCGACCTGGTCCACTCGCATACCTGGTACGCCAACATGGCCGGCCACCTGGCCTCGCTGCTGCACGGAATTCCGCATGTTTTGAGTGCCCACAGCCTGGAGCCCCTGCGGCCGTGGAAGGCGGAGCAGCTGGGTGGCGGCTACGCCCTGTCCTCCTGGGTCGAGAAGACAGCGTATGAGGCTGCCGCCGCCATCATTGCCGTGTCCGAGGGCATGCGGCAGGACATCCTGCGCAGCTACCCCGACGTGAATCCGGAGAAGGTCCGGGTGGTGCACAACGGCATCGATGTCGAGATGTGGACGCGTGACGAAAACGACGACGCCATCCGTGCGCTGGGCATTGATCCCGCCAGGCCAAGTGTCGTCTTTGTGGGAAGAAACACGCGGCAGAAGGGGGTTCCATACCTCCTTCGGGCAGCCGCGAAGCTTCCTGATGACGTCCAGCTCGTTCTGTGCCTGGGCGCGGCCGACACCCCGGAACTGGCCGCCGAGACCGCCGCACTCATCGAGGACCTGCAGAAGCAGCGGACCGGTGTGGTGCTGATCGAGCGGATGTTGCCCCGCCACGAGCTCATACAGGTTCTGAGCCACGCCACCGCCTTCGCCTGCCCCTCCATTTACGAGCCGCTCGGCATCGTTAACCTCGAGGCCATGGCCTGCGGTGCCGCAGTGGTGGCCAGCGCCACGGGTGGCATTCCCGAGGTGGTGGAGCACGGCCGGACCGGGCTGCTGGTGGACCTTGAGCAGGTCACCGACGGTACCGGGACGCCGCTGGACCCCGAAAAGTTCGTCAGTGAATTCGCGGCCGCCCTCACGGAAGTCGTGTCCGATCCGGCCCGCGCGAGGGCCATGGGCCAGGCGGGCCGCGAGCGTGCCGAAAAGCACTTCTCGTGGGAGTCCATCACGGAGACCACCCTCGAGGTGTACCGCTCGGTGCTGCCCGCCGTCAGCTGACGTCCCCCCAGCAGTACGACGACGGCGCCGCTCCCCGTGGAAGGGAAGCGGCGCCGTCGTCATGCCAGGACTTTGCTCTTGGGCGGTGGTGGGCCGCCGGCGGGCTTTAGGCTTTGCGGCCGCCGGCTTTGCGGGCCAGCAGCACCTTTTCGTCCACGGGGGTCTGTCCGCTGGCACGTTGGCTGCGGAAGTACGCGCGGGCCTCGTCCTGGCGTACCTTTTCGGCGCCGGTGGCGATGGTGGCGCGGACGTGTTCGTCGCCGTACCCGAACGCGTCCACCAGGTCCAGTGCGTGCGGCCTGATCTTCTCGAGCAGCCTGTTGATGTAGCCGCCTACGGTACGCGCCCGCTGCATGGAGAGCCTGCCGTTCATGAGGTACCAGGAGAGGTTCTTCTCGATCAGGGACAGCCCGAAGAGGTCACGCAGCCAGGTCAGGACCTTCTTGGTGCCGGGGTCGCTGACGTCGGCGAGCGCCTCGGTGAAGGCCTCCCACTGCAGCAGTTCGGCGTGGGCCTGCGCAGCGTCGATCAGTTCGTTCTGGTGGCGGTTGAAGAGGGCCGCGCCCTTGTCCTGGGGGAGCCGGTTGCTGCCCTTGAGCGCGGTGGCGGCCTCAGCGACCATGGTCTGCACCCGGTCGGTGAGGAGGGCCCGCT
Source organism: Pseudarthrobacter equi (assembly GCF_900105535.1). NCBI lineage: Bacteria > Bacillati > Actinomycetota > Actinomycetes > Micrococcales > Micrococcaceae > Pseudarthrobacter > Pseudarthrobacter equi. The sequence goes on from NZ_LT629779.1 coordinate 2,503,502, forward strand.
GTCCTTCCTCGTCCCGCAGGGCGATCGCGGCCTTCTGCACGGAGCCGGTGTCGGTGATGAACTGTGCCACCTGGCGCAGGCCGGTGCGGTGGATCGCCGCGCCGGTGGCCTGCCCCACCACATAGCGGGCCAGGACACCGAAGTCCACGTTGCGGAACTCCTTGGCGTAGTCGGCCAGCAGCCGCTTGGCAACGAGCTGCAGCAGCACGGTGTTGTCGCCTTCGAACGTGGCGTAGACGTCCAGATCGGCCCGGAGCGAGGCGAACCGGTTTTCAATCAGGAACCCGGCGCCGCCGCAGGCTTCGCGGCATTCCTGCAGGGTGTCCAGGGCATGCCAGGTGCTGAGGGGCTTGAGGGCCGCCGCAAGGGTTTCGAGGTCCTGGCGGTCCGCGTCGGTGTCCGCGGCGCCGGAGAAGACGTCGTCGAACTTCTGCAGCAGCTGTTCGTGCGCAAACCCGGCGGCGTAGGTGGTGGCGAGCCGGGTGAACAGGCGGCGCTGGTGCCGCTGGTAGTCCAGCAGCACTTCCTCGTCCGTGTGGGACGAAGCGTTGAACTGCCGGCGCTCGGTGGCGTACTGGATGGCGGCTTTCAGCGCCACCTTGGATGCCGCCACCGCTGCACCGTCCAGGGACACCCTGCCCTGGACCAGGGTTCCCAGCATGGTGAAGAAGCGCCGGCCGGGGCTGGCGATGGGGGAGCTGTAGGTGCCGTCGGCAGCGACGTCGCCGTAGCGGTTGAGCAGGTTGGTGCGCGGGACCCTGACATTGGTGAAATGCAGCCGTCCGTTGTCGATCCCGTTGAGGCCGCCCTTGATTCCGTCGTCCTCACCGCCGATGCCCGGCAGGAATTCCTTGGTGTCCGGGTCGCGGAGGTCCACATAGAAGGCGTGGACCCCGTGGTTGACGCCCTGCGTCACCAGCTGGGCGAACACCACTGCGCCGAGTCCGTCCGTTGCGGCGTTCCCGATGTAGTCCTTCCAGGCAGCGCGGAAGGGCGTGTGGATAACGAATTCCGCGGTGCCGGGGTCGTAGGTGGCAGTGGTGGCGATGCTTGCAACGTCGGAGCCGTGTCCGGTTTCGGTCATGGCGAAGCAACCGGGGATTTCAAGGCTCATGATTCCGGGGAGCCACTTGGCGTGGTGTTCTGCTGTGCCAAGGTGCATGACGGCTGAGCCGAACAGTCCCCACTGCACCCCGGCTTTGATCTGCAGCGACGGGTCCGCAACCACCAGCTCCTCGAAGCCGGCGATGTTGCCGCCGTGGTCGTCGGAGCCGCCAAGCTCGGAAGGGAAGGCGCGGTGGACCGCCCCGTTGTCAACGAGGTACTGCAACTGCCCGAAGACCCTGGCGCGGTGGTCCGTGTGGGTCTCGCCCTCGACCTTGTGCAGTTCGGGACGGGCGGCGAGCTCCCGCGCCTGGCGGCGGACATCCGCCCACTTGCCCAGGAGTTGCCTGCCCAGCGCTTCGGTGTCGACGGCGGGCAGGGGGCGGTCCGTGTGGGCAGGGACCCGGGCGGTTCCGGCCGGCCCGGAGCCCTTGGCGGCGGGGCGGTCCACTACTTCAGTCATGTCAATGTCCTTCGTTGGTGCTGACAGGTTGCTTGGTGGTGCTCGGAGTAGACAGTTCGGGTGCGATGCCGACGCAGAGCCAGTCGGTGATTTGGCGGGCCATGGCGTCCTGGCCCGGTTTGGCGGGGGAGTCAGGGGTGCTGAGCCACTGTTCGCCGGCGTTTCGCACGAGGCCGATGGCGGCCTTGGGCCAGAACCCGATGACCGCTTCCTTCCCGTCACCCAAGTGGGAGCGCATGGGGGTGGCGATCATCTCGGCCACTGCGTCGAAGAAGTGCCCCAGGGCGCCGGAGACGGCCGCCGCGCCGGACGCCTCGGCGTGGCGTGTCACGAAGGTGTAGACGTTCGGGCTGGTGGACGCCATCTGCAGGTAGGCGGAGACCATCGCGAACAGCCCTTCCCGCGGCGTCACAGCGCTCTGAGCGGCCTCGCGGATACGCCGCTGCATCTGGTCCAGGACCACCTCGCCCACCGCCTGCTGCAACCCGGCCTTGTCGCCAAAGTAGCGGTAGAACACGGACTTGGACGTTCCGGCAGCTGCGGCGATGTCCTCCATGGAGGCGTCGCTGCCAAGTGCATGTACCGCCCGCCGGGCCTGCTTGATCAGCTGCCGCCGGCGTTCTTCACGGTGGGACTCCCAGCGGGACGACCTGCCGTCCGGACTGGCTGCAGGGGAGTGCCCGTCGGCGCGTGCTTCAGTTACTGCTCCGGGGATGTTCACGATACCCAGCGTATCAGGTACGCTGGGTATCGGTAACTGCATGCGACCAGAGGAGATACCCATGTCCATTGACGGACAGTCAGCCACCGGCCCCGAAGAGTCAGCCCGCCCAACCGCGGGGGCCACCGCGCTCCGCCGGGCAGTCGTTGTGGGCGGCAACAGGATTCCCTTCGCCCGTGCCGGAGGTGCCTACGCAAAGTCCTCCAACCAGGACATGCTGACGGCGGCCCTGGACGGACTCATTGCCCGCTTCGGCCTCCAGGACGAACGCCTGGGAGAGGTGGCAGCCGGCGCGGTACTCAAGCATTCCCGTGACTTCAACCTGACCCGCGAAGCTGTCCTCGGCTCGGCGCTGTCAGCCGAAACGCCGGCCTACGACCTCCAGCAGGCCTGCGCCACGGGCCTGGAAACCGTGGTGGGCCTGTCCAACAAGATCAAGCTCGGCCAGATTGACTCAGCCATCGCCGGCGGGGTCGACTCCGCCTCGGACGCCCCAGTGGTGGTCAGCGAAGGCCTCAGGGAGGTCATCCTCGACCTCAACCGGGCAAAGACGCTGCCGCAGCGGCTGCAGATCCTCAGCCGCCTGCGCCCCAAGGACCTGGCTCCGCTGGCTCCGGGTACCGCAGAACCGCGCACCGGCCTGTCCATGGGGGAGCACCAGGCCCTCACGACAGCCCAATGGAAGGTTTCCCGGGAAGCCCAGGATGAGCTTGCCCTCAACAGCCACCGCAACCTTGCAGCCGCCTACGAGGCTGGCTTCTTTGACGACCTCATCACCCCCTACCGGGGACTGTCCCGCGACGGCAACATGCGCGCCGATACCTCGGCGGAAAAGCTCGCGTCGCTGAAGCCCGTCTTCGGCAGGAACCTTGGCGCCGACGCCACCATGACCGCCGGAAACTCGACGCCGCTGACAGACGGCGCTTCAACGGTCCTGCTGGCCTCGGACGAATGGGCAGACGCCCGCGACCTGCCGAAGCTCGCTGCCGTGGTGGGCGCTGAGGCCGCGGCGGTGGACTTCGTCCACGGCAAGGACGGGCTCCTGATGGCTCCGGTCTTCGCGGTTCCCAGGCTGCTGGCCCGCCACAACCTGACGTTGGCGGACATCGACTACTTCGAGATCCACGAAGCCTTCGCGGCCACCGTATTGAGCACGCTTGCTGCGTGGGAGGACGAAGAGTTCGGCCGCACCCGGTTGGGCCTGGACGGTGCCCTCGGCAAGGTGGACCGCTCACGTTTGAACGTCAACGGCTCGTCGCTGGCCGCAGGACACCCGTTTGCGGCCACGGGCGGACGCATCGTGGCGTCGCTGGCCAAGTTGCTGCACGCCAAGGGCAGCACGGACGGGCGGCCGGCCCGCGGACTGGTGTCGGTGTGCGCTGCCGGCGGCCAGGGCGTCGTCGCAATCCTGGAATCGGTGTAGGAGGCGGGCATGGCAGACAAATACACGCAACTGGTCAACCAGGGGCTCGGTAAGAACGTCGCCAAGAGGCTTGGACTGCCCCAGCCGGCGCTGCTGCGCCGGTACAACCCGGGGCAGCCTCTGATATCGGGACCGGTCGTCATCCAGGGCGATTCCGCGGCGGCCGACAAATTGGGCGCTGAGCTGTTGTCCTGGGACCTGGACATCCGCCGGCACGCAGTTCCAGGCGAGAAGCTCGGGGCCATCATCCTGGTGCTGGACGAGGTGGAACGGCCGGAGGACCTCGGCAGGACCGTCCTGGGCGCGGCAGCTTCCCTTCGGGACCTCGCGCCAAGCGGCAGGGTCCTCACGGTGTCCCGGCCCGCCGCTGAAGCCGGTTCGCCCGCAGTTGCAGCGGCCCGTCAGGGAATCGACGGGCTCCTGCGGTCCCTCGCGAAGGAACTGCGTGCCGGCGCAACCGGAAACGGCATCCTCCTGGCGGATGGCGTGGACATCATGAGCCCCAGCGCCCTGGGCGCCGTGCGTTTCTTCCTTTCCGGACGTTCAGCGTTCGTGGACGGGCAGTTCCTGAAGATTTCCGACGCCGGAGGCACGCTGCCGCAGGACGCTGGTACACCACTGGCAGGAAAGATCGCAGTCGTCACGGGCGCTGCCCGGGGGATCGGCGCGCAGATTGCCCGCACCCTGCACCGGGACGGCGCCACCCTGGTGGTGGTGGATCTCCCCGCGGCCGGGGACCACCTGGCGGCCGTGGCCAACGAAGTCAAGGGAACAGCCCTGCAGTTGGACATCACCCGTGCGGATGCCGGGCAAAGGATCATCGACCACGCCGTTCAACGCCACGGCCGGCTCGATATCGTCATCCACAATGCCGGCATCACGCGCGACAAGCTCCTCGCCAATATGGATCCGGCCCGCTGGGACTCGGTCATCAACATCAACATCGCTGCCCAGCTTCGGATCAACGAGACGCTCCTCGCATCGGAGCACTTCAGCCAGTCACCGCGTATCGTGACTGTTGCGTCCACCAGCGGGATTGCCGGGAACAGGGGGCAGACCAACTATGCGGCCTCCAAGGGAGGAGTCATGGGCATGGTCAGGGCAACAGCGCCACTGCTGGCAGAAGCCGGCGGCACCATCAACGCAGTGGCACCGGGGTTCATCGAAACAGAGATGACTGCACGGATCCCCCTGGCCCTTCGGGAAACAGCGAGGCGCCTGAACTCGCTCAAGCAGGGCGGCCAGCCCGCGGACGTGGCTGAGACCATCGCATTCCTTGCCAGTGACTCCGCCGGAGGCATCAGCGGTGAAGTACTCCGGGTATGCGGACAGAACCTGGTAGGCGCGTAGTGGCGGCGCAGCCCCTCATCCTGGGAGAGATGCCGTCACTGTCCAAGCTCTACATCAACGCCGCCGCGCAGGCTGCCCGGCGGCGGCTCCTCGGCACAGCCGATTCCTCCCACCTGCCCGAGGAAAGCCACGAGGTGCGCGGCGTCGCGGTGGACGTCGCAAACCTGACCGCCTACCAGCACCTGTTGGGCGAGACCGCCAGCGATGTGCTGCCCGCGGGGTTCGTCCATGCCTTGGCGTTTCCACTGGCCATGAGCGTGATGAACCGGGACGACTTCCCGCTCCCTCTGCTGGGCATGATCCACCTGGGCAACCGGGTGGAACAGCGCGTGCCGCTCCTCTTCACCGAGGCCCTCGACATCACTGCGCGGGTAGAGAACCTGCGGGGGCACCGGTCCGGCACGCAGGTGGACGTTGTGGCAGAAGTCCGCAAATCCGGTAGTGATGCCGTTTGCTGGCTGGGAGTCTCCACTTACCTGGCGAAGGGGATCTTCCTGCCGGGGATCGATAAACCTTCGGCCCATCACGGCAAGCCCGACTTCCGTGCGCCCGATCCGACGGCACTCTGGCAGTTGGGTGTCGACGCGGGCCGGGCCTACGCCGCCGTTTCCGGCGACTTCAACCCCATTCACCTCAGCGTGCTGTCTGCGCAGGCGTTGGGCATGCGCCGGTCGATAGCACACGGCATGTACCTGGCTTCCAGGGCGCTCGCCGACGTCGGCCCTGCCCGCGGTGATTCCTTCATCTGGGAGGTCGGGTTCGAAGCACCGGTGTTCCTGCCGGCGCGGGTTGCCCTGGACATCAGCACTGAACAGGACGGCACAGGCGGCTGGCACCGTTCGGATTTCGTTGCCTGGAACCCGCGGTCCGGGCGGCGCCACTTCACCGGCTCAGTTGCGGCGCTTGAACGCACGGCCGCCGGCACGGGTAGCGAAGGGTCCGGCAAGGCCACTCCCGGCCCCGCCGAAACCGGCGTTTCAGGGCTGGTGCAGGAAGAACGGGTCTAGGAACGCCCGCTAGTCTGCCGTTCGGACGGCCCGAAGGATGCGGTGCAGGCTAAGCAGGATGGATTCCGAAGCGGGTACCATTCCCTGCTCGGCTTCCCTGGTGGAGGTGGCAGCCATGCACGCGTCCACCGCTGCCTTCGCGGCATCGAAGCGGTCCTGGTGCCCCTGCTTGTCATCATCCCCGTAGGACGTCAGCAGGTCTCCGGCGGCCGTCATCGCCTCGGACAGGGGTTTGCTGTCCTGAACCGGCACCTCGTAGGGGACGTCGCTTTCCCAAATGACATCGGTGAGCACGTCGGTCATGTCCTGGATGTGGAACGTCACCCGCTCCAGCTCCCGCAGGTGCCTGTAGTCCTCGTCCACGTCGCGGGGATGGAACCTCCGCCTCGGATTGCCCCGGCGGCTGGCATCGGCTTCCCTGACGAGGTGGCGTACGGAGCGTGTGGCAGCTGCCAGTTCATCGGACCGGCGGGACCATTCGGCATGGGCGGGCGGCCACTCCTCCCGGAGCGCCTTCCCCATGTCGGTCAGCTGGGTCCCGAGTGCACGCCGCAGTTCGTCGAGGCTGGCTGCGGCTGCGTTGAAGTGCAGCGGTGGAAATATCACGAAGTTCACGCCGATGCCCACGGCCACACCCACACCCATCTGCACCAGGTAACCGAACGAAAAATCGTCGGGGTGGCTGTTGCCCACCAGCAACACGAGGAGGGCCGCCGTCGGAATCCAATCACTTCCGGATCCGATGCCGGGCAGGCCGCCCAGGAGGACGCCGATGCCCATGAAGATCGCCACGGTAAGGGGTGAGGGATCGGTAAAGGCCACGAGGACGAATGCCAAGCCGATGCCGACGGCGAGGCCGGCCAATGCCTGCAGCCCCTGGCGGACCGAGCCGGCGATGTTGTGGTACATCGCCACCAGGGCTCCCAGCGGAGCGTAGTAGGGGTAGTCCGCAGCTGCCCCGGGCATCAGGGGTGCAATCAGGAAGGCAAGCCCGGCTGCGATGGCCGCTTTGGCGGCCAGCTGGAGCCGCTGGGCGGCGAAGGCGGCCGTGAGTCCGGAGACCGCCCGCTTCAGGATCTCGGTTCCCCGGCCCCATATGACTTGCGTTCTGGCTTGCGGCCTGCTCATCCGCCCAACCTTAGGGTGGTTTTACCCGCAACCCCAAAAGGCGCAGGTCAGGGCGCCGGAGGCTTGTGCGTTCTACGCCAGTGCGGCCGCCGAGCGCCGTACTGCGGCCGCCAGCCGATGGGCCCTGCCGGGCGTCCGGCCGTCCTCGGCCCGCTGCGGAATGTAACCGAAACCGAGGGAGTAGGCCGGGTCCGCGAAGCCAAGCGCGGCGTTGGCGCCTTCATGGCCGAAGGCCCGGTGGCTGCCAAAGTTGCGGGAGGGGTGAGGTTTCATGAAGACCACGGCGAAGGCGTTGTCCAGGCCTGACGAACGGTCCAGTCCCCAGACCTGTTCGGTGGACATCCGGCGGACTGTGTCCTCGCCGAGGAATGGTTCTGAGTTGTCCGCGCCAGTGGTGGCCGCAGCGTACAGGTGGGCAAGGCCGTCCGCTGAGCCCACGCCTCCGGCGGCTGACATTCCGGCTGCGCGGACACTCCGGATGTTCGGGAGTTCCATGATGGTGCTGACCGGTGAATTCGAGTTCAGCCCGTCCAGGCTCAGTGGATCGAGCCATGGCTGGTCAGGTTCAGCGGTGTACAGGACGTCCCTGTAGCGGTGTTCCTCTTCGTCGGGCAGCCCCAGGAAGAAGTCCACACCATACGGGATCCGGATCCGACGGTCGTAAAGGTCCTGCAATGACTCTCCCGACGTCCGCCGGCAAAGCTCCTCCATCAGGATGCCTATGGTGAGTGCGTGGTAGCCGAACTGCCGTCCCGGTTGCCACACAGGCCGGGCTGAAGCCAGCCTGGCCGCAGCCCCGGCTGTTGTGAACTCGGCCAACCCAAAGCCACCTTCGATGCCCGGCAGCCCCGCCTGGTGCGACAGGGCCTCACGTACCAACAACCGGTCCTTGCCGTGCACCCCAAACTCCGGCCAATAAAAGGCCACGGGCCGGTCGAGGTCAAGGACGTTCTTTTGCACCAGGAGAGCGATCACCATGGCGGCGACGCCTTTTGAACATGAGTAAGCCCCGGTAACGCTGTCCGCGGCCATGCCCGGGCCACCGGTCAACCCCACCACCCGCACACCGCCGTGGTACGCCGAGAGCTGTGCGCTGTAGTTCGGGTCTTCTGCCAGGAAGGACTCAAACAGGTCCAGGACGTCTTCGAAGCCGGCGGCTACCGCGCCGTGGGAAATCTGCATCCCCACATTGTAGGGGAAACCGCTTTCCGCCTAGCGGGCCGCTCCGTGCCCAGGCTCTACTTCCTCGCCCTTCCTTACTGGCCCTGGTGGCGTTCCGTCGCCGAAGGGCCGTCCGCCGAGCGCTTCCCGGCCGTGCGCTTCGAGCCACCCGGACAGGTCCGGCCCGGCCGGGACGATGCCGGTGGGATTGATGTCCTCGTGAACGATGTAATAGTGCTGTTTGATCTGCACGAAGTCTGTGGTGTCCCCGAAACCGGGAGTCTGGAAGAGGTCCCGGGCGTAAGCCCACAGGGCCGGCATTTCGCTGAGCTTTTGCCGGTTGCACTTGAAGTGGCCGTGGTAAACCGCGTCAAAGCGTGCCAGCGTCGTGAACAGGCGGACATCCGCTTCGGTGATGGTGTCGCCAACCAGGTAACGCTGAGCGGTGAGGCGGTCCTCCAGCCAGTCCATGGCTGTCCAGAGCCGGTCGTAGGCGGCCTGGTACGCCTCCTGGGATCCTGCGAACCCACACCGGTACACGCCGTTGTTCACTTCGGTGAACACCCGCTTGTTCACGGTATCGATCTCATCGCGGAGCGGTTCCGGATAGAGGTCCGGGGCGCCCGGCCGGTGGAATTCAGTCCACTCCGTAGAGAAATCCAGCGTGATTTGGGGAAAGTTGTTGGTCACCACAGCGCCGGTGGGCACATCCACCAGGGCAGGAACGGTAATACCCCGCGGGTAGCCGGGAAAACGCTTGAAGTAGGCCTCCTGCAATCGCTCAATGCCCAGGACCGGATCCTTTCCGCCGGGATCAAGGTCGAACGTCCAGGACCGGGAATCATGCGTTGGTCCAGGCTGCCCAAGGGAGATAGCTTCCTCGAGGCCCAACAGCCTGCGTACGATGACTGTCCGGTTGGCCCAGGGGCAGGCCCGTGCTGCAACCAGCCGGTAGCGTCCTGCTTCGGCGCGCCAGCCTGGCTCGCCGTGGTCCCCGGGCCTGCCATCCCGGGTCACCCGGTCCTCGATGTAATTGGTGTCCCGCGTAAACTCCTGGCCGCCGGTGACGTAGGCGCCCCGGGTGCTGTGCTCCCCGGTTCCGCCGGCGGTCAGGGTGCTCTCCGTGTCGTGGCTCATCTGCCCAGCCTATGCGCCAGCAGACAGGACGGCGGTGACAGGCTGCAACGCGACGATCCACGAGCCGGCCACGATAGCCGAAAAAAGGAGAATCCATACACCGGAGGGAACATGGGTGGCCCTGTACAGCAGGTAGGCGTCGGAGGTGGCAAGCTGGCTCCGCCTGCGCAGGTGCACGTGGGCCAGTTTGATGAGGTCCCGCACCGCCCCAACCAGCAAGGCCAGTCCAAGGATGACGGCGACGTGCCCAGTGAATTCCCTGGGCACAACGAGGATCATGGCCAGGGTGGCGCCAATCGCTGCCAGCGTGATGAGGAATCCGGCAAGGTTGCGCAGAAACACCAGCGTGGCTGCAAGGGCGAGGCCTCCGGCGGCGATGGCAGCCGGCCCCCAGCCGCTGAATCCGCACACCACAAACACCGCGCCGGCCACCGCGGGCACAGGGTACCCCCAGAAGCATGACCACACAGTGGCCAGCCTGCTGCGGCTGTATGTGGTGGTGGTGCCGGAATGATCGAGGCGCAAATGGATGCCGGAGAGCCGCTGTCCGCTCGTTACGGCGGCAAAAGCGTGTCCGAGCTCATGCGTAGCCGTGGTCAGGAGGCCAAAGTACTTCCAGGAGCGCCGGGGTACGGACAGCGCAGTCGCGGCCAGTAACGCCAGCACAAGTTCGGTCAGGGTGACGAGGGGCGGCGCCGTGCGGGTGAAGGATGCCAGCAGGACCTGCCACAGGTCGGCGGTCCCGTTCATCCGGGCGTGCCACGTCTAATGATTAAGGTGCCGTCCATGGCTCCAACGCTACCGGGCCACGCTGGACGTCCCCTTTAAAGCCGGAAGGCACGCCGGGTGGCGTGCCTTCCGTTGCGGCCGGATCCGGAAGGATCCGAAGGGTTCCTGGTGCCTAGCCTTCGCACTCGGTGCAGTAGCTGTGACCATCCTTCTGGCGGGCTATCTGGGACCGGTGACGGACCAGGAAGCAGGAGTAGCAGGTGAATTCGTCGTCAGCCTGCGGAATGACCTGCACCACGAGCTCTTCGGCAACGAATTCGCCGCCCGGTACGCCCGCGCTGTCGAGCCCGTCAGCCTCATCCAGCTCAAGGACGACACTTCGCGCATCGGGAGCATTCGCTGACTGGAGCTGCTCGAGCGAGTTGTCCTGCGACTCCTTGACGTCGGAGCGCAGTTCATCATAATCGGTTGCCAATTTAGGTGCTTCTCTTTTCTTTGGTTGGCCTGTCGCGTATGAAACGTACAGCATCAAGGGGGTATTCCCCAAGAGAGGGAGTATATTTGCCGCCGCCTGGGTACAGGTTCCATGACGCGGCCGGCCCACCACCACTGGATGGTTTCCGCGCCGGAAGCGGTGGGCGCACCAGCAGTTGTGCGCCCAAAGGATCCGAAAGGACGCACGTGGAACTACTCACGGCAGGTTTTGGCGGTGCCGCCCAGGTAGCAACGGGCGTTGGGCCCGTATTGGAGAAATTCGACGGCATCTCGCGGATTGCCGTCCTTCGCGGCGGCGGGCTGGGTGACCTGATCTTCGCTGTTCCCGCGATGGCGGCACTAAAAGCGGCCTATCCGGAGGCAGCCCTGACGCTCCTCGGCACGCCGGTTCATGAGGCGCTTTTGGCTGCTGTCGAAAGCCCGGTGGACGATTTTTGTCTGCTGCCGTTTGCCGAAGGCGTCCGGCCCGGTGTTGAAGATCACTCAGAGCTGGAAGGCTTTTTTGACCGGCAGCGGGCACGACGGTTTGATCTCGCTGTGCAGCTTCATGGCGGTGGACGGTACTCGAACCCCTTCCTGCTACGCCTGGGAGCACGCCACACTGTGGGTACCCAGACGGCGGATGCCGCAGGCCTGGAGCGGACCGTTCCCTATATCTACTATCAGCATGAGCCCCTGCGTGCCCTGGAGGTGGCAGGGTTCGCCGGCGCCGTACCCGTGGACCTTGAAGCGAGGCTTGTCCCCGCGGCAGGGGTGCGGGGCACACGCCACGCAACCAACGACGACGGCGCGCAGCCCCTCGTGGTGATCCATCCGGGCGCAACCGACCCCCGGCGTCGTTGGCCCGTTGAGCGCTTTGCCCAGCTTGCCGGCGCATGCGCCGCGGACGGCTGCCGCGTCCTGGTCATCGGCGACGACAGCGAACGGGAGCTGGGAGAACAGATCGCTGCGACAGCCGCCTCAACATCCGTGGAGTCCCTGGCGGGCAAGCTCTCCATGGCCGAACTGGTGGGCCTGCTGGCCGGCGCCTCGGTGGTGGTGGGCAACGACAGCGGCCCGCGCCATCTCGCCCAGGCGTTTGGTGTGCCAACGGTGGGCGTTTTCTGGGTGGGTAACGTCATCAACGCCGGTGCCCTGGGGAGGTCAATGCACCGTGTGCACCTTTCCTGGTTTACGGCGTGTCCCACGTGCGGGATCGATATAACGCAGGTGGGCTGGACGGCACCGCGGTGTGCGCATGACGATTCAATCGTCGCCGGGGTGGAGGTCAGGGGGGTCTACGAGGATGTGCGGAACCTGGTGGCCACTGCCGTACGAAAGTCACTCGCATGAACGGGGGAGCGGTGCCCGCGGACGCTGCGGGCAGTGGTAAAGCCGACAGGCCGGAATTGCTGGTGCTCCGGGCGCTGAAACTCGGCGACCTGCTGGTAGCCGTTCCGGCGTTGAAGGCCATCCGCCGGGCCTTCCCGGAGCACAGGCTCCGCTACGCAGCCCAAGGGTGGCTGTCCGAGGCACTGGGCCTGGTTGGCGGTTATGAGCTGCTGCCCACGCACGGGCTCGACGAGCCGCTGGCCCTTCGACCCGGAGTGGTGGACGTGGCAGTGAACCTCCACGGAAACGGTCCGGAAAGCGCCGGCAGGATCGAGGCGCTAAGGGCCCGGCGGACCATCGCCTACCGCAGTGGCAACCTTGACGGCCCGCCATGGCGGGCAGAACTGCATGAGCGCGAGCGCTGGGCACATCTGCTGTCCTGGCACGGGATCGAAACTGATCCCACAGATCTTCGGCTTGAACATCCGCAGGTTCCCAACCCGGCGCCGGGAGCAACCGTGGTGCATGTTGGTGCCGCCTACGGCAGCCGCCTCTGGCCAGCCGAAAGATTCGCCGCCGTTGCCGCGGAACTCGCACAGGCCGGCCACCACGTGGTCTTCACCGGCGGAGAGGGAGAACGGGACCGCGCACATGCTGTCTGCGGGCTGGCTGGTCTCCCGTCGGAATCCGTTCTCGCCGGCAGCCTGGGTTTGGCCGGGTTCGCCGCCGTCATTGCCGGCGCCAGGCTCGTCATTTCCGCCGACACCGGTGCCGCGCACCTGGCGTCGGCCTATGGCACGCCCTCGGTGGTGCTCTTCGGCCCGGCGCCGCCGGAAATCTGGGGTCCCCCACCTGGCCCGCACGTTGTGCTCACCAAGGCAAAGCTCCGCCGCGGGGATACCTTTTCCGACGTCCCGGACCCGGCCCTGCTGGCCGTGGAGGTTGACGATGTCATGGCGGCGGTAGGCGGCCTCGGCCTGCTGCCGGCTTGAGCAAAATTTGTGGATATGGGAAGCGCCGGGCGGCGTCGTCAATCCTAAAATGGAGTCATGGGCACCGAGATTGGCATTGCCTTGGTATTGCTGACAGCGTTCGCCTGGATGGCCGGGACGCTGGTAATCCTCTCCGCCATCGACCGGCCGGAACGCAAAGCCCGCCGCCAGGAGCGGCGTGACACCCGGGCTGGAGAGCACAGACGGAAAGTCGAGTACCGTCCCGTCGCAGCGGGCTCCCGCCCGGAGGGCCGCAGGAGACATCCCCGGACCCGGAAGCTGCGTCCGCACTGACGCACCCTGTGCGCTGTGTCACCAACGTGATCGCAGTCCACGTGGAGTCATGTGGGAAACACTTCGTAGAAATCGGATGAAGTTTATCCATCGAACGGACTTTTGGCTCCTTTTACCCCTACGATGGTCTGGCATCACTCTGTCTACCATTCCGGGGGGAATAAATGAGCTATCCGCAATACCCTAACCAACAGCAGCAGCAGCAGCAGGCGACGTCCTACCAGCCCGGCGGAGAGCCGCCGCTGTGGGCTCCGTACTACGGCGCCACGCTGCCCATTGCCGCCAAGCGGTTCTTCAAGAAGTACGCCACCTTCTCGGGCCGGGCCAGCCGGAGCGAGTACTGGTGGTGGGCCCTGATCGGCTTTGCCGTCAGCGTCGTCCTGAACATCATCATGCAGGTCGGCGGCGCGGCGGGTGCCACCGTCGCCGCGAACGGTTCCACTGTTCCCGGGCCGGGTTTCCTGGTGGGCTCCATCATCGCCTTCGTGTGGGGCCTGGCAGTGCTGGTGCCGTCACTGGCTCTCCTGGTCCGCCGCCTGCACGATGTCAACATCAGCGGCTGGCTGGTGCTGATCATCCTGGTCCCGTTCCTGGGGGCCCTGGCGCTCGTCGTCATTGCCATCCTGCCGTCCAACCCGGCCGGACAGCGGTTCGACCAGCCCACGGGCCACTAGCCACACGGCCTTGACGAAAGGGAGCCTGATCGTTTCGATCAGGCTCCCTTTTGTATGCAGGAAACCGTGGGGTTCCGCAAGCGTCACGCGGCGGCCTAGGCTGGCGCTGTGGAGTGTGAGGTGAGCGGTATTCCGTTGCATTACGAGGCATTCGGCGACGGCGTGCCGGTCCTGGTCCTGCACGGCGCCGGCGTGGACCATCGGGAGATGGCCGCCGTCTTTGAGCCGGTATTCGGCAGGCTGCCTGGCTACCGGAGGATTTACCCGGATCTGCCGGGCATGGGCCGCACGCCGGCGCCCGCAACACTTGCGGGTGCCGATGACGTGCTCGAAATTTTGCTCGGTTTCGTCGACGCCCTCATCGGCCCGGCGCCGTTCCGGCTCATCGGCCACTCTGCCGGCGCCCACTTTGCCCGTGCCATAGCGGGCAAAAGGGTGCGGCAGGTGGCCGGGCTCGGCCTGGTCTGTCCGCTGGAAGGGAACGCCAGGGACGTTCCGGAGCATAAGGTCCTGGTTGCCGCCGTAGAACCGGAAAAGCTGTTGGACACCGAAGAGGCCGCATCGTTTGGGGAGTACTTCGTGGTCCAGACGCAGGCAACGCTGGACCGCTATCAGGAGGCGGTGGCTCCCTCCCTGGGATTGGCGGACGAGGCGGCGCTGGACCGGATTTCGCGGCAGTGGGAGTTTCGCGGCACCGCTGCTGACAGCCAGCCGTATTCGGGTCCTGCGCTCATCCTTGCCGGCCGGCAGGACGCCACGGTGGGCTACACCGGCGCATGGGACCTCCTTCAGCTCTACCCCCGGGCCACTTTCGCCGTGCTTGACCAGGCAGGACACGCGCTCCCGCATGAGCAGCCGGACCTCCTCGAAGCATTGGTTACCGAGTGGCTGGGCCGTTCAGTCAGCCAGAAGCCGGTCCCGCCCGGCGCCTAGGCGTCAACGGCCGAGGGCTGCCGCCAGATACGGCGCGGTGCGGCTACCTGAGGCCTGCGCCACGTCTTCCGGCGAGCCGGTTGCCATGATCCGCCCGCCCTGGTCCCCTCCGGACGGCCCCAGATCGATGACCCAATCCGCGGCGGCAACTACCGACATCTCATGTTCGACCACTACCACTGTGTTCCCCGCGTCCACGAGGCCGTGCAACTGGGCCATCAGGAGCTGGACGTCCGCCGGGTGGAGGCCCGTGGTGGGTTCGTCCAGCAGGTACAGGGTGTGCCCGCGCTGGGCGCGCTGGAGCTCGGTGGCCAGTTTGATGCGCTGGGCCTCGCCGCCGGAAAGTTCCGTGGCCGGCTGTCCCAAGCGAAGGTAGCCCAGCCCCACATCCTGCAGGCATTTGAGGCTGCGGGCCGCTGCGGGGACCCCTGCCAGGAACTCTGCTGCGAGGTCCACTGTCATGCCCAGGACGTCAGCCACATTCCTGCCGAGGTATTCCACCTCCAGCGTGGCGGGGTTATAGCGGGATCCTTCGCACTCGGGGCAGGGTCCGTAGCTCCCCGGAAGGAACAGGAGCTCCACTGCCACAAACCCCTCGCCCTGGCACGTCTCACAACGGCCTCCCGCGACGTTGAACGAAAACCTGCCGGCGCCGAACCCCTTGGCTTGGGCGGCTTCAGTACCCGCGAATACTTTGCGGACAGCATCGAAGAGGCCCGTGTAGGTTGCCAGGTTGGAACGGGGCGTCCGGCCGATCGGTTTCTGGTCAACTGTGACCAGCCGGTCGATGGTGTTGCTCCCTTTGACCGCACGTATGTGAAGCGGCTCCGCCGGCCCGTCCTGTTCCCCTGCTGTCCTGTCAGTACTGAGTGAGGCAGCCACCACGTCGCCGAGAACGCGGCCAACGAGGGTGGATTTGCCGGAGCCTGATACCCCGGTCACGGCCGTCAGGACTCCGAGGGGAAAACGGGCGTCCAGCCCTTGCAGGTTGTGCTGCCTGACACCTTCCAGCTCCACCCACCCGGCCGGTTCACGCGGTTCATCGCTCCGGGACCGAGAAGACGGGACGGATGGCTGTGGCGCATCGAAGAGGAACGGGCGGGTCACGGATGCTTCAACCCCGGCCAGTCCTTCCACCGGGCCGCTGTACAGCACTTCACCGCCACCTTCTCCGGCGCGCGGGCCAACGTCCACCAGCCAGTCTGCCCTGCGGACAACGTCCATGTTGTGCTCCACCACGAAGACGGAGTTGCCGGAGGACTTCAGTTGCTCCAAAACTTCCAGCAACGGCTCCGCGTCTGCGGGATGGAGTCCTGCTGACGGCTCATCGAGGACATAGATCACTCCGAACAGTCCTGAGCGCAACTGGGTGGCGATCCGCAGCCGCTGCATCTCGCCCGGCGAGAGGGTGGGGGTTCCCCGGCCCAAAGCCAGGTATCCCAGCCCAAGGTCCAGGAGTACGTTGATCCGCTGAAGCAGGTCCCGTGTGATGGTGACAGCCACTTCGTTTGACTCACCGGAACGCTGGGTGCGCGAGGCTGTGCCGGCCTGGGCCAGTTCACTGGTCGGACGGACGATGTCCGCCAGGTCTGCCAGCGGGAGTGCGTTGAACTCCGCAATGGTCCTGCCGGCGAAGGTGACGGCCAGGGCCTCGGGAATCAGCCCGGTGCCCGAACAGCGCCGGCAGGGACCTGACTCCATGAATGCCAGGACCCGGTCCCGCATGGATGCGCTTTGCGAGTCGGCCAGAGTATGAAGCACGTAGCTCCGTGCGCTCCAGAACCGGCCTTTGTAGGGCTTGGCAACCCGGTCACGCTGCGGCGTTACCTCCACCACCGGTTGTTCTTCCGTAAAGAGAATCCAATCGCGGTGCTTCTTGGGCAGTTTGCGCCACGGGACGTCGATGTCGTAACCAAGGTGGGTCAGGATGTCCCGCAGGTTCTTTCCCTGCCACGCGCCGGGCCAGGCGGCAATGGCCCCGTCCCGGATGGTGAGGGACGGATCCGGGACCAGCGACTGTTCAGAAACCGTGTGGGCAACTCCGAGGCCATGGCATTCCCTGCAGGCGCCTGCGGCCGTGTTGGGGGAGAAGGAGTCCGAATCGAGCTGGCTGCTGCCTTCAGGGTAGGTGCCGGCCCGGGAAAAGAGCATGCGCACCGAGTTGGAAAGGGTAGTGACAGTTCCTACCGTGGAGCGGCTGCTCGCTGTGCCGCGGCGCTGTTGAAGCGCGACGGCGGGCGGCAGCCCGCTGATCAGCTCTACCTTCGGATTGTGGCCCTGTTGGATAAGGCGCCTGGCGTAGGGGGCCACGGATTCGAAGTAGCGGCGTTGGGCCTCGGCGTAAATTGTGCCGAAGGCCAAAGACGACTTACCGGAGCCCGAGACGCCGGTGAACGCAACGATGGCGTCCCGCGGAACGTCCACGCTGACGTTGCGGAGGTTGTTTTCCCGGGCACCGCGGACCCGGACAAAGCCGTCCGACTGGTGCGCGGGGGTGGTCAGCTGGGAATCGTCAGTGTGCTGTGCGTTCGGCATTGTCTTGACTCTAGTAGCGAAGCCGGGTGCTGGACGATTTGCCAGCAGGAAGCGAAGTGACCGAACTCATAGCCGAAACTGCAGCGTGACAAGGTTGCGCCAAAACCGGGGCACAAAAAAGCCCCGGAAAATCACTGATTTTCCGGGGCTTTCCCTTGTGCGCGGAGGGGGACTTGAACCCCCACCCCCTTTCGAGGACTAGCACCTCAAGCTAGCGCGTCTGCCATTCCGCCACCCGCGCAGGTGGTAATCCGGGAAGCGTGTCCGTCTTTCAACGTTTCGCGCCTCTCCGAAGCAGCGAGAAAAACTCTAACATGACTTTCCGGGAACAACGAATCGGGCCAACTGGGTAGGCTGAGGGCAACGCTTTCGCGTGTGCAAACCAGCCGATTAACCCAGCGAGGAGCCCCCATGCCTGACGTCCTGCCCGAGGATGAAGTTGTCCGGATCTGCCAGGAACTCATCCGCATTGACACGTCCAACTACGGGGACGGCTCAGGCCCCGGCGAACGGGCGGCGGCTGAGTACGTTGCAGGGCTCATTGAAGAAGTCGGGCTGGATGCCGAACTTTTCGAATCCGAGCCGGGCCGGGCCAACGTGGTCACGCGGATGGCCGGCGAAGACCCGTCGGCCAGCGCCCTCGTGGTCCACGGCCACCTCGACGTGGTGCCCGCCCTGCGCGACCAGTGGTCCGTGGACCCATTTGGCGCCGAACTGAAGGACGGGTTGATCTGGGGCCGCGGCGCCGTCGACATGAAGGACATGGACGCCATGATCCTTTCGGTCCTGCGCAGTTTTGCCCGCACAGGCACCAAGCCCAAGCGGGACATTATCTTCGCCTTCTTTGCGGACGAGGAGGCCGGCGGCGCACTGGGCGCACGGTACGCCGTGGAGAACCGCCCGGAACTTTTCGACGGCGCCACGGAGGCCATCTCCGAAGTGGGCGGGTTCTCGGCAACCATCGGTGGCCAGCGGACCTACCTCCTGCAGACTGCCGAAAAGGGAATCTCCTGGCTCCGGCTCGTTGCCCACGGCAGGGCAGGGCACGGTTCGCAGATCAACACGGACAACGCAGTGACCCGCCTGGCCGCCGCGGTAACCCGGATCGGCGAATACAAGTGGCCCATCGAGCTGACGCCAACCACGCGCCAGTTCCTCGACGGGGTCACCGAACTCACCGGCGTCGAGTTCGACGCCGAGAATCCGGACCTGCTCCTGGACCAGTTGGGCACTGTGGCGCGCTTCGTGGGGGCGACCCTCCAGAACACCACCAACCCCACGCTCCTCAAGGGCGGCTACAAGCACAACGTCATCCCGGAGTCCGCCGAGGCCCTCATTGACTGCCGGACCCTCCCGGGCCAGGAGCAGCAGGTCCTGGAAATCGTCCGCGAACTTGCGGGCAACGGCGTGGACGTCAGCTACGTCCACAACGACGTGTCCCTGGAAGTCCCGTTCGCGGGCAACCTCGTGGACTCCATGATCGATGCACTCCACTCGGAGGATCCGGGAGCGAAGGTCCTGCCCTACACGCTTTCCGGCGGCACCGACAACAAGTCCCTCAGCCGGCTCGGCATCACCGGCTACGGCTTTGCGCCCCTGATGCTTCCGGACGACCTCGATTTCACCGGCATGTTCCACGGCGTCGACGAACGCGTTCCCGCCGATTCGCTGAAGTTCGGTGCCCGCGTCCTGAACACCCTTCTCACCAATTACTGACAGGAAATCCCATGACCCCCGGGGACGTGCTGCCGGAACCGCTCCTGGAGAAGATCCGCGGGCGGGCCGCGGACTATGACAGGAACAACGGTTTCTTCCACGAGGACCTGCGGGACCTCGCGGAGGCCGGGTACCTCAAGCTCTTCGTGCCTGCGGACGACGGCGGCCTGGGCCTTGGCCTCGCTGCGGCGGCGCAGTGCCAGCGCAGGCTGGCAACGGCAGCGCCGGCCACCGCCCTTGCCATAAATATGCACCTGGTGTGGACCGGCGTCGCGCACGTCCTGAAAGCCCGCGGCGACAACTCCCTGGATATCGTCCTGGACGAGGCAGCCCAGGGCGAGGTCTTCGCGTTTGGAAACTCCGAGGCGGGCAATGACTCGGTGCTGTTCGATTCCCGGACCGTGGCGGCTCCGTTGCCCGGCGGGGGTTACTCGTTCACCGGCACCAAGATTTTCACCAGCCTTTCGCCCTCCTGGACACGGCTGGGGATCTTCGGCAAGGACGCAGCGGCAAGGGACGGCGCGGGGGAGCTGGTCCACGGCTTCATCACCCGCCAGGCGGAGGGGTACCGCATCCTTGACGATTGGGACACGCTGGGCATGCGGGCCAGCCAGTCCGCCACCACCGTCCTGGACGGTGTGGAAGTCCCGGCGGAGCGGATCTTCCGGAAGCTGCCTGTTGGCCCCAACGCCGACCCGCTCATCTTCGCCATCTTCGCCTGCTTCGAGACGTTGCTGGCAGCCGTCTACACCGGCTTGGGGGAGCGGGCGCTGACCCTGGGCGTGGAAAACGCCAAACGCCGCACGTCATTCAAGAACGGCGGCCGCAGCTACGCGCAGGATCCGGACATCCGCTGGAAGGTGGCGGACGCCGCCATGGCGATGGACAACCTGTATCCGCAGCTGGCATCCGTCACGGCGGATGTTGATGCGCTGGCCGAGCACGGAGCGCAGTGGTTCCCGAAGCTGGTGGGGCTGAAGGTGAACGCCACGGAAACCGCCCGGCGCGTCGTGGACCTGGCCATCAGGGTCAGCGGCGGGTCCAGCTACTTCCGCGGGTCCGAGCTGGAGCGGCTCTACCGCGATGTGCTGGCCGGGATGTTCCATCCGTCCGACGACGAATCCGCCCACAACACCGTGGCCAACGCCTGGTTGGGTCCGCTGGACGGCTAACCCGTCCGGAGCAGTGTCCTAGACGGTCCTCTGGACCTGCATGACCCGGCGGCGGAGCCAGAAGCGCCGGCCACCGCCCATGTACAGCTTGCTGCGCTCCAGTTCCCACTTGCCGTATTCGGAGTGTTCCACCAGGCGGCGGCGCGCCTCAGGCAGGGACTCGTTCGGACTTACGGTCAGCACGAGGTATTCGTACTGCCTCAAATAGTCCCGTTCCCGCTGGACCGAGCTGGTGAGAAATTGTTCCTTCATTGCTCTCCATTTTCGTCCTTTTCCCGCTAACGTGAAGTCATGAGCATCGATCCGCGTGTCGCGCTTTCGTCCCTGACCACCGCTTTGGAAGAACACCTTATAGCAGCATCGAACCGGCGCGGAGATGGTGATCCCTCCGTGGAGGCAGCCTTTTTTGCCGTGGCAGATGCCTTCGAAGTTTATGAAGACGCCCTCTACGAGGCCTACAACGAAGTGACCCCGCTTCAGGTCTTCGACGACGAGGACGACGAAGACGAAGACAGCGACGTGGACGACGAGGATCTGGAGATCGTCGAGGAGTAGCCCGGGGGCCGGCCCAGGTTATGACGCGGCGGACACGTCTTCCAGTGCCCGCGCAATCTCGGGCGGTAACGGAGACAGTTGGGCTTCGAGGATTTCCTTGAGCTGGACGGGCGTCCGGGGACCCACCACCGCGGTGGCAACTCCGTGTTGCGCCAGCAGCCAGCCCAGCGCCACGTCCTGCGGCGTCCGGCCCAGGCCCTTCGCTGCCGTGCATACTGCCTCCACTGTGCGCGACGGCCTTTCCGCCAGGTACTGCTCGACGGACGCGGACCCTGTTGCGGACGCGCCGCGTGAACCAGACGGAATGCTGCCCCGGTATTTCCCTGTGAGTACGCCCCGGCCAAGGGGTGCGCAGGCCATCAGGCCCATGCCTGCGTCCTCCACGGCCGGTATGAGTTCTGCCTCGGGACCGCGGTGCAGAAAGGAGTATTCGGCCTGCGCCGCCACGAGGGGGAAGCCGGCCAGGACCGCTGCCTTCGCCGCCTGCCATCCGGTGTAATTCGAGATGCCGGCATACCGGGCGCGGCCGCTGCGGACAGCAAACTCCAGGGCGGAGAGGGTCTCCTCCAGCGGAACGTTGCCGTCCCAGGCCTCGGCGAACCAGATGTCCACGTAGTCGGTGCCCAACCTCGCGAGGCTTGCGTCAAGGCCGGTGAGCATCGCATTCCTGGACGTGTCGATCCCGCGCCGACCGTCCGGCGTCGTCATTCCCGCCTTCGTGGAAATGGTCAGCCCGGTGCGGGAGACGACGTCGCCCAGCAGGGAGCCCAGCATCGCCTCGGACCGGCCCTCGGCATACGATGCCGCCGTGTCCACGTGCCGGCCGCCGGAATTCAGGAAGGTCCGCAGCAACTCCGAGGCGTCCTGTTCGTCGGTTTCCCCGCCCCACGTCATGGTGCCGAGCGATAAGGCTGAAACCCGCAATCCACTGTTGCCGACGTAACGCTGCTGCATAGCAGCAAGCTTACGGGCAGATGCACGCATGCCCATGCCGTAGGGTCTTAGCGTGAACTGGTTTGAGGCGGCCCTGCTGGGCCTTGTGCAGGGACTGACCGAATTTCTACCGATTTCATCAAGCGCGCACCTGCGGATCGTGGGGCAGTTCCTGCCCAACGCGGAAGACCCCGGGGCAGCATTCACGGCCATCACCCAGCTGGGCACTGAAACGGCCGTCGTTGTCTATTTCTGGCGGGACATTGTCCGCATCGTTAAGGCGTGGGCGGGTTCGTTGGCCGGAAGGGTGTCCCGGCAGGACCCGGATGCCCGGATGGGATGGCTGGTCATCCTTGGCAGCCTTCCCATCATCGTCCTCGGGCTGCTGTTCCAGGACCAGATCGAATCGGTGCTGCGCAGCATGTGGATCGTGGCCACCATGCTGATCGTCTTCGGCCTGATCCTCGCCGTGGCCGACGCCGTGGGAAAGCAGGAGAGGGACCTCACCCAGCTGACCTACAAGCACGGCATCCTCTACGGATTTGCCCAGGCGATGGCCCTCATTCCCGGTGTTTCCCGCTCCGGCGGCACCATTACCGCCGGCCTCCTCATGGGCTACACCCGCGAAGCGGCCGCCCGGTACTCCTTCCTCCTGGCCATCCCCGCTGTCTTTGGCAGCGGCCTGTACCAGCTCTACAAGGTGGTATCCAAGGACGGCATCACGGGCCCCTACGGATTGCCCGAGACGGCGTTGGCCACCGTCATCGCTCTCGTGGTGGGCTACGTCATCATTGGCTGGTTCCTGAAGTTCGTCTCCACGCGCAGTTACCGGCTGTTCGTCTGGTACCGGATCTTCCTGGGCCTGGCCCTGTACCTGCTGCTCGGTTTCGGCGTCATCAGCGCCTAGCACTAGGCTTGGTCTGTGAAATCCTGGACTTCCCGCCCCGTTCCAACCCTGCCCGGCACCATGCCTGCCATCCGCTTGTTCGACACCGCAGCAGGCCACGAGGTGGTACTGGAGTCCGGGGACCGGCCTTCGATGTACGTCTGCGGCATCACCCCGTATGACGCCACCCATATGGGCCATGCGGCCAGCTATGTCGCCTTCGACCTGCTGAACCGCGCCTGGCGGGACGCCGGCAAGGACGTGGACTATGTCCAGAATGTTACGGACGTCGATGATCCGCTCCTGGAACGCGCAACGGCCACCAACGTGGACTGGCGTGAACTCGCGCAGAGCCAAATCGATCTGTTCCAGACCGACATGGAAGCACTGAACGTCCTCTCACCTGACCACTACGTGGGAGCGGTGGAATCCATCAGCCTCATCGTGCCGGAGGTGGAACGGCTGGTCAGCCAGGGCCTCGCTTACACAGTTCCGGGAACCAACGGCGAGCCTGACGGAGACGTCTATTACGACGTCGAAGCGGCCGGAAAGCAGTCCGTCGCCCCCGATGCGTGGAGCCTTGGTTCCATCTCGGGACTGTCCGAAAGCGAAATGCTGGAACTCTTTGCCGAACGTGGCGGGGACCCCGGCCGGTCCGGCAAGCGACAGGCGCTGGATCCCTTGCTTTGGCGGGTGGCGCGGGACGGCGAACCCAGCTGGCCGGGCGCCAGCCTCGGCGACGGCCGCCCCGGGTGGCACATCGAGTGCACCGTGATTGCGCAGAAGTACCTGCCCGCACCTTTCACCGTCCAGGGCGGCGGCTCGGACCTGATCTTTCCCCACCATGAGATGGGTGCCGGTCACGCTTATTCGCTGGCCGGGGTACCCCTGGCCAAGCACTACGCGCACGCCGGCATGGTGGGCCTGGATGGCGAAAAGATGAGCAAGTCCAAGGGCAACCTGGTCCTCGTCTCCAAACTTCGTGCAGCAGGGGAGGAACCCGCTGCCATCCGCCTGGCGATCCTGGCCCACCATTACCGGTCGGACTGGTCCTGGACGGACGAGGGATTCGCCGCAGCCAAGGCAGACCTGGCCTCCTGGCGCCACGCACTGGATCACGCCCCGCAGGGGTCCGCGGCCCCCTTGGTGGAAGAGATGCGGGCAGCCTTGGCGGCCGACCTGGACGCCCCCGCGGCCGTCGCGGCGGTGTCGCGCTGGGCACGGCAGGCGAACGACGGCGGCGCTCCGGCCAGCGCCTCAGACCAGGCTTTGGTGAGGGACGCCGTCAACGCCCTCCTCGGGGTTCAGCTCTAGGCTTCTACGCACCGTTATTAACGGAAAAGGGGCCCTGCCGGAATGTATTTCCGGCAGGGCCCCTTTCGTCAGTGGTCAGGGTCTGTCCTGGCCCCGCCGTTTAAGGTAACGCTCGAATTCCCTGGCGATGGATTCGCCGGTGGCCTCCGGAAGGTCGGCCGTGTCCTTGGCCTCTTCCAGCTGGCGGACGTACGCCGCGATCTCCGGGTCCTCGGTGGCCAGTTCGTCCACGCCGCGCTCCCAGGCGTCCGCTTCCTCGGCCAGTTCGTGGGTGTCCAGCGGCACCTGGAGCAGTTCCTCGATGCGGTGCAGGAGTGCCAGCTGGGCTTTGGGGGATGGCGCCTGCGCCACATAGTGCGGGACGGCGGCCCACAGCGACACCGTGGGAAGCCCGGCCAGCAGTGCCACTTCCGACAGGACGCCGACGATGCCGACAGGCCCTTCATACTGCGACGCTTCCAGGTTCATGCGCTCCCGCAGCGGTGCGTCATCCGACGACGTGCTCACCGGTATGGGCCTGCTGTGTGGCACGTCGGCCAGCAACGCCCCCACCAGCACCACGTAGTCCACGTTCAGGGCTTCGGCGTGCACCAGCAGCTCAGCCGTGTAGGCCCGCCACTTGTAGGACGGCTCGGTGCCCTGGACAAAGATGACGTCCACGTTGGAATTGGGCGCACTGGCTTTATAGATACGGGTGGAAGGCCATTTGATCTTCCGTTCCCCTGCCGAGTTCCTGCGCACCGTGGGCCGGGTGAACTGGAAGTCGTAATATTCGTCGGCGTCGATGGACGCAACCTTTTTGCCGCCCCACAGCTTGTTGAGGTACCGCAGCGAGTCGCTTGCGGCCTCCCCGGCGTCGTTCCAGCCTTCAAAGGCGGCCAGCATCACCGTGACTCGCTGCCCCCCGGCAACTGGCTGCAGGAACCGTTCCCGCTCGGGTCCGGCACCCGTATCGGCGGTGTCTCCCTCGAAGCTATTCATTCCATCACCCTACGTCCAAGGAGTGCGGGCGTGCAGGGAATGAAGCGCCGCAACATCGGCAACCACCAGCCACAACAGGCCTTACCAGCCGCGTATTCGCCAAGGGCGTAGCCCTCAGGGACCGCCCAGCATGTCCCCGTAGACTTGGGACATGCAACTTCCAGGCCCCGAATCACCGCTCAAAGCCGTCCTCTGGGACATGGACGGAACCATCGTGGACACGGAGCCATACTGGATTGCCGCCGAACACGCGCTGGTTGAAGCCCACGGCGGCACCTGGTCCCACGAACAGGCCATGCAACTGGTGGGGCAGTCCCTGACCTTCTCCGCCGGACTCCTGCAGAAGGCCGGCGTTGCCCTCAGCATCCGGGACATCATCGACCACCTCACCGCCGAGGTAGTCAGCAGCGTGCGTCAAGAGGTGCCGTGGCGCCCCGGGGCCCGCGAACTCCTCGAAGACCTCCACCTCGCCGGTGTCCGGTGTGCCCTGGTGACCATGTCCGAAGGTCCGCTGGCCCGCCAGGTGGTGGACAGCCTTCCCCGCCCCTATTTCGAGTTCCTCGTCACCGGCGATTCCGTCAGCCGCGGCAAGCCACACCCGGAGGCGTACCTGACCGCCGTCGAACGGCTTCAGGAGACGGACCCGCACCTGCACCTTGGACACTGCGTGGCGCTGGAGGACTCGGCGCCCGGCGTGGCCGCGGCCGTTGCGTCAGGGGTCACCACAGTGGCCATTCCGCACATCGTCCCGTTGCCCGAGCACTCCCACTACACGCTGTGGGACACGCTGGCCGGACGTTCCCGCACAGACCTCGAGGAACTCCTCGCCGCCGCGGACAAGGCAAACCCTGCTGCCGGGCCGGCAACCGCCGTCGGGACCACACCGTGACGGCGCCGGCGCCCGGAGGACCCGGCATGCGGGAACCGGCAACCCCGGAAGCTGCGGCACCGGGCCGCCGTGAAGGGATTCCCCTGGGCCGGATCGCCGGTGTGCCGGTGGTCCTTGCATACTCGTGGTTCATCATCGCCGCGTTCACAGTCATTGTGTACGGGCCGGTGCTGCAACGGAATTACCCACATCTTGGGACCGGTGCCTTCATTGTCGCTTTCGGCTATTCGGTCCTTCTGCTCATTTCGGTCCTGGTGCACGAACTGGCCCACGCGCTCAGCGCCAGAGTCTACGGCTGGCCGACACAGAAGATCGTGCTCAACCTGTGGGGCGGACATACGCAGTTCGAGAGCTTTACTGCTTCCCCTGGACGTTCCGTAATAGTTGCCCTGGCCGGACCGGGGGTCAACTTCGTCCTTGCAGGAGCTGGCTGGCTACTTCTTCCGTACCCGCCGCCGGACAGTGCGGTTGGAATCCTCAACAACATCTTCATGTGGGCTAATTTCCTCATCGGCGCTTTCAACGTCCTCCCCGGTCTCCCGCTCGATGGCGGCCGCCTGGTCGAGTCAGCCGTATGGAAAGCGACCGGCAGCCAGGCGAAGGGCACGGTGGCCGCAGGCTGGGCGGGCCGCATCATCGTCGTGGCGCTGGTGGCCTGGTTCATTTTCCGGCCCATGTTAGCCGGGAGCGATCCGGACTTCATGATGGTGATAATCACGGTCCTGGTGTGCAGCTTCCTGTGGATGGGAGCCTCGGCGTCAATCCAGCAAGGCACCCTCCGGGCGCGCCTGCCGCTGGTAACTGCCGCGGGACTTTCCACGCCGGCCATGGCTGTGCCCGCCACGGCTTCTGTCCGGGACCTCCTGGGCTTCGGCGCGGCGGCCCACAAGTCGGTGGTTGTCTGCGGCCCCGACGGCCGGCCGCAGGGCGTTGTTGATCCGGCCGCCCTGGCCTCTGTTCCCGAAGCAGCGGCAGGATCCACTCCCGTCACCGCCGTCGCCTTTGCGCTGGCCCCCGGCGCCTACGTCCCGGAATGGTCGAAGGGGCAGGAACTCATCCAGTTCCTCGCCCAGGTTGAGGGCAAGCACTACGCCGTGGTTGACCACAACGGGGCGGTGACCGGACTGCTGACGCAGGACGCCGTCCTCGCCGCCATTACGGGGAAGAACCGCCGCACCCGCCAGGCCTAGGAGCCCGGGCAGCCCTCCCGCGAGCAGCGAAGGGGCCGGAACCGGTAGAGTTACCTGCCGGTGTGCCATGCCGCCGACGCAATCACCAGGCAGCCATGCGCAGGCACCACAGGTTTACAGGAGTGAGGAACATCATGAGCAGCGAAACTGCCGTCAACGACGCCACAGCAGCAGCCGGGGCCGGTGGCGCAGCCAGCGGTTCACAGCCGGTCGGAGCCGCACGGCGCCGCGGACCCTTCCGTGAAGGCGAACGCGTCCAGCTGACCGACGAGCGGGGCCGGATGAACACCGTCACCCTTGAACGCGGCGGGGCCTTCCACACCCACAGGGGCTTCCTGAACCACGACGAGATCATCGGCAAAATGGACGGCTCCGTTGTGGTGAACAACGTTGGCCAGCAGTACCAGACGCTCCGCCCGCTGCTCTCGGACTTCGTCCTGTCGATGCCGCGCGGCGCCGCCGTCGTCTACCCCAAGGACGCCGGGCAGATCGTCACCATGGCAGACATCTTCCCCGGCGCGCGCGTCGTTGAAGCAGGCGTCGGCTCCGGCGCCCTGTCCATCTCCCTGCTCCGCGCCGTAGGGGACCAGGGCTACCTGCACTCCTTCGAACGCCGGGAAGAGTTCGCGGACATCGCCCGCGGCAACGTGGAAACAATCTTCGGCGGCCCGCACCCGGCCTGGCAGATCTCCCTGGGCGACTTCCAGGAAGAGGTGGTCCGCAGCGAAGCCCCCGGCTCCGTGGACCGCGTGGTCCTGGACATGCTGGCACCCTGGGAATGCCTCGACGCCGTTGCCACCGTGCTGGCCCCCGGCGGCGTCTGGATCAACTACGTCGCCACCGTCACCCAGTTGTCCCGCACCGCTGAAGCCATCCGCGCGGACGGCCGGTTCACCGAACCGGACGCCTGGGAATCAATGGTCCGTGGCTGGCACCTCGAAGGCCTCGCCGTACGCCCGGACCACCGCATGGTGGCCCATACCGGGTTCCTGCTGGTCACCCGGCGGCTCGCCGACGGCGTCACCGGCATCTCCGTCAAGCGCCGGCCCTCGAAAACCGAGTTCAACGAAGAAGACGTCAACGCCTGGACCCCCGGTGCCGTGGGGGAGCGGGCCGTGTCGGACAAGAAACTTCGCCGCGCCGCCCGCGATGCGATTGCCGGGACCAACATCAAGGACACCCCCGAGGTCACGAACTAGTCCACATTTCGGGAGTCTCCATCCCTAGCTGCCCTCTTGGGACTAATGTCTTAAGAGAAGAGCAGGAAGGGGCTGATGCATCATGGAGACACCGAACCAGGACTCCGGACGTACACCGGCAGAGCAATTTGCCGCCAATGACCTCTCGGTTGCCGACCGCCAGGTCAACATCCTCCGGGACAAACTCAGGCACATCGACCGCCAGTTGGCTGCGGCAACGCAGAACAACACCAAGCTGGTCAGCATGCTTGAAACAGCGAAGGCGGAGATCCTCCGCCTTAAGAACGCGCTGGACCAGGAGGGGCAGCCACCTTACAGCTTCGGCACCATCCTGCAGCTGAACCCGCGGCGGCAACCGGCCCCGGGCAGCAGCGGGCAGGCGGCCACGGAGGAGTCAGCGGACATCTTCAACGCAGGCCGGAAGATGCGCGTCGGCCTCAGCCCCCTGGTGAACATCAACCAGCTTGCCGTGGGGCAGGAGGTCCTGCTGAATGAGGCCCTGCTGATAGTGGCGGGCCTGGGCTACGAACGTGCCGGCGAGCTCGCCACGCTCAAGGAAATGCTCGGGGCGGACAGGGCACTCGTGGTGGGCCGGGCCGACGAAGAACGCGTGGTCCGGCTCTCGGGTGCCCTGTTGGCACAGAAGCTCCGCGTGGGCGATGCCCTGTCCATCGATTCACGGACAGGGTACGCACTGGAGAAGGTGCCCCGCTCAGAGGTGGAGAACCTCGTCCTCGAAGAAGTTCCGGACATCACTTACGAGGACATCGGCGGCCTTGGCCCGCAGATCGAACAAATCCGTGACGCCGTGGAGCTGCCGTTCCTCCACCCCGACCTCTACCGTGAGCACGGCCTGAAGGCCCCCAAGGGCATCCTCCTCTACGGCCCCCCGGGCTGCGGCAAGACCCTGATCGCCAAGGCGGTGGCCAACTCGCTGGCAGCCCGCGCCGCCGAGCGCTCCGGCAACGTGGACCTGAAAAGCTACTTCCTGAACATCAAGGGCCCGGAGCTGCTCGACAAGTACGTGGGCGAAACGGAGCGCCACATCCGGTTGATCTTCGCCCGTGCCCGTGAAAAGGCGTCGGACGGCAGCCCCGTTGTGGTCTTTTTCGACGAGATGGATTCGCTGTTCCGGACCAGGGGCACAGGCATCTCATCCGACGTCGAGACCACCATCGTCCCGCAGCTGCTCAGCGAGATCGACGGCGTGGAACGGCTGGACAACGTGATCGTGATCGGGGCCTCGAACCGCGAGGACATGATCGATCCCGCCATCCTCCGGCCCGGCCGCCTGGACGTCAAAGTCAAGATCCACCGACCCGATGCCGAAGCGGCTGCGGACATCTTCAACAAATACATCACACCGGACCTGCCGTTCCACGAGTCTGACCTTGCCGAGCACAACGGCGACGTGCAGGCCACAGTGGACGCCATGGTGCAGCGGACCGTGGAGGCCATGTACTCCACCGACAAGTCCAACGAGTTCCTCGAAGTGACCTACGCAAACGGGGACACTGAGATGCTGTACTTCAAGGACTTCAACTCCGGCGCCGTCGTCCAGAACGTGGTGGACCGTGCCAAGAAGTACGCCATCAAGGACCTGCTCACCAGCCAGCAGAAGGGGCTTCGGATCGAGCACCTGCTGCGTGCAGTGGTTGATGAGTTCCGGGAGCACGAAGACATGCCCAACACCACCAACCCTGATGACTGGGCAAGGATCTCCGGCAAGAAGGGCGAACGGATCACCTACATCCGGACGATTGTCCAGGGCAAGGCCGGGCAGGAACCCGGCAAGTCCATCGAAACCACGCCCACCACCGGACAGTATCTGTGACGGCTGCACCGGACCCGGCGGGCGGGGGAGGCCTTCCCGCCGGCGGCGTCATGCGGGTCATGGGCGCAGAAACCGAATATGGGATCCACGCTCCGACTGCACCCACGGCCAACGCCACCATGATGAGTGCCCGGGTGGTCCAGGCCTACGCCCAGGTCACCCGGCAACGCGCGGCGGGCGGAGCGGAAACCCGCTGGGACTATACGGACGAGGAACCGCTGCATGACGCCCGCGGGTGGACCGTTGACCGGGAATCTGCCCATCCCAGCCAGCTCACTGACCAGCCACCCGTTCTTGACGCCGAAGCGGTGGCGTTGGCCTACGGCCGGGAGGACCTGGACCTCGATGGCCAGGACGAGTCCGGATCCCTCCTGATGAACATGGTCCTCGGCAACGGGGCACGCCTCTACGTGGACCATGCGCACCCCGAGTATTCCAGCCCCGAGGTCACGAACCCCCGGGACGCCGTGGCATGGGACGCTGCGGGGGACCTTGTGCGCTGTGGCGCAGCGGTCCGCCGGCTCGCCGCTGACCCGGACCTGCCGCCCGTGAATCTTTACAAGAACAATACGGACAACAAATCGGTGTCCTACGGGTCCCACGAGAACTACCTCATGCCACGCTCGGTTCCCTTCGCCGACATTGTCCGGGGACTGACGCCCTTCTTCGTGAGCCGCCAGGCTGTGTGCGGCGCCGGACGCCTGGGCATTGGCCAGGACAGTTCGACAGCGGGTTACCAGATCAGCCAGCGCGCGGACTTCTTCGAGGCCGAGGTGGGGCTGGAAACAACCATCCGCAGGCCGATCATCAACACCCGGGATGAACCGCACGCCACGGCGGACAAGTACCGGCGGCTCCACGTGATCATTGGCGACGCCAACCTCAGCCAGGTCTCCAACTACCTCAAGTTCGGAACCACGGCAATGGTGCTGAGCCTCATTGAGGCCGGGCTGGCACCGAAGGTCGAAGTCCACGAGCCCGTGCGGGCGCTGCAGGCAATCAGCCACGACACGTCCCTGACTGCCACCGTGCGCCTGGCGGACGGCCGCCGGGTCACCGCCCTCGATTTGCAGTGGATGTACCACGAAGCGGCCGCCAAGCTGGCCCAGGAAACCGGCGTGGGCGACGCCGTGGATGGTGACGGCCATACCCACGAGGTCCTTGAGCGCTGGGCTGAAGTCCTCACGCAGTTGGACAGCAACCGGGCCGCCGCGGCGTCCTCGGTGGAATGGCTCGCCAAGCTTTCGCTCCTGGACGGCTACCGTCAGCGTGATGGCCTGGAATGGGATGATGCCCGGTTGGGGCTGGTGGATCTCCAGTGGGCCGATATCCGTCCGGAGAAGGGCCTCTACTACCGGATGCTGGCACGGAACCGGATGCAGCGCGTGGTGGAGGACGCCGCCATCTCGGCAGCGGTGGGGCAACCGCCCGCTGACACCCGGGCGTTCTTCCGCGGCAAGTGCATCAGCAGCTTCGGCAAGGATGTAGTGGGGGCCAGCTGGGACTCCGTCATCTTCGATGTCCCGGGCTACGGGCGGCTGCAGCGGGTGCCCACCCGCGAGCCCCTTCGCGGTACAAAGGCGCTGACGGGGGCCCTGTTTGAGCGCTACCGCGAGGCCGGTCCGTTCCTCGGTGAACTGCTGGGACACAACACCGCTCCGCCTGCGGCATAAACCGCACGGGACGCCCCGGGGCGTGGCAGGATGGGCATATATTGGTGGATCGGCCGGATCCGCCGGCAACAAGAGGGAAGGGATAGCAATGGCAGGCCAGGAGCAGCAGCAGCCGCAATCACGCGACAGCCAGGTCGACGAAGACATTCCCGAGGCACCGCCCGCACCCCCGGAGGCGCAGGCCTCGGCATCGACCGAAGGCGTGGACGACCTGCTCGACGAAATCGACGGCGTCCTTGAATCGAACGCCGAGGAATTCGTCCGGGCTTTCGTCCAAAAGGGCGGCCAGTAACCCGGACCCCGGATGGTGGCGGAAGCCGCGGACGGCCGGAATCTGTACCGACGTTGAACACCACGTTTTAGGAGTGCATGAGTGCAGGAATCAACCGCCAACAAGGTAGCCGCGAACGCCACCTCGTCATTCACCGAACACCTTCAGCGCGACCGGCCGGAGCTTCTGCCGTTCAACCGCCCAGGGCAGGGCGGCGCTACGGCTGCCGCCCCGCCCCAGGTGCCCCATGCCACCACTATCGTTGCCATGAGCTACAGCGGCGGCGTGCTGATGGCGGGGGACCGGCGGGCCACCATGGGCAACGTCATTGCCAGCAGGCACATCGAGAAAGTGTTCCCGGCTGACCGGTACTCCGTCCTGGGCATCGCCGGCACCGCGGGCATCGCCATTGACCTGACGCGGCTGTTCCAGGTGGAACTGGAACATTACGAAAAAATCGAGGGAACCCTCCTCAGCCTTGAAGGTAAGGCGAACAGGCTGGGAGCCATGATCCGCGGGAACCTTCCCCTGGCCCTGCAGGGTTTGGCTGTAGTACCCCTTTTCGCCGGCTTCGACACCAGCGCCGGTGTCGGCAGGCTGTTCTCGTACGACGTCACCGGGGGCCGGTACGAAGAACACGAACACCACACGGTGGGTTCCGGGTCGGTCTTCGCCCGTGGAGCCCTCAAGAAACTTTGGCGCCCCAACCTCTCCGCAGAGGAAGCCGTCTCAGTCGCCATCGAGGCTTTATTCGACGCCGCAGATGACGACTCCGCCACGGGAGGCCCGGATACCGTGCGCAGGCTCTGGCCTGTGGTGTACACGGTGGACAGCACCGGCACCCGCCGCGTGGCAGAGGAACAACTCGCCGCGGCCTCACTGAGCGTCATCGAGGCCCGCACCGTTGCCGGACGGGAGGCCTGATATGACGCAGCAGTTCTATGTCTCTCCCGAACAGCTGATGAAGGACCGTGCGGACTTCGCACGGAAGGGCATCGCGCGCGGAAAGTCAGTGGTGGTGATCAGCTGCGAAGACGGCATCGCCCTGGTGGCCGAAAACCCCTCTCCCTCACTCCACAAAATCGGTGAGATCTACGACAAGATCGCCTTCGCCGCCGTCGGCAAATATAACGAGTTCGAAAGCCTGCGCCAGGCCGGAGTGCGCTATGCGGACGTTCGCGGCTACTCGTACGACCGCGAGGATGTCACCGCCCGCGGACTTGCCAGCGTGTACGCCCAAAGCCTTGGCGCCGTGTTTACCGCCGAACAGAAGCCGTTCGAAGTTGAACTGGCAGTGGCCGAGGTTGGTGCCACGCAGGCTGAGGATCATTTGTACCGGCTGACGTTCGACGGCTCAATCGCGGACGAACACAGCTTCGTGGTGATGGGTGGCCAGGCTGACCGCGTCGCCTCAGCCATTGACCAGGGCTGGCGGGCGTCACTGGGCTTCCCGGACGCCGTCCGCCTCGCCCTCAACGGCCTCGCTCCCGCACCCGAGGCTGAAGAAACGGCCAAGCCGGTCCCGGCACGCGCGATTGAAGTGGCGGTCCTTGACCGGCACTCAGAGGAAGTCCGCGGCGCCCGCCGCGCCTTCCGCAGGCTCAACGACGCAGACATCACTGCATTGCTGGCGTAGGAGGAGAGATGGACAAGAGAATCTTCGGCATCGAAACAGAATTCGGAATCTCGTATTCAAGCCCCGATTCGAGGCCTCTTGCCCCGGAGGAGGTAGCCCGCTACCTGTTCCGCAAGGTTGTCAGCTGGGGCCGTTCGTCCAACGTATTCCTCACAAACGGTTCCCGGCTCTACCTGGACGTCGGATCCCACCCCGAGTACGCCACGGCAGAGTGCGACGATCTTGCCCAGCTCATTGCGCATGACCGCGCCGGCGAACTCATCCTGGACGACCTCGTGGACGAAGCACAGGCCCGCCTCGCCGCCGAGGGCTTCAACGGCACGGTCTACCTGTTCAAGAACAACACCGATTCCGCCGGCAACTCCTACGGCAGCCACGAGAACTACCTGATTCCGAGGCGGGGTGAGTTCTCCCGGCTCGCCGAGATTCTGATCCCGTTCCTGGTCACCCGCCAGCTCATCGCCGGGGCCGGGAAGATCCTGAAGACACCGCACGGGGCAACCTACGCTTTTTCCCAGCGGGCGGACCACATCTGGGAAGGCGTATCCTCCGCCACCACCCGGTCGCGCCCCATCATCAACACCCGGGACGAGCCGCACGCGGACGCTGAGTTCTACCGCCGGCTGCATGTCATTGTGGGCGATTCCAACATGTCGGAGACCACCGCCCTGATGAAGGTTGGCACCGTCGACCTGGTCCTGCGGATGATCGAAGCCGGCGTCATCATGCGGGACATGCGGATGGAAAACCCCATCCGCAGCATCCGCGAAATCTCCCACGACCTCAGCGGCCGCGCACTGGTCAGGCTGGCCAACGGCCGCCAACTGACAGCACTGGAAATCCAGCAGGAGTACCTGACGAAAGTCACCGCGTTCGTGCGGGAACATGGTGCCCACAACCCCCACGTACCGCTGATCCTGGACTTGTGGGAGCGCACGCTCAAGGCCATCGAAAGCGGCGACACACGCAGCATTGACACCGAAATTGACTGGGCCATTAAGAAGAAGCTCATGGACAGCTACCGCGAACGCCACGGGCTGGGCCTGGATGCGCCGCGGATTGCCCAACTGGACCTGACCTACCACGACATCTCGCGGAGCCGGGGCCTGTACTACCTGCTGCAGTCCCGTGGAGCCGTCCGCCGCCTGGTGGACGACACCGTAGTCAAGGACGCCGTGGACGCACCGCCGCAGACCACCCGGGCCAAACTCCGTGGCGACTTTGTCCGCCGGGCGCAGGAGCTGGGACGTGACTACACGGTGGACTGGGTGCACCTGAAGCTGAACGACCGTGCCCACCAGACAATCCTGTGCAAGGACCCGTTCAGGAGTGTTGACGACCGGGTTGATGCCCTCCTGGACTCTATGGGCTGACACCCAGCTTCACGGGCTATTCTGGATAAGGCCCTTTTAAGGTGCCCGCAGCGATGCTGTCCGCTGCCATGCGGAACATCGCGTCCACCCTGCCCCGACGAAAGTTCTTTACGTGCGCCGACTACTAGCAATCCTCCTGCCCGGCCTGCTGCTGCTCACCGCCTGCGGAGGTTCCACCGCAGAGCCGGAACCCACCAGCCAGTCCGCTGGCGACACTGCCAAGTTCGACACCCTCAAGCTGACCGACAACGGGGAAAAGAAGGCCCCGGGCGTGGACTTCCCCAAGCCGTTCGAAGTGGCTGAGCCCACCGTCAAGGTTGTCACTGAGGGTACCGGTGACACCGTCAAGGCAAACCAGATCGCCAACATCTCGGTCCTCGCCCTCAACGGTGCAGACGGCTCCACCCTGGAAGACACCTTCCCCAGCGAGCCCGAACCCCTCGAACTCAACGACGACCTCAAGACCAACAGCGCCGTCATTTACAACGCTTTCGTGGGTGCGAAGGTCGGCTCCAGCATTGCACTTGCCGTGCCGGGACAGAAGAGTGCCCCCGCAGCCAGCCCCAGCCCCTCAGCCGGAGCCACCCCAGCGCCGAGCGCCCCGGCCAGCCCCACCCAGCTCTTGATCATCAAGGTGCTTTCCGCCGCTGACGCGACTCCTGCACTGGACAAGCCCCAGGGCGAAACCGTAACCCCGCCGGCAGGCCTGCCCACCGTGACGGAGAAAGACGGCAAACCGGAAATCAACGTTGAAGGCGCCGCAGCCCCCACCGCGCTGGTCTCCCAGGACCTCATCAAGGGCACCGGGGCGACCGTCAAGGAGACTGACACCCTGACGGTCAACTACGTGGGCGTCAACCTGGTGGGCGGCACCAAGTTCGACTCCAGCTTCGACCGCGGCGAACCGGCGAGCTTTGGGCTGAACCAGGTCATTAAGGGCTGGACGCAGGGCCTCGCCGGCAAGACGGTGGGCTCCCGTGTCCTCCTGGTGATCCCCAAGGACCTGGCCTACGGTGACGCCGGTCAGGGCGAAGCCAAGGGCGATCTTGTCTTCGTAGTGGACATCCTCGGCGCCAAGTAGCCACACTTACAGACGGGCCGCGGCCAGTCCGCGGAATTAACACCAACACCCCCACAGCACAGATCAAAGGAGCAAGCATGTCATTTGGACAGCGGGAGTTCGACCGCACTAAGCCTGAAATCGACTTCCCCCAGGGCGATGTCCCCACCGAACTCGTGATCACCGACCTCATCGAGGGCGACGGCCGCGAAGCCAAGGCCGGCGACACCGTCTCCACCCACTACGTGGGCGTTGCCTGGTCCACCGGCGAAGAGTTTGACGCCTCCTGGGGCCGCGGCGCCCCGCTGGACTTCCGGGTCGGCGTCGGCCAGGTCATCCAGGGATGGGACCAGGGCCTGCTCGGCATGAAGGTGGGCGGCCGCCGCCGCCTCGAAATCCCCTCGGAACTGGCCTACGGTTCCCGTGGCGCCGGTGGGGCGATTGCCCCCAACGAGGCCCTGATCTTCGTTGTGGACCTGGTGGGAGTCCGCTAGACCGGGCCGCAGACACACAGCGCGGTTTCGCCGTCGTAAGCGCGGCAGCACGCAGGACATCAGTCCCGCGGGCTGCCGCGCTTTCTGCGTTCCGGCAAGGACTTTAGTAACGTACACAGGGTGTCCCTATCCCGAACTGAGCGCCTCCTGAACCTCCTGATCGCGCTGCTGAACACCCGTTACGGGCTTCGCCGCAGCGAACTGAGGCAAAAGGTCTACCACGACGAATCCGGCAACGACGTCGCCTTTGGCCGGATGTTCGAACGGGACAAGAACGATTTGCGCCAGTTCGGCTTCGACGTCGAAACCCTGACGGACCTGGGCTGGAGCGAGGACGACCCCGCCACCACCCGCTACCGGATCGGCAAGGAATCCAACCGGCTTCCCGACGTCGAACTCGGCCCGGAAGAGTGGACGGTCCTGCTGCTGGCCTCCCAACTGTGGGAACGTGCAGCCCTCGGCACCGCTGCCCAGAGCGCGCTCCGCAAGCTCCAGGCGTCCGGGCGGATGGCCGACGTCGAACTTCCCTCGGGCGTCCAGCCGCGCATCAGGCCGGCAGGCCAGGCATTCGATGACCTCGTGGCGGCCATGCACTCCCGGCACGCAGTGACCTTCCCCTACCTGGCCGGCACCACCGGCAAGGAAGAAGTCCGCACCGTTGAACCATGGGGCCTGGGCAGCCGCTTCGGGCAGTGGTACCTGATGGGTTACGACCGGGCGCGGCGGGAACCCCGGCACTTCCGCCTGTCGCGTTTCACGGGTCCCGTGACGACGCTGCCGAAAGAATCCTTCAAGCCGCCGGCCGACTTCAACATCCGGCTGGAGCTTGCCCGCCTCCCGGAACTGCCGCTCCGCACCGCCGTCGTGGATGTCCGGGAAGGACGCCTGCTGGCGCTGAGGGGCCGGGCAAAAGACGCCGGAACGGACCAGGATACCGCCGCCCCGGCGCCTGCCGAGGGCCACGAACGCTTGAGCCTGGACTTCCGCGACCCCGAAGTCCTGGCCGAGGAGCTCGCGTCCTACGGTCCCGACGCGCTGCCGGTAGCCCCCGCTGAACTGGTCCGGGCGGTGGAGCGCAGGCTGCGCGCGGCGGCAGCGTTCAGTGCAGCACCTGTTCCTGAGTATGCTTTCCCGGCCGCGCAGCCACGGAAAGTCCGCAAGGGGACATCGGAGGACCAGCTCAAACGCATGCTCCAACTGGTCCCGTTCCTGGTCCACAATCAGGGCCTGCACATCCACGACGTCGCGGAACACTTCGGGGTGAGCCGCGGGGAACTCGAGGAAGACCTGCGGATCCTCATCTGCTCGGGCCTGCCCGAGGGCTACCCCGATGACCTGCTGGACATCCAGTGGGAGGACGACCACGTCTTCATCACCCAGGACCTGGACCTGAAGAAGCCGGTTCGCTTTACCGTGGAGGAAGCCTGCGCGCTTCTCACCGGCCTCGAAACCCTGAACGGACTGCCGGACCTCGCCGAAGGCGGTGCCCTGGAGTCGGTGACGCTGAAGCTGCTGGCAGCGGCAGGGGAGGAGGGCCTGCGCGCCGCTTCCCTGTCCGGTCCGGAAGTTGCACCCGGCGACGCAACCACCCACGCAACGGTACGGGAAGCCATCGTTTCCGGTGCACAGCTCCACCTCACGTACCTGTCGCCGCAGCGGGACGCTGTGTCCGAGCGCGACGTGGACCCGCTCCGGCTCTATTCGTTGGATAACACCTGGTACTTCGAGGCATTCTGCCACCGGGTCAACGGGCTGCGGAATTTCCGGATGGACCGGGTGCAGGATGTCCGCCCGAACGGGAACCGTGTGGCAGGGGACAGGGCGCCCGCGGAGGGTGTTCCGGCCAAGCTCTTCACTCCGAACGACGACGACACCACGGTCACCGTGCAGCTCACCAGGCAGGGCCGGGGCCTGGCAGAGGATTACTACGCGGACCGCACGGCGGACCTTCCCGACGGCGGACTCGTGGCGGAGATACGCTTCGGAAACACCGGCTGGCTGCCCATGTTCGTGGCCCAGCATGGGGGAGCGGTCCGGATTCTCGAACCTGCCGGGCTTGCTGACACGGCCCGGGACTGGCTGGAAGCCGCCCTGGCCCGGTACGGCGGCTAGACTTCTCAGCATGCCTTGGTGGTTCTGGATCCTGTTATGGGTGGCGTTGGTTGCCGTGTCACTCCTTTTCTATTTCGTGCTGGGCGTTCGCCTGTTCCGTAAGTTCATGGCCACAGTCAAG
Source organism: Pseudarthrobacter equi (assembly GCF_900105535.1). Lineage (NCBI taxonomy): Bacteria > Bacillati > Actinomycetota > Actinomycetes > Micrococcales > Micrococcaceae > Pseudarthrobacter > Pseudarthrobacter equi. The sequence continues at coordinate 2,542,368 of NZ_LT629779.1, forward strand.
GACCTGGGTGCCGCGGGCGACAAGTTGGGCCACATTGGCCCGCTCCCCGGGGTCGATCCCCATGATCACCAGGCCGGCATGGGGCGTCCGGCCGCCGGCTCTGCCATTTTTGCCTCGCCAGCCGACATGAGACATGATTACGAGGCATCCAAGTCCTCCCGCCGGGAAGAACGCCGCCTTCGGCGAGTGCAGCGCAAGAAGGACCGGGGCCAGCCGCAGGCTCTCACAGATCTCGACTTCACATAGAAGTAGGATGTTTTTAGAGGAAAGGATTTCCCATGGGAAGACTCTTTGATGGCCCCTGGCCCATCGTTATCATCATCGTTGTCGCATTGCTTCTCTTTGCCGCCCCCAAGCTCCCTGCCATGGCGCGCAGCCTTGGCCAGTCCATGCGGATCATCAAGTCCGAGGTCAAGGAAATGAAGAACGACGGCAAAACCGAGTCCACCGACGCCTCCGGCCCGGTGGAAGGCACCATCGTGAACCACCCCAAGGCGAAGCCGGGAGAGCCGACCGACGGCACTGACGTTCCGCCGTCGAACCGCGCCTAAACCCCAGTGGCACTGAAGCGGGCCCGTAAAGCCAACCCAGAGGGGCGGATGTCCCTCTGGGACCACCTCAAGGAGCTGAAAAACCGGCTGATCAAGTCGGCGATCGGCGTCGTCATCGGCGGCATCGGCGGCTGGATACTTTACGATCCGCTGCTGAAGGCCCTGGCAGAGCCCGTCAACCGTATTTCGGATCAGACCGGCGGCCTTGCCGCCATCAACTTCGGCAGCATCGCATCCCCGTTCGATTTCAAGCTCCAGATGTCGCTCCTCATCGGCGTGGTCATCTCCAGCCCCATCTGGATCTACCAGCTGTGGGCCTTCATCACCCCGGGCCTGACGTCGAAGGAGCGCCACTACACGCTGGGCTACATGGCTGCGGCGGTTCCGCTGTTCCTGGCCGGAATCTGGGCCGGCTGGCTGGTGGTACCCCAGGTGGTCCATGCCCTGACACAGTTCACGCCCGAAGGCTCCTCAAGCGTTATTGATGCGCGAACCTACATCGAGTTCGTCACACGCATGGTCCTGGTCCTGGGTATAGCTTTCCTGGTGCCGGTGGTACTGGTAGGCATCAACATGGCCGGCATCCTGTCCGGACGCACCATCCTCAAAGCCTGGCGCATCACTGTCTTCCTGGTGTTCGTGCTGGCGGCCATCGCCGCGCCTGGCGCCGATGCCATCTCCATGTTCATGCTTGCGGGTCCGCTGCTGGTGCTCTTCTTCGCAGCGATCGGTGTCTGCCTCATGAATGACAAACGCCGTGCGCGCCGCGAGTCCAAGGTGGCTGCCGAAACCGAGGCCACCGCAGACGTCGCAACCCCCAGCAGTGAACTGGGGAACCTCTAAGCTCCCATTAGGCTTGGTATATGTCCTCCAATACCGGGCCGTTCTCCACAGGCCCAACCACCAGCGGACCGTTCTCGCCGGGGCCGGGTGACGATGTCGAAGAACTCTCACCCGCCGAAAGGTACCGGGCCAGCGCGGAGCGGCGCGCGGAGGCCGCCACGGACCTCGGTGCCTTCATCCAGACCCTCGACTTCGAGCTCGACGACTTCCAGCGGCAGGCGTGCCGGTCCCTTGAAGGGGGCAAGGGCGTCCTGGTGGCCGCACCGACGGGTGCCGGTAAGACCATCGTCGGTGAATTCGCCATCTACCTGGCCCTCAAGCGCGGTCTTAAGGCCTTTTACACCACCCCCATCAAGGCGCTCAGCAACCAGAAATTCAGCGAACTGGGTGAAAAATACGGGGCCGAGAATGTCGGACTGCTGACGGGCGACACCAGCATCAACGGCGAGGCCCCGGTGGTGGTCATGACCACCGAAGTCCTCCGCAACATGCTTTACGCCGATTCGGCCACCCTGGACGACCTGGGGTACGTGGTCATGGATGAAGTGCACTACCTGGCCGACAGGTTCCGCGGCGCCGTGTGGGAGGAAGTCATCATCCACCTGCCAAGCGAAGTGCAGGTGGTCTCCCTCAGCGCCACGGTATCCAACGCAGAGGAGTTCGGGGCGTGGCTGGACACTGTCCGCGGCGACACGGACATCATCGTCTCCGAACACCGGCCGGTTCCCCTCTGGCAACACGTCATGGTGGGCCGCCGGATCATGGACCTGTTCGCCGGCGAAACCACTTTCGACGAAATCGCCCCTGCGGTGGATGCTGCCGAGGATGAACAGCCTAAAGCGGTCACCGGCAAAAACCGGAACAAAGACACCAACCGCGGCTTCGACGTCAACCCGGAACTCCTGACCGTTGCCCGCAACGAAGGCCAGCAGGGCTTGCGGAGCCGGCCCGGACGCGTGCAGCGCGGCCGCCGGGGCAACGACCGGCCGGCACGTCCTGCCGAGCAAACGGGCGTGCGGCGGGCCAGCCGCCCCCAGGTCATCGCCAGCCTGGACCGGATGGACCTGTTGCCCGCCATCACGTTCATCTTTTCCAGGGCCGGTTGCGACGCCGCAGTGGCCCAGTGTGTTGCTTCCGGTTTGTGGCTGACCACGGAAAAGGAACAGCGGATCATCGCCGAACGCGTCGATGAGGCCGGCCGTGACATTCCGCCGGATGACCTCGACGTCCTCGGCTTCTGGAGCTGGCGCGACGGCCTGCTCCGCGGTTTCGCCGCCCACCACGCCGGGATGTTGCCCACCTTCAAGGAAGTGGTGGAGAAGCTCTTCGCCGACGGAATGGTCAAGGCCGTCTTCGCCACGGAGACCCTTGCCCTGGGTGTGAACATGCCGGCACGGTCGGTGGTGCTGGAAAAGCTCGACAAGTTCAACGGTGAAGCCCACGTGGACATCACTGCCGGCGAGTACACGCAGCTCACCGGGCGGGCGGGCCGGCGCGGCATCGACGTCGAGGGCCACGCCGTGGTCCTGTGGCAGCCGGGAGGGGACCCAACAGCGGTGGCCGGCCTGGCCTCCAGGCGGACTTACCCGCTCAACTCCAGTTTCCGCCCCACGTACAACATGAGCATCAACCTGCTGGCCCAGTTTGGCCGCGCCCGGGCCCGGGAAATCCTCGAGTCCTCCTTCGCACAGTTCCAGGCCGACCGGTCAGTGGTGGGCCTGGCCAGGCAGGTGCGCAGCCGTGAGGAATCCCTTGCCGGCTTCGCCAAGTCCATGACCTGCCATCTCGGTGACTTCACTGAATACGCACGGCTGCGCCGCGAACTCTCTGACGTGGAAAACGCTGCGTCGCGCACCACAACCCGCGCACGCAAGTCGATGAGCGACGACTCCCTGGCCCGCCTCATGCCCGGCGACGTGGTGGATGTTCCCGGCGGCCGCGCACCCGGCCCGGCCATCGTCCTCAGCTCGGACCACAGCAGCAGGGAACCGAGGCCCGCTGTCCTGACCCTCGATAACCAGCTGCGCAGGATCGGCACGGACGACCTGGAGGGCCCCATCGCGCCCGTTACCCGGATCCGCATCCCCAAGTCCTTCAACGCCAAGGTCCCCAAGTCGCGCCGCGATCTGGCGTCCTCGGCCAGGAACGCCTTGCGCGAGAACCGGCCGCCCGCGCCGGGCCACAACCGCAACAACGACTTTGGCCTTGCCACCGCGATGCCGGACCAGGAGAAGCGCATCGCCGATCTCCGGCGTGCCCTCCGCGCCCACCCGTGCCACGGGTGCAGCGAACGGGAAGACCACGCCCGCTGGTCCGAGCGCTGGTGGAAGCTGCGGCGCGAAACAGACAACCTGGTACGCCAGATCCAGGGGCGGACCAACACCATTGCCAAGACTTTTGACCGGGTCTGCGACGTCCTGTCCGCCTACGGATACCTGGACGCCTCAACTGACGGGCGGCTGGCCATCAGCCCGGACGGGCAGCGGCTCCGGCGGATCTATGGGGAGAAGGACCTCCTGATTTCCCAGTCGCTCCGCCTTGGCGCCTTCGCCGACCTCGACGCCGTCGAGGTCGCCGCCCTGGCCAGCGTGCTCGTCTACCAGGCAAAGCGCGAGGACCGCGGGTTGCGCCCGCGGATGCCCAGCGTCTCCCTGGAAACGTCAGTAGACATCGTGGTCCGGGAATGGTCCGCGCTCGAGGACGTCGAAGAAGCGAACAAGCTGCCGCTCACCGGTGAGCCCGAGCTCGGCCTGGTGTGGCCCATCTACAAGTGGGCCCGCGGGCGCCACCTGCAGGATGTGCTGAGCGGCACCGACCTCGCCGCCGGAGACTTCGTCCGCTGGGTCAAGCAGGTGGTGGACCTGCTGGACCAGATCGCCAAGATTCCAGGCCTCGAACCACGGCTCGCGCGGCTGTGCGGCGAGGCCATCAACCTGATCCGCCGCGGCGTCGTGGCCTATTCATCTGTCCAGTAAACGCACCGTCCGCCCCATTGTGCCGGGGCTGTTCCGGCACGCCCCTATGCGAGGAGCCTTTCGCCAATGACCACGTCCGGTCCAGAGTCCAATACCCGTTCCAAGGCAGTGCTCTACCGCAACGGATCCGTCTACACGGCGGCCGATCCGTTTGCCACGGCCATGTTGGTGGACGGCGATACAGTGGCCTGGGTGGGGTCCGAGCAGGCGGCGTCCTCCATTGCTGATTCAAAGATGGACATCATCGACCTGCGGGGCGCCCTTGTCACGCCGGGGTTTGTGGATTCCCATGCGCACCTGACGGAAACCGGCATTGCCCTGGACTCCCTGAAGCTTGCATCCGTGAACTCCGCCCGTGAACTCCTGGACGCCGTTGCTGCGGCCGGCGGGAGCGGACCCGTCCTGGGCCACGGCTGGGATGAGACGCAATGGACCGACGCCACGTTGCCCACCACTGACGAACTCGACCGGGCGGCAGGCGGCCGGTCCGTTTACCTGTCGCGCGTGGACGTCCACTCTGCGCTGGTCTCCGGTGCCCTGGCGCGGGAGCCCGGCCTGCAGGACGCAGAGGGGTACGACGGCGGTGCGAAAGTCACGCGTGCGGCCCACACGGCTGCCAGGCGGTCCGCCCGCAGCCTGCCCGCCGACGTCCTTCGGAGATACCAGGCAAAGGCCCTGGCAGAGGCGGCAGCAAATGGCTACGTGGCCCTTGCCGAAATGGGTGCCCCGCACATTGGCGGCGCGGATGACCTGCGTCTTGCGGCGGCGTGGAACACCGCCGATCCCGGGTTGCCTGCACAACCGGAAATCCTGCCCTACTGGGGCGAGCTGGCAGCAACCGAGGAACAGGCACGCAGCCTCATTTCGCAGTTCGGCTTCACTATCCGCGGCCTGGCTGGTGACCTGAACATTGATGGTTCGATCGGTTCACGCACCGCAGCCCTGCGCTCCGGCTACAGCGACGCCCCCGAAGAGCGGGGCAGCCTGTACCTGGGCGTTGAGGAAGCCGCGGCGCACCTGGCAGCCTGCTCGCTGGCCGGCATCCAGGGCGGATTCCATGTGATCGGGGACGCCGGCCTGGACACGGCACTCGCGGCGCTGGACCTTGCTGCGGAACAGGTGGGAGAGCAGCGTGTGCGCGCGGCGGGCCACCGCCTTGAACATGTGGAAATGACGGACGCCGATGCGATAGCCCGGCTGGCCAAATATTCGGTGACCGTCAGCGCGCAGCCGGCGTTCGATGCTGCGTGGGGCGGACCCGGCGGGCTGTATGGCCAGCGCCTGGGGGAGCGGAGCGGGTCCATGAAC